>SICW01000010.1 GCA_009691355.1 Candidatus Woesearchaeota archaeon
TTTAGTTTAGCTCCTTCTTTTTCTTTCTATGGGAAGTAAGGGGGTACTTTTATAAAGGGAGCTTGGCCATGATGGATTATTTACTATTAGAAAAAGTTCCATAGGAAATAGAGGACTGTGTCTTCATTTCAGGGAATGAGAATACTTAATAAGCTTTATTTTAAAGGGGGAAAGATGGAAAAGGGGTTGAATAATTACTTTGAGGACTATCTCAAGCGAGAGCCTTTATTTTTAGATAAAAAAGTTCTTCAGTCTAATTATATACCAGAGACTTTACACCATAGAGAAGATCAGATTCAGAAAGTAGCTGGTATTCTTGCTCCTGCTTTACGAGTAGAGAAACCTTCTAATATGTTCATTTATGGGAAAACAGGAAGCGGCAAGACTGTTACTGTTAAACACGTTACTGAAAGTATGACACAAATAGCAACGAAGAATAATCTTCCTGTCAAAATATTTTATCTTAATTGTAAACTTAAACGAGTTGCTGACACAGAATATAGGCTCATTGCAGAACTTGCACGTTTTCTTGAAACAAATATACCCCCAACTGGACTTCCTACTGATGAAGTCTACAAAATATTTTTAGAAGTTTTAGAAAAGCAGAAAATTCTTATGGTTATTATACTAGATGAAATAGACCAACTTGTATCTCGATCAGGAGATCAAATTCTTTACAGTCTTACACGTCTTAACTCTGAACTCAAACAAAGTCAAATTTCAATTATTGGAATATCTAACGATCTTATGTTTACCAATTATTTAGACCCTCGAGTAAAAAGCTCTCTTTCTGAAGAGGAATTGGTCTTTCCCCCTTATAATGCAATCCAGCTTCAAGCAATACTAAAAGAACGTTCTGACAAAGCCTTTCGTAAAGGGGTTGTTGCTGAAGGAGTTCTTGAAAAGTGTGCTGCATATGCCGCTCGGGAGCATGGAGATGCACGAAGAGCTTTGGAATTGCTTCGTGTTGCTGGTGAATTAGCTGAGAGAAATAATCAAATTAAAATTGAAATTGGCTCTTTAGATGAAGCTGAAGAAAAAATTGAGAAGGATAGAGTTCATGAAATTATTACAAGTCAGCCTAAACAGTCTCAAGTAACTTTGTTAGCAATATTTGGTACTGCGAAAGCCGCGGGAAATAGGCCTATGTTTACGGGTGATATTTATGAATTATATAAAGAGTTTTGTACAAAAGCGAAGATACGGCCACTCACCCAAAGGAGAATTTCAGATATTATTGCTGAATTAGATATGTTAGGCATCATTAATGCAAAAGTTATTAGTAAAGGACGTTATGGGAGAACACGACAAATTGGTTTAGGTATACCTAACTCTTCTATTCCCAAATTAGAAAGTTTGCTTAATGAGGCACTGGGTATATGACAAAACAAAAGTTAGTTCAGTTTTTTTTTGAACGAAACTATATGATTACTCCAGATATTCTTAAAAAATTCCCTGATAGTTTTGATTATGATTCTTTTTTAGATGCTCATAAAAATTTTCAACGGTCTCAAAGCACGAGTCTTCTTACCGAAGATATGGTCCAGGATATTTTTCAGACTAAAGCCCAGATTGTACAAACTCCTCTTATACAACCTACAAAAATAGAAGTTATTGATATCTATAATGATAAGCCTAAAAAAAGAGAAGTGAAAGATTTTGTAGGGTATATGCGTATGCGATATGCATCACTTAAAAAAATTCTTCTTCAAAGGCCGGAATTACAAACTGCCATTTCTATAAATAAGGCTTTTACAAAAAGCCAGAAAGAACCCGTTGCGCTCCTGGGGTTTGTATATGCTAAGGATCAAACAAAGAATGGGCATTATATTTTAGAGCTAGAAGACCCTACAGGGATTATTAAAGTTCTTATTGGGAGTAAAAATGTAGAGCTTATTGCCCTTATGGACGAAATTGTTTTGGATGAAGTTATTGGTGTTATTGGTACTATGGGGGATAGTATGGTTTATGCAAAGGAGATAATTTTTCCGGATATTCCTATTAAAGAGTACAAACGCATACAGGATGATGTTTGTGTTTGTTTTATTTCTGATCTTCATGTGGGAAGTAAAATGTTTGCCAAAGAGGAGTTTGAGCATTTTATTGATTGGCTTAACCTTCTTTATGGCACGGAAGAACAAAAAGAGCTTGCACGAAAAGTAAAATATTTGGTTATTAGTGGGGATCTTATTGATGGGGTTGGAATTTATCCTGGGCAAGAAAAGGAATTGTATATAGATGATATTTATGGGCAATATGATGCTTTAGCCGTTTATTTGGGTTCTCTTCGAGATGATATTAAAATTGTTGTTTGTGGAGGGAATCATGATGCACTTCGACTTTCTGAACCACAGCCTCCCTTAAGTAAAGAGTTTGCTCGTTCTTTGTATAAACTAAAAAATATTACTTTTGTGACAAATCCTTCGATGGTGCGTATACACAATACTTTTGATATTCTTATGTATCACGGGTACTGTTTTGATTATTACATGAACAATGTTGAGTTTTTGCGTAAGGCTGGGTCTTATGATGCTAGTGATGCAATGATGCAGTTTGCTCTGAAAAAGAGGCATATTGCACCCACACATGTTTCTACATTGTATATTCCAGATCCGGAAAGAGACCCACTTGTTATTGAAAGGGTTCCTGATTTTTTTGTTTCTGGGCATATTCACCATGATGTGAAAATAACTACATACAAGAATGTTACACTTATAGGATGTTGTTCTTTTCAGTATAAAACTGCGTTTCAAGAAAAATTAGGCCATACAAACATTACTTGGGCAAAAAGCCCTATTATTAATCTTAAGACTAGGCAGGTTACGGTTATGGATTTTAGAAAAGAAGAAGAAATAATAAAAAATGAAATTATTCTATAATAACCCAGGCATATTGCTCGTCATTATAGTAGTTCTTTAGATTTGTTACAGTAATACCATAGATATATATGGATTCTCCTCGTTTAATTTCTTCTGTATATCCTGAAATTCTGCCCTTATCGTTTACTGTTACTATAATAACATTACTACCTCTGCTTTCTTCAAGGATAATGTCCTTTGAACCTACAGTTGTTATGTCTCCTTTTCGAATAATATATTCATTATTCCCAAGGTCTAACTCTTCTACCTTGAGTATTGCGGATCTTTCTTGTATGTTTTCTTCATTATAAGAATAAGTCACAGAATCAATAACTACCTTTAAATCTCCAATTATTTCCTCATTTTTGGTATTTTTTATGGTCGCATCTTCTCCATTAATAGTTAGTTCTACTTCTGGACCTGAATTAACTTCTAGGAGAGTAATTGTAGATCCAAGAATTTCTTTTGATTCTCCTTCAAAAAAGTAATAGTATGGAGGCGTGTCTTCTTCTATAGGCTCTTCTACCATTACTTCTTCTACGACATCTGGTATTTCTGTAATCACTGATTCTTTTGTTACTTCTTGTAGTTCTACTTGAGGTGCGCTACATCCTGCAAGGATGAGTAATAAAAATAGGGTAAATAATTTTTTCATGTTTTTTAAAAATACATGCTCATATTTTAAGCTTTTTGTATTTTGTTTGGTCTAATCTCTATATTTCCATTCTAGAAAAGTAATTAAAAGAATAAGAATGTTTGCTTTTTGTGGCACCTTATAGTCCTCGGGTTGAACAGATTTTTGCTTCTCTTCAAAAAGATATTCTCCTGTGTTATGATATTGCTAATAAAACCAAAACTTTAGGGTTTGATCCAGATCTTAAAGTAAAAATTCCGCTTGCGAGAAATATGGCCGAGAGAGTAGAGGGTCTTATTGCTTCTGTTGCTCCGGAAGTGCTTGGGAAAGGGATTCCAGAACGTATTCAACAATTGGAACAACAGTATGGAAGTCAGGATTGGAGGGTTGCACTTGTTATTGCAGATGAAGTTGCACAACAAAAATTTTGTTCTTTTGATACGAAGAAAAAAGCAATTGAAATAGGAATACGAGTTGGATTTGCCTATGCTACTGTGGGGGTAGTTTCTTCCCCATTAGAGGGGTTTATTGAAATTCAGATACGAAAAAGAAAAGACAATGGTCAAGAGTACTTTGCTCTTCTTTATGGTGGCCCTATTCGAAGTGCAGGTGGAACTGGTGCTTCTGTTTCGGTTCTCATTGCGGATTATATTCGAAAAAAAATGGGATATGCTACGTATGATCCTAGTGAAAAAGAAGTCAAACGAGCATATACAGAACTTTGTGATTATCATGAACGTGTTACTAACTTACAATATTTTCCTTCTGAAGAGGAAACTACCTTTCTTGTGCAGCATCTTCCTGTACAGATTGATGGAGACCCCTCTGAAAAATTTGATGTAAGCAACTTTAAGGATTTAGATAGAAGGGTTTCGAATAAAATTAGTAATGGTTTTTGTTTGGTTACTGCTGAGTGTTTGTCTTTGAAAGCCCCTAAAGTGTGGAAACAGCTTGCAATTTGGGGGAAGGATATGGGTCTTGAGCAATGGAATTTTATGGAAGAGTTTGTGAAGTTGCAAAAAGAGATCAAAGCACGAGGAGCGAAAGTTGATACAACAGGTGTTGTGGGGACTGAAAAAGTAAGTCCGGATACGACCTTTATTAAGGATATTGTTGCAGGAAGACCCGTTTTTACCTATCCTTTACGGCATGGTGGGTTTCGTTTGAGCTATGGCAGAGGGAGGGTTTCTGGATTTTCTTCTGATTGTGTGCATCCTGCAACTATGGTTGCTGTTGATAGGTTTATTGCGGTAGGAACGCAGTTTAAGACAGAAAGACCAGGGAAGTCTACTACGCTTAATGTATGTGACACTATTGAAGGGCCTATTGTTCGTTTGAAGAGTGGGGATGTGTTGCAGTTGCAAAGCTATGAGGAAGCTGAAAAATATTTACGAGAAATTGATGAAATCATTTATTTAGGTGATTTGCTTATTAATTGGGGTGACTTTCAAAACAGGGCACATAAACTTCTTCCTTGTGGGTTTGTTGAAGAATGGTGGGTGTATTATGCACAGAAAGTTTTTGATCAAACTTCTTTTGATAAAGAGTATTTAGATGCTTTGTATACGTTTCCCTTACAGACTTCTGTTTCTTTTGAACAGGCAGTTGCTTTTTCTCAGTTAGGTGTGCCTTTGTATCCGAAATACATTTTTTACTGGTCTGGTTTGAAAAAAGAACTCTTTCTCCATTTGTATACTGTGTTGAAGGGTTCTGTAATTGAGAATGATAAAATTCTTGTTGCTGATTTTTCTGCAAAACGGTCTTTAGAACTTATTGGGTGTGCCCATAGAAATGTTCCTGGTGAGTATGTTATTATTTCTGGAGATGTTGCACGAGCATTACTTGTGAACTTAGGACATTTTGAGAAGGAACCCCAAGGTGAAACTACTCTGGAGCTTGTTAATTCTGTTTCTTCTTTTTTGATCAAAGATAAATGTGGGTATTTTATTGGTGCACGTATGGGAAGACCAGAAAAAGCAAAGATGATGAAAATGATTGGTAGTCCACATATGTTGTTTCCTGTGGGAAATGAAGGTGGGCGATTACGGAGCTTTCAAAGTGCATTAGAGGCTGGAAAGATAACGTCTCAGTTCCCTGTGTATTTTTGTGAACACTGTTCTAAAGAAACAGTCCTTGCTATATGTGAAAATTGTGGGAATAAAACACAACGAAAATGGTATTGTAAAACTTGTTCAAAAATGATTTATGAAGATACTTGTCCTTATCATGGGAAAGCAAAAGAAAGTGTTTTACGTTCTATTGATAGTAAATATTACTTTTACAAAGCGTTAGAGAGAATGGGTTCACGTCAATACCCTGATCTGATTAAAGGTGTGAGGGGTATGAGTAGTGTTGAAAAAATCCCTGAACATCTCATCAAGGGTATTCTTCGAGCTAAATACAATTTGGGTGTGAATAAAGATGGAACTGTACGCTATGATATGACTGAGCTTCCCTGTACACATTTTAAGCCTAAAGAGGTAGGTACATCTGTTGAACGATTGCGAGAGTTGAGCTATACGCATGATGTGTATGGTAAAGAACTTGTTGATGATAACCAGGTTTTGGAATTATTTGCACAAGATGTTATCTTGCCTTCTTGTCCAGAAAGTCCAGAAGAAGGTGCAGATGAGATTCTTTTTCGTGTTGCAAGTTTCATTGATGAACTGTTAGAGAAATTGTATAGAACAGAACCTTTTTACAAGTTGAAGTCTCGAAGGGAACTCGTTGGGCATTTGATTGTTGCGATGAGTCCGCATACTTCTGCAGGGATAATCTGCCGTATTGTTGGTTTTTCTAAGGTGCAGGGCTTTTATGCGCATCCTTTGCTGCATAGCATTATGAGAAGAGATTGTGATGGTGATGAGAACGGGTGTATGTTGCTCATGGATACACTTCTTAATTTTTCACAAAAATATTTGCCGAATACACGAGGAATTACACAGGATGCTCCTCTTGTTCTCACAGGACAGTTGATTCCTTCGGAAGTAGATGATATGGTGTTTGATATGGATATTGTTGATAGATACCCATTAGAATTATATGAGGCAGCACAGCAATACAAGAATCCTTGGGATGTGAAAATTCGCAAGTTAGGAAATACTCTTGGAACAGAAGGACAATACGAAGGGATGATGTTTACCCATGATACGGATAATTTTAATGCAGGTGTTCTTTGTAGTGCATATAAGATTCTTCCTACTATGAAAGATAAAGTTATGGGACAAATGGAAGTTGCACGAAAACTGCGTGCGGTAGATGAACATGATGTTGCAAAATTAGTTATTGAAAGGCATTTTTTGCGGGATATTAAGGGGAACTTGCGAAAGTTTTCTCAACAGACTTTTCGTTGTGTGAAATGCAATGAAATTTATAGGCGACCACCACTAGCTGGGCACTGTAAGTGTGGTGGTAAACTCATTTTTACTATTTCTGAAGGATCCATTGTAAAATATTTAGATCCAGCCGTGGATTTAGCTGTGAAGTATCATTTACCACCCTATTTGAATCTGACACTTATGTTATTACGAGATAGAATTGAAAGTGTGTTTGGGAAAGAAGAAGAGAAGCAAGAGGGGTTAGCGAAGTGGTTTTAGTAAGAAAGTTTATTAATTCCTTTTCTTTAGATTGATTATGGCTACTAATCAACAACTCATCCAAAAGGCTGCATCTGTTATTCATTCTAAAAATCTTAAAGATGGTCTTATTGGGGATGTAGGTTGCGCTTTAGTTTCTGGAAAGGGAAAAATTTATACCGGCGTTTGTGTTGGTGTAAATTCTAATGGATATTGTGCTGAAAGAGTTGCTATTGCAAAAATGATTACTGACGGAAAAGAGTACGTTATTAAGAAAATTGTAGCAACATGGAAAGATAAGGATGGTACTCTTTATGTTATTCCTCCTTGTGGTTTTTGCCGGCAGGCTATGAAAGATACAGATGAAAAGAATATTGATACCACTGAAATAATCTTAGATAAAAATAAATCTGTAAAACTTAGGGAGCTATTGCCTTATCATGATTGGTGGGAGAAACAGAAGTAGTTAGTACGCTTTCTTTTCTTGATTATATAACTCTGGAATATTTGAAAATCATTTTCTAGATCCCTCATGAAGTATTCAATCTTCTTTCAAGATCTGCATATCTTACAGGATCAAAAATATCATTACTTAAAGAACCATGTCCTGTTGTAATACAATGAAGTGTTACACCTAAAATCATAGAAATATCTACAACATGTATCCCTTTATGTTTTCCACCTAAAGGTATTGCATTAGAAACAACCATCTCGAGATCAGCATCCTGTACTTTTTGTATTGCACCATCACTAAAGACAGGATGTGTTGCAACACCAATGACCTTTTCTATGCCTAGTTTTCTAGTGGCTTCTGTACATTTGATCATTGTTACACAGGAGTCTGCAATGTCATCGTAAATGATTGCAAGATCAATTTCTTGCGGATTTGTACCTTCTTCTAAAAATACAGTCATATCGCCTATTACTCCGGCTTTAGGCCTTCTTTTTCTGGAGAGTGCTAAGAACGTTGCACTCATGTCTCTTGCAGCGATTTCTGCTCGTTCGCCACCACCAAAATCTGGGGAGATTACTCCAATTCTTTTGTTTCCTTGCGGATTAAATGTTTTTTGAATATAGCTTGTAAATGCTACTCTTGCTGTGGGTGCTTCTCCATACATCCCTCGTGGAACAAATCCTTTAAACTGTTGAAAGTGAGGGTCAACAGTTATGAGTCCAGAATATCCAGATGCATAGAGCATTTCCAAGGCTATTCTTGCAGATATTGGTTCTCTTTTTTCTGCACCTGTTTCTTTTATGTGTGTTCTTCTGTCTTGTCTTAAATAAGGCAAGTGAGGCATGACAAGGTTGATTCTATCTGCTCCTGCTTCTCTACATGCATCGGCAATAAGTGCTGCTCGTATTATAGGGATATTGGGTTCATATTTTGGATGTGCCCCATTACTGATTATAGGACTAATGAAAACATAGACATGCCTTCCTCTTACTGTGGTTAATACTTCTGGAGTAATTTCCCCATTTCTTTGTGTGACGACTCGTAAATCTCCGTCATAGAATGGGCGTATTCCACCGGGAATTCTTCTGCGTTTGAGTTTATTATATTGTTCTAATGCCTGGTAGGTACTTTTTGCTAATCCTTGAGAAAATTCATCTGCGAGAAAAACTACCTTTTTGAAGGGGTCACTCATAGGTTTTCTTTTTGTGTATCTCTTTAAATGGTTTTTGTATATGAAGAATAAATAAAATAAAAATAATTAAGAAAAAGATTTACAATAGGGTTTTAATCTTTTCTATATGTTCAGCAACTCTGTTGCCTGCTTCCGTTAATTCAATGGTTTTAATTCTTCCATTTTTTTGGAAACTGACTAAATGAGATTTTTCCATTTCTTGTAGAATCTTTACTGCATGTGAATAGGTGCAATCAACTTCTTTTGCTAGAACAGAACCATATTTGTTTTTTGTGTTTTGTCTAAGTGCGACTAAAATCATTGCTGGCTTTCTTCGAAAGAAAACCTCAAAAATTTCTTTTCCTTTTTTTGGCATTTTTTTCTCCCTGTTCACCCGCTTTTTCTAAGATATAGTGCGTAATATGAATGTTGTATTTAAGCATTTGCTTGTAGCTATTCTCGAGTGGTTTCTCTCATAGGAGATAACAATATTTTTAAAGTTTGAATTGCTTTTTTTCCCTATGCTTGACATAAAATTGATTAGAGACAAACCAGAACTCTTTGAAAAAGCGTATTCTCGTATGAAAAGGCCAGAATTACACACACAGTTCAAGGAATTGGTTGAAAAAGATAAACAGCTTAGAACTCTTAAGGGTGAGCTAGATGGTTTACGAGCACAAAAAAACGTTCTTTCTCAAGAAGTAAACGTACTGCGAAAGGCTGGAAAGAGTATTGATGCTCTTTTGAAGAAAGTTAAAGAGCTTCCTGAAGAAGTGAAGAAGAAGGAAGAAGAATATGGTTGCGTTGAGAATAGGGTACAAGAACTTTTGAAGACTTTACCTAATCTTATCCATGAAAAAGTGCCTTATGGTGCTTCTGATAAAGATAACGTTGAAATAAAGAAGTGGGGTAAGCTTCCAAAGTTTTCTTTCCCTGTGAAAAATCACGTGGAAATTCTTGAGGCTTTAGATGCTGTGGATTTTGATGCGTCTGCACGAGCGACTGGAAGTGGCTTTTATTATTTGAAAGGAGATTTTGCACTTCTTAATCAAGCATTGATTCATTTTGTGATAGATTATATGAATAAGAAAAA
Organism: Candidatus Woesearchaeota archaeon; assembly: GCA_009691355.1. Lineage (GTDB taxonomy): Archaea > Nanobdellota > Nanobdellia > SCGC-AAA011-G17 > GW2011-AR17 > JAGVZZ01. The sequence goes on from SICW01000010.1 coordinate 9,786, forward strand.
ATATATCTATATTGAACCTCCTCTTATGCTGAAGAAAGAAATTCTTTTTGCAGGAATAGATCAGAAGGCTTTTGAGCAAAGTATATACTCTCTTGAAGGGGAAGATACTTGTATGATTGGGACAAGTGAATTTTCTCTCTTGGGAATGCACACTGAACAAGTTCTTACTGATCTGCCTAAAAAATACTTTTCTTATACAATGTGTTTTAGAAAGGAAATTGGTGCACATGGAATTAATGAGAAAGGGTTGTGGAGAACACACCAGTTTAACAAGATAGAGCAATTTATTTTTTGTTCCAAAGAAGATTCTTGGAAAATGTATGATGAATTACTGAAAAATACAGAAGGAATCTTTCAAGCTCTTAAGTTACCTTATAGGGTTGTTGAGCTTTGTACTGGTGACTTAGCAGTTTGGAAAGCACGAAGTGCAGATGTAGAGGTATGGAGGCCAACGACAGAAGCCTATGGTGAGGTTGCATCTCTTTCTAATTGTACAGACTATCAAGCAAGAAATCTGAATATTAAATATGAAACTAAAGAGGGAAAAGAGATTGTGCATACGTTGAATAATACTGCGCTTGCTACTTCACGAGCGTTAGTTGCTATTGTTGAACATTATCAGCAGAAAGATGGAAGTATTGCTATTCCTAAAGTTTTACAGAAGTATATGGGTAAGAAAGTTATTAAGAAGGTATAATCAATTATGAAAAAGAAGGGTGATTGGTAGGAAGCTGTAGATATTTTCTTAGAATCTTGGAAAACTAAAAAAAAGGTTATTGGTGCTCTTGTTTGTGGGAGTTATGTTACAGGAAAGCCGAGTGAACATTCAGATATTGATCTCCATATAATTCTTTCACACAAAACTTCTTGGAGAGAACGAGGAAATGTTTATGTTAATGGTTATCTTATTGAGTATTTTGCTAATCCTCCTAAACAAATTCTAAATTACTTTAAGGATGATTTCGAGAGTGGCAATTATCATTCACCAAATATGTTTATTACAGGTAAAATTCTTTTTGATAAAAAAGGTGAATTAAAAAAACTCCAAGAGTTAGCTTTGAAATTTAAGAAAAAATCTTTTCCTTCTGTAGGTAAAGTTTCATTAGAATTACAAAAATATTCTTTGTGGGATAAGGAGGACAACCTTAGAGATCTTTATTCTAAAAATACTCCTGATTTTTACTATGTCTATTATAACTCTTTGCGGGAAATTTTTGAAACTTATGCAAAATTCCTTCGTTTTCCTTTGTCTAGTACTGATAAGACTTATTCTGTCCTTACAGATTCTTTTACATTGAAAAAATACTTATTAAGTCCTTTTCCTGATACAGAATTTGTTTCTATTTTTAAGGAATGTCTTTCATTAAGATCTCCTTTTGAAATGCTCAAACATTATGAAAAATTAACTTTCTATGTCCATTCTAATATGGGCGGATTTTCTTTAGATGGTTGGAAGATAAGATCACCTGTAGAAAAGTAACTAAATTCTTTTAAATTCAACTTTAGTTCTTTTTTCTATGGATCCAGAAAATCTTACGCCTGCAATGAAACAGTATGTGGAACTGAAGAAAGAGTATCCTGATTGTGTGATTATGTTTCGTATGGGAGATTTTTATGAAATGTTTTATGAGGATGCTATTCTTGCTTCTAAAGAGTTAGAAATTACTTTGACTTCTCGAGGGAAGCATGAAAAGAAAGCTCCTCTTGCGGGTATTCCTTATCATGCATTAGAACCCTATCTTATTCGATTTGTAAAAAGGGGATATAAAATTGCGATTTGTGAACAATTAGAAGACCCAAAGAAAGCAAAAGGACTTGTGAAACGTGGTATTGTACGCATTGTTACACCTGGAACACTTTTAGAACAACAATCTCAAAGTAATTCTTTTATTATGGGTTTGTATGCATATGGAGAGATTTTATATTCTGCCTTTTGTGATGTTTCTACAGGGGAATTTTTTGTTAGTGAAGGTATTGATTTTGCTATCGTAGATGAGTGTGTTATTCCCTCAAGTCTTTTTGTGAATAAAGAGTTGATTGCGCAATTGCAACAACGAGGATTATTTCTTTCTCAAGTGGAAGATAGATTCTTTTCTCAAGATCATTCGTATCGAACACTTACAGAACATTTTCATTTGTTGTCTTTAGAAAGTTTTGGATTACGAAAAGATGATATGCGTGTTCGTGCTGCAGGAGCCTTACTTTCGTACCTTTTAGATACGCAGATGCATTCTCTGTCCCATATTAAACGCATTTCTCTCCGAGAAAAACAAAGCCATATGATTCTGGATACTATTGCTGTTCGAAATCTAGAACTTTTTGCAAATGTACGTGATGGTGGAAGTAAAGGCTCGCTTATTTCTATTTTGGATAAAACACAGACAGCAATGGGTTCTCGGTTGTTACGAAAGTGGTTGTTAGAACCTTTATTAGATGTGTCTACACTTACTCTTCGCCAAGATAGAGTAGAATATCTAATGAAACATCTTATGCAGAAAGAACAGTTGAAGAAAATTTTGAAGCATATTGGTGATATTGAACGTATTATTGGGAAAGTAAATCTTGATCGAGCGAATGGACGAGATCTTGTTTCTTTGAGACAGTCTTTAGTTCTTGTTAAGGGTATTCAATTAGAATTTTTTGGTGAGCTTTCCTCTTTTTCTGGGTTTGATGCACTGATTACTCTCCTAGAAAAATCCTTGCGTGAAGATGCTCCTGCTGCCTTGAAAGAAGGAGGGATTATTCAGTTAGAGTATGATTCTCACTTATTAGAGCTGCATTCTATACGCAAGAATAGTAAACAGTTTCTTTCGTCTCTGGAAGTGAAAGAACGAGAAAGAACGGGGATAAAGAATCTTCGTATAGGTTACAATAGAGTGTTTGGATATTATTTTGAAATTTCGAGTTCTCAGTTAAGTCAAGTGCCTCAAGATTTTATACGTAAACAAACACTTGCGAACTATGAACGATTTGTGACGGAAGATTTGAAACGTGAAGAAGAGAAAATACTCACTGCTCAAGAAAAAATTGGTGAATTAGAGTATGAGCTATTTTTGAAAGTTATTGAAGAAGTGAAACAGTTTACCGAAATTATTCAAATTACTTCTCAAAAAATTGCAGAGATTGATACCCTTTGTTCTTTTGCAGATGTGAGTATGGAGAATAACTATATACGCCCCCTTATGGATACTTCTTCTGTCTTAGAAATCATTGATGGGAGGCATCCTGTTGTTGAGCTTTCCTGTTCTTATGTTCCTAATGATACAAAGCTCCATGACTTTGAAATTATGATTATTACTGGACCTAATTTTGCTGGAAAGAGTTGTTATATGAAACAAGTGGCTTTGCTTGTCATTCTTGCTCAGATGGGATGTTTTGTTCCTGCGAAAGGTGCACGTATTGGTATTGTTGATAGAGTGTTCACGCGTATCGGTGCGTATGATGATCTTGTTTCCGGACAAAGTACTTTTATGGTAGAGATGAATGAGACTGCAAATATTTTGAATAATGCCACTTCTCGAAGTCTTATACTTCTTGATGAAATTGGACGTGGAACAAGTACCTATGATGGTGTGTCTATTGCTTGGGCTGTTGTGGAGTATTTGTATTCTAAGGTGAAGGCAAAAACTCTTTTTGCTACTCATTACCATGTGTTGAATAAATTGACAAACAGTTTTGAACATATTCGAAATTATAATATTGCTGTAAAGGAAGAAAAGGATGAGATCATTTTTTTACGAAAATTACTCGAAGGGGGGACTGATAAAAGTTTTGGGATTTATGTTGCTCAATTAGCCGGTTTACCTGAAGAAGTTGTTACTCGTGCACGAGAAGTACAAGCTGAACTTGAAGATAAAGACAAGTTAGATAAGATACAAGCGAAGAAGTTGGAAGAGCAGAAACGATTATTTTAATTTCTTCTCCCAAAAGTTGCTCCATGCTCTAAAATGTATGCCATATTTTTGCCAGAGATTTGGTTCCCATTCTTCTATTCTTTTTAATAGTACTTTTCGAAAAAGTTTATTTCCTTGTGTTGGGTTCATATCTCTGATAAGTATTCCGTCAAATTTTTCTGCTGCAATTTGGTTTTCTATTTTTCCTATAGGTGTATAAAAATGTGGTGCTGTTGTTGGCCAGTTATTTTTTGTAGATATCTCTGTTAGCCATTTACAAACCTCAATCTGGTTTTCATCCCAACCCCATTCCCCTCCACCTATGACTTTATAGCCCATTTCTCTCATTTTTTCGTTAATCCTCTCAACATATTCATCCCATACTTCTCCTTCTTTTCTATCTATGATCTTTGTTGATTTTGGAAGTTTCACATATGCAAAAAAAGAGACGTCAACTGTTGGTCCCCCATAAAATACTTTTTCGTTTAGATTTTTTAATTCTTTGAATGGCATAAGTATAGCTGTATCTGCATCTTTCCAACCTTCTGGTGCTGCCCCGTGTGGAACAACAACATGATTTAAGGTGAGATGGATACTGGGTCTCCATGCTGTTGCATACATCACTCTTGGTCCAAATACTTTTGATTCTACTATTTTTTTCCAGTCTACTTTCTTGGTCATATGCACTGTAATAAGGTCTTCTTCTGTAAATGTTCTAAAATCCTTCTTATCTGTCTCTAATCTCAGAAGTGTTCTCTTTATTTGTCCAAGATCAATAGTAAAATTTCTGATTATGATATTTCCCTTGCTTTGAATAATTAATGTTGCTTTTCCTTGATTACTTTTTTTATTCCTTATGTTTTCTTCATTACTAAATGTTGTATTTATGGTATTTGTATAAAAATGGTAGGTTCCCCATTTCTCTTCTTTCGCCATATAGTGTGTGTCTAATTCTATATTCTTTATTCCTAGTTGGTCTTCAAATGATAGAGTTATTCTTGGACTATAGTGCAATGTTGTAATTGCAAGTTCTGGGCTAAACTTTACTATAATCTTTTTCTTTTCATCTACTTCTAGAATGATACCTTCGCAGTCTATCTTTTCTGCCTTTTTCATACGCTCTTGTACATGCTCTAAGTTTACAGACACTTCTGTGACTTTTTCTTTGTAGCTTTGGTCTCTTACAAATATTCTCATTTTTGTTTGTTTTATTCCTTTTTCAAGAAGGTCTAATAAGAATGAAAGAGCTATTGTAAATAATAACTCTGAAATATTTTGTTCTGAGAATTGTATACCTTTTTCTGTTCTTAGTTCCTGGAGATACCCTTCTTCTATTGTTCCATGACTCAAAACATATGGTGTGGTACCTCCTGAAATAGTGATCATATCCCTAGCTTTAATTATACAGGGAATATTCTTTCGCTCCCTTTCATCAAAGTTTCTTTCATCTATTTCAATAAGAAGTGTATTTGTTATAGAACTAACTGTAAGCTCTTGCTCTTTTTTACTCTTTGAAAAGAATGCAACCACAAATATTCTTTGTTTGTTTTCCTTAATAAATTTATTCTTCTATTAATTTCTTTAACTTTCCAGAATTGTATAACTGCTCCATGATATCTGCACCGCCAACAAACTTTCCATTGATGTATACTTGGGGAATGGTTGGCCAGTTCGCATATTCCTTAACTCCTTGGCGGATTTCTTCATCTTCAAAAATGTTAAAATAGCCAAACTCTACATGAAGGTCTTTGAGAATATTTGCCACTTTCATAGAAAAACCGCATTCTGGTGCATCTGGACTTCCTTTCATAAAGATAAAGATCTTATTCTTGTGAATCATGTCTTCAATACGTTTTTTTATTTTTTCATCCATTTTATTCCTCATATGTTTCTAGGCCTAAAGCATGAAGCTCTTCCTTTAATTCTTCTTTTAACGTTGCGTAGACCATTTGGTGTTGTTCTACAAGAGATTTGTCTTTAAATCCTTTATAGATGACGATAGCTTTTAGGTGTACACCGTCCCTTCTGGGGTCTTTTATCTCTACTTTTGCACCAGGAAGGCCTTTTTCAATCTTTTCTTTGATTTCTGGGATCGTTAACATCTTTTTCCTTGAAGATACTCTCTTTATTAACATTATGTTTGAGTATGTATATCCTTTTTAATCTGTTTTTTCTTCCTTGTTGTATGATCCATATTCTAGATGAGAAACTGATTAATAAAATTGCTGCAGGAGAGGTAATAGACAGGCCTGCAAATGTGGTTAAGGAGCTTGTAGAGAATGCGGTGGATGCAGGTGCAAGTCATATTGTTGTTGAAATTTCTGAGAATTGCATTCGTATTGTTGATGATGGAAATGGGATGAGTAAGGAAGATCTTGAATTGAGTGTTTTACGACATGCAACAAGTAAGATTACTTCCTTTGAAGATTTGGAACATGTTTCGAGTTTTGGTTTTCGTGGAGAGGCACTTTCTAGTATTGCTGCTATTTCTTCGTTTCGTATTTTAAGTAAAACTCAAGAGATGTTAGAGGGCTATGAACTTCATGTTGAAGGGGGACGTGTCAAAACCTTTCATGCACAAGCTTGTCCTCGGGGGACTGTTGTTGAAGTTAGGGATCTTTTTTTTAATACCCCCGTACGAAGAAAGTTTCTTGATGGTTTAGAGGATGAACGTATTGTTGGTTTTTTAGAAAAGTTTGCTTTAGGTATTCCTGTTGCTGTACGTTTACGTATGTATGGAAAACTCATCTTTGATGTTCAGTCAAAGGATCCACTAGAAAGAATTGGTCAGGTATGGGGTTTTACTATTACCAATGATATGCTTACTTTGAAGTATAGTGAAGGTAATATTTCTCTTGATGGCTACGTTTCTAAGCCTTCGCTTGTGCGTAAGGATAAAAATATGCAAGCTCTTTTTGTGAATGGAAGGCTTGTGTATAGTGAAGAAATAAGTACAGGCCTTTATGAGGCATACAAAAGTCTCCTTTTTGTGAATAAACATCCTGTTGCTGTTCTTCATTTGCATACAGGTGGAGTTGATGTGAATGTGCATCCCACGAAGAAAATTGTGAAGTTTTCTCATCCTGGAAAAGTGAGTGCTGTGGTGTTTTCTGCTGTAC
>SICW01000011.1 GCA_009691355.1 Candidatus Woesearchaeota archaeon
CACCCTTCGTTAAAAAGATTTGAAAGCCAGGCTCATCACCTGCACAATAACTAAAAGTAAATCCTTGCCCCGGATGTGCATCAAGAAGTCTTCTATGAAGTCTTCCTGCATTACGAAGCTCAACCTTAGGTTGTTTTATTCGTAACTCACCATAAAATGTACTTGGACTAGCATCTGATATTTCTAAAGGAGAAAACCTATATTGTACATGTAAAGAAGGAGTATCAATAAAAAGAGGAGTATTTACTCCACCTTCCATTCTTTGTCTTCGTGCAATACTTGAAATTCCATATATTTCTTCTAAAGACGCTGTAAGATATTCCATATAAGGTGCAAAAAAAGCTTCCATTTGTGCAGGTCGTATAAACCGTCCACCATGCCCTGAAGGAATAAGAACCGAACTAAGCACTTCAGAGTGAGGTATTTCTACTGGACTAATGGGTCTTCTTCGAAACAACTGTGTAATCAAGGACATAAGCTTGTTTCAAAAAGGAACAGTTTAAATAGCCTTGGTTGAAGAATTTTTTAACCCAAACAAAGACATAAACTTTAAAAAGAAAAAAAGAAGAAAAGAAGTATGGAACCCTTTGTGCACGCACTCATTCCTCTTGCATTTCTTCTTGCACTCTTTCCAAATATAGACAAAAAATATGTATTTAGTCTTGTACCTATTGTGTGGATTATTGATCTGGACTCCTTTATTGGTATTCATCGTTTTACCTTTCACAATCTTTTCTTTGTACTTGTTTTGGCAGGAATAGCCTATCTTATTTGGAAGAACAGAGTTGCATTCTGGGTTGCATTCTATTATGGTCTCTCTCACTTAATCCTAGATCTATCCATGCCTGGACCAGCATGGCTTTACCCTCTGGTACAAAAAACATTCTATCTTGACATAAGCATAGCAAAAGGGACATCATGGATGCTCAATATAGACACTGGCTCACTAAGTATAAACCAATATAACACCCTCTTTGGAAACCTTCCAGTGCAAACCTATGTTGGAGAACCAGCAATATTATTTTATCTATTATTCTCAGTTCTATTAGTTGTATACATCATTCTAAAATCCAAAAAGAAATCTAGAAAATAACCAGTTTAGGCAAGATTTTTTTCCAATTCTTCTTTGTAACCCTCTGAGTAAAGAGTTCTTCAGAAATAAAAGGAAGAGAGACTTTTTGTACATGAAAGGTAAAAAGATCTTCTAAACCATAAGGTGCACAAACAAGTAAGGAATCATCATCTTCTAATCGCACTCCAACACAGGTAGGAGTCTCTACAAAAGTAGCAATACCACCACAAGCACTCTTTACTGCAGGTTTCAGAGTATATATCTCATGAACCATTGCTTGATTCACAACTTCAAAGGTATACTTTGGATAAAGTTTATGGAGTTTTTCTTCAATCTCCTTTTCACCTCCCTTTTTCTTAGGATCAAAATACACCAAATCAATATCATTCAGTTTCGTTCTTTTCTTATAACCGTGAAGAACATCCCAAACAGTATTACGAATAACACCAGCAGCAAGATACCAATCAGGTAAATCTAATGCACGTACAGAACGAAGGATATTTAAAAGCCATTTTTCATCTAAAACAATCTGCTTCAACTCTTTAGAATAATCTTTTGTACCCTTGTTAAGAAGTTAGTTTTTTTAGCAGTTCCATTATTTTCTGCCCATCAACCTTTCCACGATACTTCTTCATTGCTTCACCCATAAGAGCATTCATTGGAGCACCTTTATTTTCTTGAACTAATACTTTCAATTCTTTCTCTAGTGTCTTGTCATCAACAGTTTTATACCTATGGATATCAATTTTTTTCCCTTGAAGAATTTCCACAAGAATATCAAGCACAGCTTCTTTAGAAATCAATCCTTGGTCTAAATATGCGAAGACCTCTCTATACTGCATATCGGTAAGAACACTAGCATCAAGATTATATCGTTTTTGAATTTCCTTAGGAGTATTCACCAGCACATGAGCAAGAAATTTCTTTTCAATATGTTCAAACTTCAGATAAGAAGAGAAATCAATATCATCCGCAACAAGCATTCGTGCAAGGTCGCAAGGCAAATCATATTCCTTTTCATAACGCAATGCTTTTTTATCTAAAAGCTCTGGAAGAATAATAGAATCAATCATCTCCTTGGAAACAGAAATAACTGGAATATCCGTCTCTGGATACATTCGTGCTGCCCCAGGCATAGGCCGTAAAAAGGTAGACGTTCCATCAACATTAGCTTTACGTACATGGGCAACACCATTCTTTTCCGCAATTTGTCGTTTCAATTCTTCTTCAATAACTTTAGGCATAGATCGTAATTCTTGAAAACCTTTAATTTCTACACGTGGATGTCCTGCAATAGACACATTCACATCCTGTCGAATCGTACCAATGCCTCGCTTAACCTTTCCCGTACTTCGAAGGATCATACCTAAAAGGGATGCTGTTTCCTTTGCATGTTCTGGATCTTGAATCGTTGCATCTGTAGCTATCTCCACAAGAGCAACACCTAAACGATCTAAACGAAACTGTACAACATGTTCATGTGCTTCAACTTTCTTTGCTGCTTCTTCTTCTAAACAGATCGTAGGAATAGCCACTTTTCCTTTTGAAGTTTCAATATATCCATCAGTAGCAATCAACGCCGTACGTTGAAATCCAGAAACATTACTTCCATCAACAACCGTTTTTCTCATAAAATGTATTTCATCAACAATCTTTCCATGCAGTAGTAAAGAAACTTCTAAAGCGACATGCAATGCATGCATATTAACAGGATGTGGAGGTTCTTCATCAAACTCAACAAGACAAGAAGACGTAGAACATGCCTCGTACTTATACAACTTTTCTTTATTCATCTCATACTGTGCAGCCTTATCAATAATTCCGGTTTCACCAGCTGCAGCACGTAATTTTCGTTCAAAAAAGATATCAGGCTCATGATCATCATTCACAAGAGAAGGACAAAAACAAAAAAGTTTATGACTTTCAATTTGTTGATGAATTTCTAGACCAGCCTTAAACCCAAACCCTTTGTAATCCATAAAGCAAAAGAGAACGAAGGACTTTAAATAGCTTATGGGTTACATCAACCATTTCTTACTATGCACTTCTTTACCCAAATAGGAAAGCACATTTTCTCTAAATTTAGGAGAAGAAGGATATTTCTCTGCAAGAGAGATATACTTCTTTGTAACAAGACCTGTAGATTCTCCCTTTCCACCTTTTAACAATTGAAAGATAGATGGGTTCCGCACAGCAGCTCTTCCAATCATAATTTCCTTTATTCCCATTTTTTTAAAAAAGAGAATATCCTCTGCTGTAGAAATATCCCCATTAGGGATAATCTTTTTTTCGGTAGCAAGACACTCTTCAAAAATTGTCCAATCAGCAGCTTCAAAGGACTTTTGTCGTGCATGTCGTGCATGAATAATAAATGCATCAGCATCAACTTCTTTCAATAGAGAAAGATAAACTTTTTTTTCTTTTTCAAGAGCATTTAAACCTAAACGTATTTTTACAGAAACAGGATAATTTAATTTCTTCAGTATCTCAACAAGCTCTGCAACTCTTTTTGTTCTTTTGATAAGTGCAGCTCCCCCACCTTGGACAACAACATCAGGGCTAGGACAACCCAAATTCAAATTAAAACAAACCGGATCAATAGAATAAGAAAAAAATTCCTGAACAAATTTTTTTAAAATTTCTGGCTTCACCGCAAGCAGTTGCACTCCCGTAGGTGTATCATTTTTCAAATCCAGCAAAGCTAAAGTAGACTTATTTCTCTTGACAAGGCCATCTACACGTATCATTTCAGTAAAGGTAAGATCTGCTCCATACTGATAACAAAGTGTACGAAAGGCACAATCACTTACTCCTTCCAAAGGTGCGAGCCATAATTTCATAAACAAAAAGAAGAAGGCAAAGAATAAAAAGATTCTGTTTCAGTTCAAATATTCTTTAACCAGGAGTTTATAAATCCTTCCTGTGTCAAACCCTAAATGTTTACTAAAAAAATTGCTGGATGCATTATCATCGAAAAAAATAAAGTTCTTCTTATAAGAAAGAAAAGTAACAATTGGTTTGAAATTCCTGGAGGAACAATAGAAGCACATGAAACTCCGCAACAAACCGCAATAAGAGAAATGAAAGAAGAAACGTGTTGTGATGTAGAAATCCTTTCACTATACCAAGAACAAGAATTTGAACATAAAGGAAAACTCTACCACGGAACATGGTTTTTGGGAAAAATCTCTTCTAAACCAGAACCAAAAATTGGTGAACCGCAAGAATATAGTGAAATCGCCTTTATCCCACTAGAACAACTTTCAGAAATGGCCATTTCTCCAACAGTACAAAACATACTTCTAAGTATTCCAGCTTCCAGTCAATAAGTTTATATAGTCTCATAAACCCGAAATAGAGCATGAATAAGGGTTTCCTCCCGACCACATGGAACGAAGGAACAGAATATTATAGTAATTTTTCTGGCTTCGATGTAGTTTTTATTACTGGTGATCCCTATTATGACCATCCATTAAATGGTGTTTCTATTATCGCTCGGCTTATAAATAAAAAGGGCTATCGTGTAGGAATTATCCCTCAACCTTTGAAAGACGAAGATTACAAAGCCTGTGGCAAACCTCGATATTTTTTCTGTATCTCTTCTGGTTTGTTAGATTCTATGCTTGCAAATTACACCCCCATGTTGCATAAGCGAGAGAATGTACTCGTTCCAGAACGTGCACTTATGGTGTATACACAGAAGATAAAAGAAGCTTACAAAGGCTGTATGACCGTGCTTGGTGGTGTAGAAGCAACGCTCCGTAGATTTACACATTTTGATTACAGAACCAATGAACTTAGACGAGGGATTCTAAATGATACAAAAGCAGACCTTCTTATTTTTGGAAATGGCGATAGATCTATTCTTAACCTTTTAGAGAGAATGAAAACTGCAAAACGTGAAGAAAAAGGAACGGATTTTGAAAAAATACGAACTACTCTAGACTTAAAGACCATTGATGGTATTGCATTTAGGATTAAAAAAACAGAACTAAATACAGAAATACGAAAGCTTCCCTCATTTGAAGATTGTGTCAAAGAGAAAAAGAATTTTAATCTATTAACAAGAATGCACTTTCTTCTTCCAGAAGCACCTTTTACAGAAGCCTGTGGTCTTGGTATCATTCAACATAATCGATCTTCTCATACATTACAAGAAAAGGAACTAGATTTGGTCTATGAACTTCCTTTTAGAAGAGAACTCCACCCTGAAACAAAGAATATTGAATTTCAACAAGAAATGTTAGGCAAACTAGACAACTCTGTAGTCATTGGTCGAGGCTGTTGGGGCTCCTGTACCTTCTGTGTTATTCCTCTTGTACAAGGAAAAGAAGTGGCAAAAAGAAGTAAAGAAAGCATTCTCCGAGAGATAGAATCCTTATATAAACAAGGGGTGAAAAAAATTAATGACTTAACTTTACCAACATTAAACATGTATGGTTCCTACTGTGCACTCTATGATACACCAGAAAAAATTCATTCACCAGTTATTAACGAAGAAATAACTGTATACAACAAGCCAAAATACTGCAATCAACAGTGTGTAGGCTGTAAATATAGAAAAATTAGTAAAGACCTTGTTCCGATTTTAGAGGGTGTAGAAGAATTACAAAAAAAATACAAAGACACACGCTTAGAATTACGATCTGCAATTCGTCATGACATTATTCTTGATCAAAAAGATATGTTTAGAAAAATGATGAAGTTTATCACACGACTAAAAATTGCCCCTGAACATCTTTCTCCTCATGTACTGAAACAAATGAACAAATCAAATCCAGAAGCGTTTAAAGAGTTTATTCAATTCTATAAACAAGTAAACAAAGAACAAAAGTCAAAAAAACACCTCGTTCCGTATTTCATTGCAGCTCATCCAGGAACGACAAGACAAGACATGGAAGATCTCCGAAGATTCTGTGAAAAAGAAGACCTCTATGTCAACTTAACGCAAGTCTTTACACCTACACCAGGGACTGTAGCAACCGCAATGTATTACACAGAAGAAAACCCTTTAACCAAAGAGAAAGTGTATGTACCAAGAACCTTTAGAGAGAAAAAAGACCAAAAGAATATTCTCTTAGATACTGAAGAAGAAGTCTATGATGACAACGGTTAAAAAAATAATCTTTGATAATTTGCAAAAATAGAATTTTCTACTTCTTTAGGATCCATTCCTTTCAGTTCTGCAATTTTCTTGACACTAATCTGTACATATGCAGGCTCATTTCGTTCACCTTTTTTAGGAGAGAGAAATGGTGCATCCGTTTCAGTCAGTAATTTCGTAATAGATACTTTCTTCACAAGATCCTGAAACTGTTGAGAATGATTCACAATGGGAGGAACAGAAAATGTGTATCCTAACTTTTCTGCACGTTCAACCAGTTTTACCTTTCCAGAGAAACAATGCAAGATAACTTTCTTTGCTTTCATCTCTTCAAGGACATCTAAGACTTCCTTCTCAGCCTTTCGAGAATGAATAATCATGGGAATGTCTTTCTTTAATGCAAGCTCAATCAATTTTCGAAAAGAAACAATCTGTTTTTCTTGTCCTTCATAGGTAAAATCTAAACCAATCTCTCCAATAGCTATACATTTCTGCTTACTAATCCAATCTATCTCTGCATCAATCTCTTTCTGAGAAAGAACAGCTGTCTCACTAGGATGTAATCCTAAAGCTATCTTTACTAAAGGAAATTTCTTTGCAAGAGCAATGGTTTCTCTATTATCCTGAATAGTATACCCATTATTTACTAAAGCAATGCACCCAGATCGTTCTATAACATCCTTTCTATCAACATCAAATGCTTTATCCGTAAGGTGTGTATGGACATCAACAAACATAGTTTTAGAGAAGATGAAAACCTTTTTAAATATGAGCCTAAACGAAAGTTTATGCAAATAGAAGTTATTGATGAAAATACAGGAAATCCATTTCAATATTTTGAAGATGACGGTAGCAGAGAGGTAGGATTTCCAAGAGTCTATAAAAAAGAAAAAAATGTGAGGACTGTTTGCAGAGACTTAAATGATATTTTGAAAATTTCTCCAAGAGAATGTCTTGAGATTGGACCCGGAAGAAACCTCCTTCCTTCAGAAGCATATGCTAGTCAAGGTGCAAACGTTTCAACACTGTCTCTAGTAGGGGAAAGACGATTTATAGAAGAAAAAGAAAAAAGAACAAGAAGAGAGGACTTTCATCCCAGAAAAGTCCATACAAGAAGAAGAATAGAAGAATATTTAGGAGAAGTGGGATTCTTAAATGAAGCCCAAAGTGAACTTAGGGGGAAACAATTTGATTTAGTATATTTATGGGGATCCTGGAATAATGTTCCTTATTGTTATGCTATAAGCAAGAGGAATTTTGATGATAATATTATTATTGAAAAAGAAAGAAAAATGGAAGAAATAGGAAAAGCAGTGAAAAATGGAGGAACACTCCTCATGGTCTCAGAGTGTTTTTCTGGTTTTGTTGGTGAAGAAAATTTTGATAGCCTCACGAATTTAAAAGAGCAATGTATAAGGTTTGGGCTATATATGGGAAGTGAGCTTGAAAGAAAAGCAAGAACTATGGTTATTATAGGACAAACAAAAAAAAGAACTCTGGAAATAAGTAATAGCTTTGATGATGAAGTCTGTACAACAAGGGGAGATCCCAAAGTCATGGATGAAGATCCAGTAGAAAATTTCCTAGAAAGAGTCAAAAGGAAAGCACCAGGGTTAGATTACTCCTGGCTAGCTAAAGATTGGAAAGACACTTCAAGTGCAGAGAAACAAGCTATTGCTTCTCTCGGATCCATTGATGCTATTGCCCTTCACTTCTAGCAAGCCTTATAAAGCTTTTCTCACTCGAAAAAACCTATGGATATTATTTGCATAGAATCACAAACACCAGGAAATCTTGGCGCCATTGCACGAACAATGAAAAATTTTGAATTTGAAAATCTTGTTCTTCTCAATCCTAAATGCAGTCATTTAGACAAAGAAGCGCTTGATCGTGCAACACATGCAAAAGAAATCCTTCAAAAAGCGAAGATAGTCAAAGAACTAAAATATGACACACTCATTGGAACAACCGCAATTCTAGGAACAGATTATAACCTCATAAGAACACCTATTACGCCAGAAGCGCTTGCACAAATGGATCTGAAAGGAAACGTTGGCTTAGTTATTGGAAGAGAAGCGGACGGAATGAGAAACGAAGAATTAAAGGCCTGTGACATCGTTGTATCTATTCCTACATCAAAGAAATATCCCACAATGAATGTCTCCCATGCGACAACTATTCTTCTCTATGAATTATTCAAGGCATCAAAAAAAGAGAAAATTGGCCAACACATTAAACCCGCAAAAAAAGAAGACAAAGAAAGACTTCTCGCTTTAATTGATGAGAAAATGGAGTGTTTAACATTTACAACAGAATACAAAAAAAGAACACAACGCACACTCTGGAAAAACGTCATTGGAAAAAGTAATTTATCAAAAAGGGAGCTTATGGCATTATTTGGCTTTATGAAAAAAATAAAATGATCTTTGAACTATCTCGTGATAATCTTGCCCTAGCACAACAAGAAGTACTGTCCTTAGCAAAACCCAAAACACACAAACTCATAGGCAACCTTCTCATCTGCAAAGCAAACTTTGACTACTCCCGTTTAGCATATACAAATCTAGTTTTAGAAGAAATCTTCATAGATACCAAAATCCCTAAAGTCAACTGGCAAAAATACTACAAAGAAAACTTCTGTATTCGTTCAAATATCACTGCAAAAGAAAAAGAGCTTGCGCCAATCATCTGGTACGCAATAAAAAATCCTAAAGTAAGTATGAATGCTAAATCAGAGTTCTGGTTTTACTACATAGAAGATCACATCATTTGTGGAAAGAAACTCTATCAACGTGAAGAAAAGTTTCAAAAACGACGTCCAGACCTTCGTCCAGGCTTCTTTCCTATATCTTTAAAACCAAAACTTGCACGGGCTATCGTAAATCTCTCGGGCGTAAAAAAAGGAACAATTTGGGACCCTTTCTGTGGCACTGGAGGCATTCTTTTAGAAGCATCGCTTATAGGATTAAAAGCAATAGGCACGGACATTGATCCAATGATGATTCGTGCTGCAAAGCAGAATTTTGAAAAGTATGAATGTAAAGCAAAAGTGTCTATTGCTGATGCACGAACAGAGAAAGTCAAATGCAAAGCAATTGTGTGCGACCCTCCCTATGGAAGACGTGCATCTACAAAAAAAGAAGACGTAGAAACACTTTACAAAGAATTCTTAGAACATGTCTACTCTTTTGTGGATACAGTTGTTCTCATGTCTCCAAATACCATTAAAATACAAACAAAATATCTCGTAACATGGCAAACAGAAGAATTTGTCCATGGTTCATTAACAAGAAGAATTATGATTCTAAAAAAGGCCAATCAATAAAACAAAGCCACTCCAAATCCAACTAAACAGTTTCTCAAGCCAAGGGAGCATATTAATGAGAATTAATGCCAAACAAAAGAGAGAACTTACAAGGAGAATATTTTTTGCAAGATTTTCTTTTTTCGTAATGACAAGCATCAAGGTATAAAACATTCTTCCACCATCTACTGGCCCTAAAGGAAGAAGGTTAAACAATCCTACACCCACACTAATCAGGAATAACCAGACCAGAAGAAGTTTCGTCCAATCAAAGATTCCAGTAAATGAACGCAAGTAAGAATATTCTTCTTTCAAAGAAATATCCTGTTGAAACCCAGAAACACCAAAGAAAGCCTTGCTACCATTTTCAGGATTTCCCACAAGAGTGAGAGTATAATCGCCTTTATCTGTACCTAAAGTAACAGTATCACCAGGCTCAAGATCCTTTGTAACATTCTCAAAAGCAAAGACACCAAGAGTATCTATTTCATTAATCGTATAAATGGTAAATGGAGCATCAAGCCCAGAAAGATTTACAGGATACCCTTCAAGTGTTTGTGTAACAATAATACCATTCTCTTCATAAAGTGTATTTGATAAAGGAGCAATCAAAAAGAAGAGCACTAAAAACAGAAAGACACCTAAAAGAATATTAGAAAAAGGCCCAGCAGCAAAGATAGCCATTTGTTGCAAAGCCGTCTTCTTAGAAAGAATTTTTTCATCCGGTTCAACAAAAGCTGCAGGGAGAGGCCCGAAAAAAGCAAATCCAGAACTATGAATCGGAACTTTGTGTAAACGTGCAATAAGCCCATGAGAAAACTCATGTATTCCTGCCGCAATAAAGATAGCTAGGATCCAATGCCAAAAAGATAAGTGTGGCGCACCTGGAATCTGCACACCAGGTAATACTGGAGCAAGCACAGGTTCAGTACCAGCAATAAAAATAAGCTGCCATGTTGCAGTCACAAGGAAATACAACAAGTACCCCATACCAAGAAATCCAACAAATACCCCAATAGTCGAAACAAAAGTAAGAAGTCGAGGATAAGGCTTTGCCAAACGATCCATGAGATTTAAGCCCCATTTCGTCTTATACATAACAATAATGCCTTGCGTCACAAATTTATCTTTATAACGAAAATACAAAGCTAAAAGGATAACAAAGAAAATAACTAATGTAACAAAGTCCCAGTTCACCATCTTTTTTACACCCTTTACCTAATAATCTTAAGATTAAGCTGCTTTACTCTTACTCTTAATCACTCGAAAAGACTTGCCACCACAAGTTCTACATTTTGTAGTACCTGCAGTTACTCGAGCAGCATCAGTACGTATTTTAGATTTACATTTCTTGCAAACGAATATCCTTCGATATAATCGATTCATTGTTGCTTCAAATTTTGCCATGTTTATCCTTTTGCAATATCTTGTACAATTCTTTCATCAAGAACCACCCAATATTGTACCTGAACTCCTTCTTGTACTTTCTCTTTTAATTCATCAGGGATTTTAATATCAAATGTCTCAAATGAGCCCATATCCATCACATTTGCCATGTTTCCATGCACAGAAAGAACTTGTGCAGTCTTTTTTTCAATAACTGGTGATTCTATCCTATCATGTCCAGGCATAATCTTAATTATTTTTTTATCATCTTTAATACTAATTGCTTCAATACGACATTTCGCGTGACCGTGTTTTCCTGGCCGTGATATTTCCATACTTTTCACAACACATGCTACTCCATCGAAAATAACATACCTACCAGGTTTTGCTTCTACTGCATCAATAGGCTTAATTTCTCCCATAGAAAGAGAAAGAAAAACTGGGGATATATAAAGCTTTTGGGAAAAACTATTGAATTGCTCGTATTCTACTTCTTCGAAATTCTGGCAAGGTCATAAGGAGCCATAGTAAAAAAGAATTTATTCTCTACTTTTAAAGTTTATCTAGAGCATTTTTTAAAGAACTATTCGGCTTTACTCTGATATGTTTCTCTAAAGACTTCACCTGCAATTGCAAATCAGACACTTCCTTCATGAGTACTGCAATTGCACACCACAATTGAGCTTGAGAAATATGTTGTGCAGAAGTGTACGCTTCTTTTTCAGAATGTACTTTCTTAAGAAGATCATTAAAATGTTCTTTAAGCGTAGGGTCTAATTTATCTCTCCAATCCATAAAGAGAAAAAAAGATACAACACTTATATGCATTATCAACTTCTAACAATAGTTTAATAAATCCGAAATTATTTCTAAAGTCTATGAACGTACAAAAAGGCGACTTTGTAGAAATCAAATATGTAGGCCGTTTAGATGATGGTTCTATCTTTGACCTAAACGACAAAGAAACAGCAAAAAAAGAAGGAATGGACGGACATATTCATGAACGTACAATGATCTGTATTGGACAAAGAGACATTGTACCAGGCTTAGATGATTTTCTTATAAACAAAGAAATAGGAAAAAACGAAGAAATCATTATTCAACCTGAACAAGGCTTTGGAAAAAAGGATCCAAGCCTTTTACAAATGATCCCTGCAAACAAATTCAAAGAACAAAAAGTAAACCCCGTTCCAGGATTACGCGTAGAAATTGACCAATACACCGGAGTGATCAAATCTGTTTCAGGTGGAAGAGCTTTAGTAGACTTTAATCATCCTCTTGCTGGCCGTACCTTACATTACAAAATAACCATTACAAAGAAAGTAGAATCTTTAAAAGAGAAAGTCTCAGGATTTATGGAACTCAACTTTCACTTGCATAATCCACAAATCCAAGAAAAAGAAGGAACAATTATCCTTACTGCGCCATTTCCGCTAGAAATGCAGGCTATGCTTGAAACAGAACTCAAAAAGCGTATTCCTGAACTTAAGGCTCTTGTAATTGAACAACCCAAAAAATAGCACAACTATTCTAAAATAGCTTAAATGAATTATCTCAAAAAGATTACATAGCCACTAAACTATAGATGTTCTTATAAATCCAATTTTTCTCTTCTAAGTCTTATGGACAGCATCTTTAGGCAAGCATCTGAACGAAGCAATGACCCTTTAGAAAAAAGAAAAAAGGTAAATGCAATTGATGAAGAGCTGGAAGCAATCCTTTCACGTCAAAGATCCAAATTAAAAGTTATTGGCTGTGGTGGCGGGGGAAACAATTCTATTAATAGAATGGCAGATATCGGAATTACTGGAACAGAAACCATTGCCATTAACACAGATGCACAAGATCTTTTATACACAAATGCAGATGTAAAAATTCTCATTGGAAAAGAACTCACGCAAGGCCTTGGTGCAGGAAGCATTCCCCAAGTAGGAGAAGAAGCTGCTCGTGAATCAGAATCAGAAATTAGATCCAAAATTAGTGGCTCAGACATGGTCTTTATTACTTGTGGACTTGGTGGTGGGACAGGTACAGGCTCAGCTCCAGTAGTTGCAGAGATTGCAAAAAAATCTGGTGCACTCACTATTGCTATTGTCACCATTCCTTTTGAAATGGAAGGTGCAAGAAGATTTGAAAACGCAATGTATGGTCTAGAACGCCTAGAAAAATATGCAGATACTCTCATTGTTATTCCTAATGACAAACTCTTAGAACTTGCTCCAGATTTACCTCTGCAAACAGCATTTAAAGTTGCAGATGAAATTCTCACAAACGCAGTAAAAGGAATCGCGGAACTCGTCACAAAAACTGGCCTTGTCAATTTAGATTTTGCAGATATTCGTGCAGTCATGGGAAATGCAGGAGTATCCATGATTGGTATTGGTGAATCTGATGGAGAAAACCGTGCAATGGAAGCTGTGGATAAAGCAATTAACAATCCTTTGCTTGATGTAGACATTGCTGGTGCATCCGGTGCCTTAATCAATGTTTGTGGCGGTCAAGACATGACTTTAGAAGAAGCACGGCATGTCGTAGAAACAATCTCAAAAAAGCTGGATGAAGAAGCACGAATTATTTGGGGAGCACAAATTTCTGAAGATCTTGGAACAGCCTTAAAAGTTCTCCTTATCGTCACTGGTGTGAAAAGTCCACAAATATTTGGAAAGAAAGGGAAGAATCCAAAAGGGAGCAAACAGATTGCACAAGATTTAGGGATAGAATTTTTTTAATAACCCAAACCTTTAAATAGGAGCATTCTTCTTTTTTACACAATGAAACAAAAACTTAGTGAATACTGGGTGAAGTTCAAAAGTTTTGTAAAAGAGTGTAGAAGGGTCTTACAGATCACAAAGAAACCATCCACAGAAGAATATAAAGCCATTGTGAAAGTGACAGGAATTGGTATCCTCCTCATTGGTGCATTAGGTTTTATTATCTCTATGATTGGTGCTCTTACAGGAATACGATAACAATGGAAACACAAATTTTTGTTTTACGAACAACAGCAAATAGAGAAGATCAAGTAATTGATTTTATTGGATCAAATGCACAGAAGAAAAAGCTAGAAGTCTATGCAATTATTCGCGCTCACGGAATGAGAGGATATATTTTCATTGAAGCCAAAGATCGTCAAGCTGCAGAAGAAAGTTTTACAGGTATTCCCTATGCAAAAGGTCTTCTTCCTAAACCCGTAGAATACAAAGAAATCGAAGGAATGCTTGAGCAAGTCAAAATCCAAGTAAATATTCAAAAGAACGATATCGTTGAAATTATTACTGGCCCTTTCAAACGAGAAAAGGCAAAGGTCGTTCGTATCGATATACAAAAAGAGGAAGTAGTCCTAGAACTTCTAGAAACAGCAATTCCAATTCCATTAACATTAAAATTGGACTCAGTAAAAGTTATCAGAAGAGAAAACGCAACCGAGGAAGAACTTTCTTCTTCTCAATAACAATATCAGAGAGACAAACTTTAAAAGAAATAAAAAAGATTCTCTTAAAATAAAGTCCTAAATTGAATTCATAAAGACTCCTCCAAAAAAAACGAAAGATTTTCAGAAGGCCAAAAACCTTATAAAGCCCTAGTTTTTCTCACAACAACAATGGCAAAAGAAACTGTAGATGCATTGGTAGAAGGAGGAAAAGCTTCAGCTGCTCCACCTTTGGGTCCTGCACTTGGTCCTCTCAAAGTAAATATTGGACAAGTTATTGTAGAGATCAACAAAAAAACAGCTGCATTTGCAGGTATGAAAGTGCCAATTAAAGTTATCGTTGATACAGAAACAAAAGCATTTGAAATTACTGTGGGTACACCACCAGCTTCTGGCCTTATTATCAAAGAGCTAAATATAAAAAACGGCTCAGGAATTCCAAATAAACTTAAAGTAGGAAATCTTGCTATTGAAAGTATCATTAAAATTGCAAAGATGAAACAAGATTCTCTTTCTGCAGGATCCTTAAAAGCTGCAGTAAAAACTATTATTGGCTCTTGTAACGCAATGGGAGTTCTCGTTGAAGGAAAGAGTGCAAAAGGTATCAATTTCGAAGTGGATAAAGGAACTTACGATAAACTTATTCAATCTGAAAAAACGGACGTCTCTGCTGAAAAGAAAACCCAGCTTGCTGAGCAACTAGCAGAAGTACAGAAGAAATTCTCCGGAGAGCTTGCAAAGATGGATGCTGCGAAGAAAGAAAAAGATGCAGCCGCTGTAGCAAAGAAAGCAGCACCAGCAGCTGGAGCAGCTCCAGCAGCAGGTACAAAGGCAGCTCCTGCAGCAGCAGGCAAAGCTCCAGCCGCAAAAGCAGCAGCAAAACCTGCAGCGAAAAAATAATAAACCCTTTTTTTCTTCCTCATATAAATGTCATATACTATCAAGAACTGCCGCTTTGGTCGTGGAATTTTTGCAACAAGGAATATTTCTAAAGGAGAAACGATTATCACGATTACTGGCCCTATAATCACACAAAAAGAAGTAGATAAAAGATCCGATAAAGAAGCAGCAAATGCTTTGCAAATTGATGATGACCTCTACATTGATTTTCAAGAACCAGGAGTTTTAGTAAATCATTCTTGCAACCCAAACACAGGGATATCAAGAGATACATTCCTTATAGCAATTAAGGATATATCTGTTGAAGAAGAAATTACTTGGGATTACTCTACAAGTGTTGATACAGGATGGACTATGCGTTGTGCCTGCGAAGAAAAAAGCTGTAGAAAAGTAGTGAAAGACTTCGAATCCATTCCAATAAACCTACAAAAGAAATACCTTAAACAAGGAATTGTTATGACCTACATTAAAAAGAAAGTTCAATAGTCACAAAGAAGTGTTCTTATAGGAGAAAAATCTGCAAGTTGAAAAAATAAGATGTCTCTATACTGAGGATCCTGCAATAGATGACCAGCTCCCATACATGAACAAATACTTTTAGGTTTTATCATTGCTAAAATCCACTTTAAACCATTCTAAGGAATAAGCCTCTTAGACATGACAATACCTCACGAGCGATAGCTATTTAAATTACTCAAATTTCTCACTAACGGGAATGTAGTATAACTTGGTTAGTACTCCAGGTTTGGGACCTGGTCATCTCGGTTCAAATCCGAGCATTCTCACTTTTTTATATAAAACCATTTAAAAAAAGAGAAAAATCTTTATCTCATGGTTACACAAGTCACACATGATGATTTTCTTAAAGTAATTACACTAGCAGAAAGAATAGAAGCACGAGAAAGTAAATGGACACTTCACTGCTTAGAAGGCTGGCCATAGAGAGAAATAGCCCCGAAAGCTTTATATAGCTAAGAAAATCCTAAAAAAACACATCTCTAGAGGGTTCACATGAAAACAAAAAAATTAGGTTCTGTTGCACGTTTTGGTGCACGTTACGGAAAACGAACAAAATCAAAAGTTCTCACCGTCGAACAAGGTCAAAAAGTCGCTCAAAAATGTCCATACTGTTCTAGAAGCGCTGCAAAAAGGCTATCAGCAGGCATCTTTCAATGTAAAAAATGCGA
>SICW01000012.1 GCA_009691355.1 Candidatus Woesearchaeota archaeon
CTGAAGAGCATGATGCATGGGTGCTTGAAGCATATGAAAAGTATCCGGATGTCATCATCCCCATGCTTGCAGGTTTTGATCCCGCTGATCCTGATGCAGCATCCTATGTTGAAGAGCAATTAAAAACGGGGAAATGGAAAGGTATTGGTGAACTAGATTTACGAAACCAGGTGAAGAAAACAACAACAGCTATGAATGATCCAACTATGATGGAAATTTATGCACTTGCTGCAGAATATGATGTTCCTATCTTTTTCCATTATGATTCTTGTTATGAAACGGATTGTGATTCTGGCAAAGCAGAGTACGAAGAAGCCCTTGCAGAAAACCCAAATACCATCTTTATTACTGCGCATAGATGTGATGAAGACCTTATGAAGAAGTATGACAATTTGTATTGTGAACCTGAAAGCTTGGCATCACAGCTCCCAGATGCCTCACTTCTAGATAGAGTTATGATTGGAACGGATGTTCAGCATGAGGATCTTAAGGTGCAGATGACGAGTAGCTATGAAGAATTTATTGCAGCTGAACGAGAAAATATAGAAAAGTTGGATTCTGATGTTCAAGAAAAGATATTGCACGGAACTGCTGAAGATGTGTTCCATCTGTCTTAGGAAAGCTTTATATTTCTCTATAAAATAAAACTATTTATGACACTTATTCTCGGATGCGACGAAGCTGGACGTGGCCCAGTCATAGGCCCTTTAGTTATGTGTGGAGTTGTTGTAGAAGAAGATGCTTTAGCTAAGCTTATAGAAATAGGTGTAAAAGATTCTAAGCTCCTTACTGAAAGAAAAAGAGAAGCATTGTTTGAGTCGATTAAACATATCGTCAAAGCATACAAACTGATTATTGTTGAACCTGCAGAGATTGATGAGGCAGTGAATTCTAAGACTACAAATCTCAATAACTTAGAAGCTATCAAAACAGCGTTGATCCTTAATGAACTGAAACCAGATGTCGCAATTGTGGATTGTCCAAGTAATAATATCCCTGCATACACAGAATACTTACAACACCTTCTTACTGTAAAAATGAAGCTAACCTTAGAGCATAATGCGGAGAAGCATGTGCAAGTTGCGGCAGCATCCATCCTTGCAAAAGTTACTCGAGATAGGATTATTGAAGACCTTAAGACAAAATATGGGGATATGGGTTCTGGCTATCCGAGCGATCCAAAAACGAAAGCGTTTCTTTTACAAAATGCAAAGAAATATCCCGAGATATTTAGAAAGTCTTGGGCTACCTATAAAAACCTTGCACAGCAAAGCCTCAAGGACTATTAGCATCACAAAACTTATATACTTTCTTTGTTCAATATCTCTTTGGAGGAATATTTATGAAAAAATTTTTAACCATACTATCCTTATTGGTTCTCTTTACACTTTTTAGTGTTCTTGCTGATGATAGTGAAGATACACAGCGATTTGAAGTCGCACAGGCGCATGTTGCTTATCAAGCAGCAAAAGTAAGTGTGGGTATGGATACCACGATTAGTTATATTCAGGAACTTGGTGGAGATACAACTGAACTAGTGACTATTCAAGGAGAATATGAAACTCTTTCTGCACAAATACAAACTTTCACTTCTATTTCCGGTCTTCGTGCTGGAAATGAACAACTTAGGGATAAAATAAAGGAGTTTAGAGAAGCTGCTACAACTCTTGTTGAAGATAATGGTGGAGATGTACTCACACTTCGAGCACAAATAGATGCTGCTGTAGAAGCTGATGCAGATGTACAAGCTGCAAAAGAAGCATTCTCTAGTACTGCACAAAGTTACACAACTGATCGTTTTGACAGACACTATGAGCGACTCCAAGCAATTTATGACAGAATCTCTGCACAGTATGGAGAAAGTAATCCTGATGAGGTTGCAAATTTGCAAAGTATTTTAGATTCTATCGCAAGCTATGGAGATACTCTTGAAAGTGCTGCTGCTACTGGAGATATGGATATTATCAAAGAGACCTATGAATCTATCCATGAACTGAATCAAGAGTTTATCCAAGCAGTACAAGATCTTTCTGCTGGTACAGGAACTGGAAGACCTATGGGAGAAGCTAGAGCTGAAGGACAAAGTATGAGAGCAGAAAAAATCCTTGAAGATATGCAAACTGCTATAAGTGAACTGACTTCTTTAGGCTATGAAACGTCTAGTCTTCAAACACTTTATGAAACTGCACAAAGTGATTATACCGCAGAACAAAGTTCTGGAGACTATACTACTTTTCAAGCAGATGTACAAGCATACATTGATGCAACAAAAGAGCTTGTTGGAGCAAGTAGTCCAAGGATTAAGAAACTAGAGTTCTCTGCAGGATCTTTAGCTGAACAAATTGCATCTGGCGAAATTGAAGCAGAAGGAAGTGCTTAAAATGAGAACACTTTTTTCTATTTTTATTGTGCTTCTTTTGCTTGTTGGAGTCTTTGGATGTGCACAGAGAGTAACTGAAGAAACGGGTATGGGTAGTACAGAAGATGCTAGTGCAGATGATGATGACTCTGAAGAATTAGAGACTGAAGACGATGACTCTGAGTTAGAAGCTGCAAATGATGATTCTGAGTTAGATATCGCGGATGAAGAAGATGATCTTGGTGAGGTCATTTAATTTTTTTCTTTTTTTAAGTATAAATATCTCTTGGAAATAAGGCAGGGAATATTTCTAAAAATTGCCTTCTTTTATATGCTTGATGAGTAACTTCTGGTCTTTCTGTACGGATTTTATGATCTTCTAAGGTTAAAATCTGCATTTCTACAGGGACTCGTTCATAGAAAATCTGAGGCATAGAAATTGTTCTTTGTATAGGTACAGGAATTCTGAGGATAAACTTAATTATCCCATATTCACCACTTGAAGCTGAGCCAGTCTTTTGTTTTCGAGTATCTTTATACCTTTCAAAATAACCAATAGGCCTTGTTTCTCTTCTTAAGAAATTTACTAGTGCATCTCTTTCTCTATCATCTTCTACAATGAGTTCTGCACCCAAATAATCTTTTATTTCTTCTGCTGCTTCCCTTTCTTTATAGATTTTCATTAAGATGGATTTGTAGTTTGGAGCATAGGTTTGATTTGGACCAAGATACTTTACTCGAAAGGGCATAGCTCTATCTTTTGAAGAATATACCTTTATTTCTGGAACTGTATCCCAACAAGAAGAAATATGGCCCTCCCTGTTACAGGTAGTTTTGTTTGTAAACCCCAAAAGATCTTCCAAACTTTTTCTTAGTACAGGTGCATACTGTAGGGCATTTAACACCAGAGGGCATTCATCAATGGTTGTTGTTCTATAGCCCAATTCTAATATTCGACAAGCTTCAGATGCTTCTCTTTTGATACGATTTCTAAATGTTGCTTCTCTTCTTCCACTTTCAAAATTAAAATGAGCATCTTTTACAAATTGAAAGATATCAAATGGCTCCAAAGGTGTCCTTATTTCTAGATCTTCAAAACATTCTGGTACATGTTCTTTGAGCAAAGCATTTATTGCTGCAACTCCTCTTTGTGCAGATTGATAAAAAAGAGTATTTACTTCTTCATCTGTTCTTCCTGGAAAAAGTGTAAAACGAATTGCATTTAGAGGGTAATCTCTTTCCCTTCCTGCTACTGCAAGACGCGTCGTTGTTTTTCTGAGAAAGGGCATGGTTGGATCTAAATAAGGAAATGCCTTCCACACAGGAGGAGCATCTTCTTCATGGAAATAGAGTTCTTCTGAGAGCCGCATGGAAAAAAGGAGTTTAAAGGATCTTTAAAAAGGTATTTATATGAAAAAAAGAAGGAGGATTATGTAGACTAAAGGAACAGCCCAGAGAACATTATACTGTGTCCTTCTATGCAAGCGATCTACCACTTCTGTTTTCTTTCTTTCTTGTAGTTCTAACATTGCAATGTTAATAATAAAACTGAAGAGAAGGACCATATAGGTGACCATCATAAATTTATCTGCAAAGGTGAGGTAGCCTACTGGGGGAATTTGATTACTAATAGAAACGTGGAACATGACGGAGGCAACTAAACTAGAGCCAGCCATAGTTAAACGGGTGGAAACTTTATCTGGATCAATGAGGAAACTAAACACTACTACGAGCATGATGAAAATAACTGGAAGGAAGGTTTTGAGGAAGGCATTGAGAACAATTCTTGAAATATCAATACTAAACACATATTGAGAGTATGTTTCATTATAGACAGAATAGTTATGTTCGCTGACGTTTGCTGACCAACCATCCATGTTCCAGCCTGTAAAGACAATGGAAGGATCAATACCCGATTCTTCAACATTGGTGATGTAGATTAGGTTCTCTGTTGTCTTTGCCTTATCCTCTAATATAATTTGCATTTTTTGTGCATCAAAGGGAAAGGACCTTAAATCAATAGGAGAATTTAAATTTGCTTGAATTCTGTAAAATTTTTCATTTGGTTCATCAATAATTTTTTCTACGCTTGCAGCACGACCATTCATGAATTCAAAATTTTCTGGGTGACACTCTACTTCACACTTCATAGATAAATAGAAATCTGCTGTAAAAGAACCAGTTGCAATGTCAAACTTCCCTAGATTTAAGACGTAGAGACCAACTTCTACTTGGTCTTGTGCTGCTACCAAGGGAAGGCAGAGTAAAACAATGAAGAGAAGGAATAAGAATTTGTTCATGGGAGTTGTGAGAAAAGTAGAAGTTTATATAATTTTTGAAAGATTTTCAGAAGCTATATTCTTGAGTATAAGAATGTTTATAAAGTTCTCACCTGTAGGAAGAGATACAGCATATGGGTATACAATCAGGTGTATACCACAATAGGTTGTGGTTTGCTATGAGGTGTGTCTTTTGTCAACATTTGGAAACGAAGGTCGTTGATAAGAGAGATATCGATAGTGAAACAAGACGAAGAAGGGAATGCTTGAAGTGTAAAAAGAGGTTTACGACTTCTGAACATGTACGAGAAATTCCTTTAGCTATTGTCAAAAAAGATGGTCGAAGAGAACACTTTGATCATGACAAACTTAAACGAGGTTTACTTAAGGCTTGTGAAAAACGACCTGTACCCGTGGAAAAAATAGAGCAAGTGGTTGAAAAAATTGAAGCAGAGCTTCGCAAACTGAATACAAAGGAAATCAAAAGCATAGTCATTGGGGACAAAGTTATGAGAGAGCTCAAAAGGCTTGATCCTGTCGCCTACGTACGATTCGCTTCAGTGTACAAGGAATTCAAGGACATTGAAGATTTTAAAAAAGAAATATTAGAAATAAAAAAGAAATGAGGTAAAAAAGATGGTAGCAACAAGATTTTCTCCAATGATTTTAGATTCTTATGATAAAGAAAGGTTAATACCTTATGATGATGCTCTGACTTTAGTTCGAGCTGAACCTCATCTCTCATTAGAGCGTTTGACAACTGCAGTTGCTGGTGGAGATGTCCATGCCTATGAGTTTAAAGGAACAAGATATGTAGATAGGCTAGATATAGGAAGAGTTTTTCATGATGCTCCTGAAACAAAACAAGGACTTAGCGTTAAAAGATTTTTTTCTGATGGGAAAACTAGTCCTTATGATAGTGCTGGACCTTATCAAAGGAAACAACTAGAACTCAAGAATAAAGAGGGGCAAGTTATTTTCCAAATGGATGATGCAGAATTTCCCCAAAGCTGGGATGAGAATAATGCTACAGTAGTGAGTAAACTTTATTTTTATAAACCAAATGCACCCGAACAAAAAGAAAAACTGAGAGAGAAAATAGGAAATGACCACGAATACTCTCTTAAACATCTTGTTGCACGAGTCACAAATTTCTTTGCTGATGAAGGATGGAAATTAGGATATTTTAAAACAGAAGAAGATAGAGATAACTTCCGTGATGAACTAGCATATCTCCAAATGAATAGGATGTTTGCTTTCAATACACCTGTCCAGATTAATGCAGGGTTATACAATGAGTATGGTGTTGAAGGAAGTTCTAAAAAAGTACATTGGAGAAATCCTGCAACAGGCCAAGTAGAGCTTATAGATAGAGAATTTGTGCGACCTCAGACACATGCATGTTTTATTAAAGGCCCAAGAGATAATCTAGATAGTATCTTAGAACACTTCCATGATGAGGGAGCTATATTTTCTAATGGCTCAGGAATTGGACAAAACATTGGTGTTCTCCGTGCTGCAGGTGAACCCCTTTCTGGGGGAGGGACATCTTCTGGGGCTTTATCTTTCTTAAAAGAGTTTGATAGAAATGCTGGATCTATTAAATCTGGAGGAAAAAGTAGAAGAGCTGCTCGTATGACTGAGATGAGACAAGATCACCCTGATGTTATGGAATTCATTCGAGGTAAACCTGATGAAGACCATAAGGCACTAACTCTGATTCAAAATGGATGGTCCGCAGGTATGGATGGTGATGCCTATGGAACTGTGGCTTATCAAAATACCAATCTTTCTGTGCAACTGAATGACGAGTTCTTTGAACGACTTAAGGCTGGAGGAGACATTGATTTCCATAGAGTTGTTGATGGAAAAGTTGTTGGGAAAATCTCTGCAGATAGAATGCTCAAAGAAATTGCATTTGGAAGTTGGAGAATAGGAGACCCAGCTGTGCAATATGAAGGTGAAATCCAAAGAATGCATACTGCTAAGAATTCAGGAAGAATCAATTCCACGAACCCTTGCTCGGAATATGTCTTTTTGGATGATACCTCTTGTAATCTTGCTTCATTAAATCTCCTGGCATTTAGTGATACGAAGGGGAATTTTGATGTTGGAAAATTTACTCGAGCATCCCGCCTTGTTGCTATTGCTCAAGATATTGCTAATGATGCCGCAGGATATCCTATTGATGATATAGCAACTATTAGTCCAGAATTTAGGACGATAGGCCTTGGCTATGCAAACCTAGGAGCACTACTCATGCGACGAGGTGTGGCATATGATTCTCTAGAGGGAAGGGCTTTTGCTGGAGCTGTTACTGCAGTTATGACTGGAACAGCATATGAAACTTCTGCAGAAATGGCAGAAGGACTTGGAACTTTTATTCATTATGAATTGAATAAAAGACATATGGCAGAAGTCATTGATACTCACAAAGAACGTCTTAAAGAAGTGCAATGGGAACATGTACCCACAGATTTGAAAAGCGCTGCAGAAAAATCATGGGGTAATGCTGTTCGCTTAGGAAAAAGACATGGTTATAGGAATGCACAAGCAACAGTTTTAGCACCTACTGGAACTATATCTTCCCTTATGGGATGTGATTCTACAGGAGTAGAACCTGTTATTTCTCATGTAATTTATAAAGATCTTGCTGGTGGGGGAGTACTTACCTTAGTGAATAAAGAAACAGCAAATGCTCTTGCTAATTTAGGATATACTCCTAGCCATGTAAAAGAGATTTCTGATTATATGACTGAAGAAATTGGTCCAAAAGTCCCTCGGGGAACAGTTCTTGGTGCGCCACATATGAAAGTAGAACATTACCCTATATTTGATACAGCATTTGGAAATAAAGCTGGAGAAGGGAGTATAGCATTTGAGGGACATGTTCGTATGCTTGGAGCAACGCAACCTTTTATTTCAGGAGCAATTTCTAAGACAAATAATCTCCCCGAAAGTGCTACAGTAAGGGATATTTATGAGGGATATCTTTTAGGTCATGAATTGAAATTAAAAGCAATTGCAGTCTTTAGAAATAATAGTAAGCCTGCTCTGGTTTTGAACTTTGGGGAAAGAAGTCATAAGGTGCTTGGACGTGGAGAAAAAGAGGAACTTCCGACAAGAAGGCGCGCATTTGAATGGGAGTTAAGAATTGGAGATACCCCCCTACATATCATGACAAGTGAATATGAAGATGGAAGACCAGGGCAAATTGTTTTCCTTTCCTATAAGGCAGGATCTACTCTTGGAGCTAATCTTCAAACTGCAGGAGTTTCAGCCTCAAAGGCATTAAAGAGAGGAGTTGATTTGGAAGATGTTCTTGAAGCTTGGGATGGACAGGAGTTTAAACCACAAGGACTTGTTCAAGGGCATCCTTGGATTAAGACTGCGGCTTCACCACTAGACCTCGCTGCAAAAATTCTTCGCTTAGAATACTTAGGGCAAACAGAAGTTGCTGATAACCAAGAAGGATTAGAATTAGGTAAACTTCATGGAGCAGACAATGGAGCATTTAGAACATACGCTCGAAAAGATGTTGATGAATGGAACTTTGATTCTGTTATGAAGGACTCAGAAACAGGAGGCTTTGTTGAAGCTACGGGTTTACTTGCTGCAGTAAAGAAAAGTGGTAAGGGAAGAACACTTTCTAACTCTCGGGGATTGTCTTGTACTGCTTGTGGAAATCCTATGGACCAAACAGCTCCAAACTGTTACACTTGTTCTAATGCAGGTTGTCGCAATAAAATTGGTGGATGTGGTATGTAGTACTATATAAACCCCCTTTTTTCTTTTCTTCTCTTTTTTTTGCCAAAACCCGTGTAAGCCCAGAATTCTGTATTTCCTACAAAAAAGGGGAGAAAAACGGTTGAAAAACAGGGAGAAAAACCGTTGACTTTCTCTTACAACAATGCTTAAATAGAAGCCCTGGTACCAGAACTTTACCATGACTCTCGCCTACTTTGAACAAGAAAAAGAACATACGTGCGGACCAGCTTCAGGACGCATGATTCTCGCATCCTTCGGTGTGCATAGACGAGAGCATGACATTGCAAAAGTGTTAAGAACAAAAAAAAGTGGGACGAATGATGATTCCTTTATCAAACTTGCAGAGAAATACCAATTACAATATTTATTTATGAGAAATGCTGATTTAAAAAAATTGAAAGGGTTACAAAAAAGTGGCTACAAAATTATTGTAAGCTATTGGTATACCCCAGATAAAACAGGGCACTATGCTGTGCTGCATAAAGTTGGTTCTAAATATGTGCATTTGCTTGATCCATGGGTAGGGCCAAATCATAAGTATAGTATTTCGTATTTTAGAAAACTGTGGGATTGGTCTGTCTGTGAGAAACCCGATACAAATAGACGATGGTTTTTTGCGGTGAAAGAAGCATAACGCTTATATCTCAGAATACTTTTTCTCTTTGTATGGATTTAGAACAAGCTCTTCGAACTGCAGATATTCTTGCTCGTGGCTCAGCAGGGGAAGTTGCAAGACTTCTTTTTCCTAGAAGAAAAGATTGCTCCGAAAGAGAGTATCATGTTGTTGATAGTGGACCTCGCAATCCAGATCCAAAACATCCCTCCGCTATGGGCAATTTATTGATTTGCTATCACTGTGATGCTTTCTTTGGTGCTCATGATGGATTTCCATATAGAGTTGAGAAGATCTAGTTATTTTTTCCTTTCATGTTCTTGTTTATACAAATGTTTCTTTATGGTTTCTAACTCTCTAAGTACTCTTTGAATTTCTAACTCGGCTTTTCTATTTACATGATAGTCGTACTTAAAGTTTCTTCTATCACGTTCTGTACTTCTGTTTTGAGCCATCAAAATAATTGGACCTTGCATCGCAGCAATGGTGGAAAGAACAAAATTAAGAAGAATAAAAGGATAAGGATCCCAACGACCAATAATGGCTGTAATGTTTAGACATATCCAGAAGATCATAAAAACTATAAAAAATATTATAAAATGCCAACTTCCTACATGCCTTGCAATGATGTCTGCACAACGTTGACCAAGGGTAAGATCCCCATGTAAGAGTTCTTGTAAACGAGTATTTGTATGAAGAATTTTATGATAGGGTCTCTTCTCACCTTCTTTTCCCATATATATTCTCAAGAGAGTATATTATTTAAAGGTTTTTCTTTCTGAACAATGGCCTTTCTTATAGCGTTTAAAGAATTTAGAACGTAAACTGTTTGGGATCATAGGGGCCTTGCTCTGGAAGATCAGAGAATATACTTCCATAGTGTGCGAATCTATTTCTTTGTTCAAAATATCGAAGAACACTTTCTTTTCCAACTAAAATCTCCGCGATCTCTGTGCCTAAACCAAAACTCAAATCTCTTTGAAACTTGATCCTTGGCACACTATTCCCATAGACTATGGCACAAGGTTCTAATGTCAGAGCTGGCTTGAGTATAAGTCTTCTTTTTTCGTGGCCTCTACCGATCACTCTTTCTATAACTTGTGAAGATACCTCTTGAAAGATGCCTAACACTGGAGGACTTTCTCTTGCTCTTAAGACTAAAAGAATATCACCAGGATTTACTTCAAAAGAACGTTGTTCTAAGGTCGGTCTCTGGATGATAATACTGGGCATAGTTTTAGATTTTTGCTTTCGATTATAAGTGTTTCCGTTTCTTACTACGAGAGAACAAAAAGGTTTATATATCGTCAAATCTTGAAAAATAAAAGTAAAAGGGTGATTGATTGACTGTTATAACAAAGCTCAGTGTTAGAGGATTTAAGTCGTTTGCAAAAAAAACAGAGGTACCACTTTTAGGGGGTTTCAATTGCTTTTTAGGGCCAAATGGAAATGGCAAAAGCAATGTTGTTGATGCTATCTGTTTTGTCTTAGGAAAAAGTTCTGCAAAAGGATTACGTGCAGAGAAATCTGCAAACCTCATCTATAATGGAGGAAAGTTTGGAAAGCCTGCTTCTGAAGCAGAGGTCACTATTTACTTTGATAATTCTCAAAAAACATTTCCTATTCCAGACAAAGAAGTACGTGTGACACGAGTGGTGAAACAATCAGGAAATAGCACCTACTATGTGAATGATAAGACTATGACCAGGCAACAAGTTCTAGATATTCTTGCTGCGGCACGTATTGACCCAGATGGGCATAATATTGTCCTTCAAGGTGATATCGTTCATTTTATGGAAATGAAACCGGTAGAAAGAAGGGTCATCATTGAGGATATTGCAGGCATTTCTGTCTTTGAAGAAAAGAAAGAAAAGGCTATGAATGAACTGAATAAAACGCAAGAAAAACTCAACGAAGCAGAAATTATTCTTACTGAACGAGAAAAGACTTTGAAAGATCTCAAAAAAGATAGAGACCAAGCTTTAGAATATAAGGAATTAGAAAAGAATATTGAAAGGAATAAAGCAACACGTGTACATTTGATGCTCAAGGAAAAAAGTGAAGAACTTGAAGAAGTAGAGAAAAAGTATTCTAGTTTTGAAAAAGAAATCACTGCTATTCAAGAAGAAATTACTTCTCTAAAAAAAGAGATTCAAGAGAAACGAAGAGACATTGAAGTTATTAATGTTGAGCTCAATGAAAAGGGAGACAAGAGACAACGAGAACTGGGAAAAGAGATTGAAGACCTCAAAACTAGGATTATCAAAGATAGCTCACGAAAAGATGTCTGTGATAATGAACTGAAAAAACTAAAAGAAAGAAAACAAAGCCTTGAAGAGAGTATGAAGGAGTACGCGAAAAAGGTTGGGGAAGCACAAAACAAACAAGAAAAAATGACTAAAGAAAATGAAGATGTGCGAAAGAAAGAGGAAAGCCTTCTCCTAAAAGTAGATGCATACAAAAAGAAGCATGGAATCATTAATCAAGAGGATGTTTCAAAACTGCTTGAAGAACTGGAACAAAAAATAGAAGTAAAACAACGGGAAATTCTAGATATTGAAGAAGAGAAACAAGCGGAATTACGAAAAAAAGATCGTATTGAATACGAAATGCAAACGCTTGATGAAAGGATTACAAAAATACAGGCTCTGAAGAAAGAGGACCAAGAAAAATTTGCAAAACTGAAAAAAAATAGAGAAGAGTTTAAGGGCATCACACAAACACTTTCTGAATCGCTTAATCAAAGCAGTGTTTATTCCTCACAGTTAAGCAATGCACGAAACAAGCTTATGGACTCTCAAGAAGAGTTTGCAAAATTACGAACGAAGAGCATCGGTATCCGAGAAGCAAGTGCTGGAGATATGGCGATTAAGAAAATTATTTCTCAAAATACCCCAGGGGTCTTTGGCACAGTTGCTGACTTAGGCCAAGTATCAGGGAAATATTCTTTGGCAATGGAAGTTGCTGCAGGATCACGTATGAAAAGTGTGGTTGTTGCAAGTGATGCCATTGCCGCAAAATGCATCCAATACTTGAAAGAAAATAAACTAGGTGTTGTTACGTTCCTTCCACTAAACAAATTACAAGATAGGGCAATTAGTGCAGAAGAAAAACAAATTGCAAAAGAAAGTGGAGCGCAGGGTCTTGCTATTGATCTTGTACAATATGAGTCTAAGTTTGGATCTGTGTTCAAATATGTTCTTGGTGGAACTATCGTTGTTGATGACATTAACGTTGCTCGAAGAGTGGGCATTGGAAGAGCAAGAATGGTTACCCTTACAGGAGACCTTGTTGAAACTTCTGGAGCGATGATTGGAGGATTTAGAAGAGAGTCCTCTGCAGGTTTAGGTTTCCAACAAAAAGAAGTGAGTTCTGGTATGGAAAGACTGGAAAAAGACATGGAAAGACTCAGTGAAACCGTACAACTCTTAGAGAAAAAGAAAATGGAAAATGATGAAGAGATCGTCTATTCCCGTGAGAGAAAAGCAGTTTTAGAAGCAGAGATCCGAGCTGCAGAAGTGTCTATTGGTGGAACTGAGGATATCAAAGAACTTGAAGGAAAAAGAAAAGAACTTGTTGGCCAGGCAAAAGAATTTGAAAGTAAACAGAAAGAGTTTGAATCACGCATTAGTTCTGTTGAAAAAGAACTAGGAAAAATTAAACAGGAAAAACAAGTCCACATGGACACCATTGCGAAAATGGGTAGCTCTGAAGTGAATAAAGAACTAGATAGCTTTGAAATGCAGAGACAGGGCTTGAGAGAACAATTAATTAAAAATGACTCTGAGAAAAACTCTTTACAAAATCAAATAGGCCTTTATGACTCTGAGAAAGAAAAAGTGGTGAGCATCTTAAAAAACATGGAGAAAGAGTTTGAAAGCTTCTCTAAGGAGCTCAAAAACCTGCAAGAAGAATTGCATGCAAATGATGACATTCTCACTATTAAAGAAAAACACCAGAAACAATTTTACGCAGAGTACAAAGAGATGTTCAATAAACGAGCAAAATGTGAAGAACTTATCCAAAAAAAGGATATGCTGCTTGTACGTAATGAAGAAAGAATACGATCGGTGGAAGGAAGGAGAAATGATGTTTCTATTAAGAAAGCTGTGCTCGGTGGAGAAGTCGAAGGCCTGAAAAAGGAGTTGGAACAATTTGCAGAAGTGGCTCTTCGAAGAGGGATTGAACTACCAGAACTCCAAGCAGAAATTAAGAATTTTGAAAACATACTTCGTACAATGGGAAATGTGAATTTACGAGCACTAGAAATCTATGAGAAAGTCAATGAAGAATATGTCCACCTTACTGAGAAGTTTAGCACGTTAAAACTAGAGAAAGAAGATGTGTTAAAGATGATGTATGAGATTGAAAGTAAGAAACAAGAATCGTTCATGAAAACATTTAAACTCCTTGAAAGGAATTTCAAAGAGATATTTACTTCACTTTCTACAAAAGGAGAAGCAGAATTAGTTCTTGAGACCCCAGAAAATGTCTTTGATGGAGGAGTAGATATTCGCGTACGTATTGTGGGGAATAAATACCTAGATATTAAGGGGCTTTCTGGGGGAGAGAAAACACTAACAGCTTTATCATTTATCTTTGCCATCCAGGAATTTGAACCGTCTTGGTTTTATTTAATGGATGAGGTTGATGCTGCACTAGATAAGAAAAACTCTGAATTACTCTCTAAACTCATTGCAAAATATTCCAAAGGAGCACAGTACATTGTTATTTCTCATAATGATGCAATCATTTCTGAAGCACAGACTATTTATGGAGTCACTATGCAAGAAGGCATTTCTAAAGTTGTGAGTTTGAAAGTCTAGGACAGTTATTGATTCCTTACAGTGACATTAAATGTAAACCCATCTATAAGAAATTCTAGTCCTCTTTGAGAAACACGTACACCCACCTGAGCACCTTCAACTGTTCTTACATAGGGTGCAGCATTACTTGCAATTTGTAAATCCTTCTGGTCGTGAATCCCATTACACGTAAAAGAGGAGGTCCCTTCAAATATATTTTTGAAAAATTGTTAATATTACTAAAGCTACTTCCTCAAAAACTGTCCCCAAATGGAGACTAAAACATAGATGTTCCAAAACATAACCTTTAAAAGGCAACTGCAGTACACTGGAAGCACAATTTAGGGGGTTTCAAGCATGAAACGATTCATTATAAGCGTATTATTTGTATTCCTTATGGCATTTGCTTTAGTGGCAGCTGACGACCTTAGTGGAAGTATTAGCAGCCAATCTGGCAATCCAGGAAGTACCGTTACATATACAATAACATATACAAATGCTGGAGCAACAGCAATTACTGTCTCTAGCACAAGTACAAGTCTGAGTGATGGAACAAACACCATTACAGCACCAAGTATTAGTAGTGTTAGTGTTCCAGCAGCGAGTAGTGCAATAGTTAGCTTTACGATTACTGTTCCAAGCACCGCAACAGGTACATACACAGGAACTATTACTGGTACAGATACAAGCAACTCTGCAAATACAGAAACATTGACATATACTTTAACAGTTAATAGTGTTAATTCTATGACTGCAAGTGCTAGTAGTATGAGTCTTGAACTTCAAGGTGGAAGTGCAGAGACAAGTACATTTAGTCTTACAAACGCAGGAAGTACAACCCTTTCTAGTTTTTCTATTAGCTTTACAAGTTCTGATGGGGATACTGCAGTTATCAAAGATAATGATGATGATGAAATAGCTGTCACCTTTACTGGTGCAAGTAGTTCTCTTAGTCCAGGATCAAGTATGACTATTACCGTGCATGCTGATCCGGATGACAGTATGGATCTAGGTAGCTATAGTGGAACTATTAATGTTACTGCAACAGGAAGTAGTAGTACCACTGCTTCTCTTAGCCTTACCACAACCATTAGTCCAGATATTTGTGAAGAAGGAAAACAAGGAAGCGATTTTAATATTGATATCCGAAACCCAGATAG
The DNA here is from genome assembly GCA_009691355.1 of Candidatus Woesearchaeota archaeon. Lineage (GTDB taxonomy): Archaea > Nanobdellota > Nanobdellia > SCGC-AAA011-G17 > GW2011-AR17 > JAGVZZ01. Next base: position 14,985 of record SICW01000012.1, read on the forward strand.
TGGAGATGATTTTGTTCCAGGGGATACTATTCCTATGGAAATAAAAGTAGAAAATAACGCTAATGATGATTTGGATGTTGAATTAGAAATTACTCTTTACAACCTTGACTCTGGAAATAAAGAAGCAGTAGAAAGAGTTTCTGGTTCTGTCAATGAAGATGAAAGTGAAACATTCACTGTTGACTTTGAACTGCCAGAAGATCTTGATGATAAAGATGATTATAGGTTCTATGTTCAAGCCCATGAAGATGGAAATGAAGATGATAGCTGTGACTATGAATCTGTAGACATTGACTTGAGTAGAGAAGATGAAGATGCAATTATTTCTGAAGCAAGCTTGAGCCCAGCTGTTGGACTTACTTGTGGAGATGATTACAGAGTTTCCCTCTATATTGGTAGTACTGGTGGAGATGGTATCAGCGATCTTTATGTTGAGGTTCAAGATGGAGATTTAGGAGTACAAGAAAGCTCTGAAAACTTTGATCTTGGTGATTTTAATGATGATGATAACCAAGAAAAACTGAGCTTTGATCTTGTTATTCCTACAGATATCACTGAAGGAGACTATTCTTTAGAAGCAATCTTGTATGATAATAATGGGAAGACACTTGATAGTGAACTTATCACCGTTACTGTGGACTCTTGTACCGCACAAGATCTTGCTGGAGATATTCGTTTAGATATTTCCGATGATTACACTGTTGATGGAGATCAGCTTACCTTAGGAATGGTTATTACCAATAACGGTGAACAAACCTCTACCTTAACTGTTACTGCAAGTGATGTTGATTGGGCTACCCTTACAGGATCTGAGTATCTTGAAAGCCTACAAGCTGCAGATGAAGAGCATGCGTATTTGTACCTTACCCTTGATGCAAGCACTACAGGAAAACATGATCTTGAAGTAACTGTTACTGATGATCTTGGAAACAGTGTAACAAAAACT
>SICW01000013.1 GCA_009691355.1 Candidatus Woesearchaeota archaeon
GTTTTTCCACATACTGATAACGATAACTTTTAACCTGAGGGCTAAAAATAGGAAGACTATAAGCATCTCTATAATGGACCATAAGAACCCAAAGATGATCTCTAGTTAAAAGTTTAGGCGTAGAGCGAATTCCTAATGAAGAAAGTATCTTCTGAATAAGCTCAGTATTAGGTTGAGTTATAATCCCAACTTGATGGCTACTAAAATCAACAAAACCATCAGAATCAGCTAAACCTTGAATAAAAGAGACCTTAAATTCTCTAGGAGCCGTTAAGATCCATTCTAAGTGTATCTTATCATACGTTGTTAATTCCTGATTTGATAGACCTAAGACTGTTTTGTAAACCCATTGAAAAAAAGGAGAAGACTGAGAAATCCAAGTATAAAAGGGGTGAGTATTTAGTTTACCGGGGGGACAATCTTTTCTTCTTTCCATTCGAAGCCCTAAAGATCTTACACAAAAAGCCGTATACTCACCAAGTTGTTCATTTGTAGGATATGCTTTGGATAGTCTTATCTGGACTCTTCTTGTAACCCTATTGTTTCTTTGAATTCCAGTTTTACTAGAATCACCAACAAGCATTCCTAAGAAGTAAGCAAAAGATAATTGTATCTCTTCCGAAGAATTATTTCCTTCTAGTTTTTCCAATTGTTTTAACACTTTTAAAATCGAATTATAATCCTCGACTACTTCTGGAACTTGTATCCAAGGGCCTGTAAATAATCCCCCTCTCGTAGAGTTTAGAGATAACCACTTCAACTTTTCATCCGGAAATCCAAGAACTAGAAAGTCTTCCAATTGATGAATAATCATAGGTTTTGTATTCCCATAGATCCATTTTGAAATAGAAGATTGTGAAAGCAAAAGTTCAGAAGCAATGATAAAAGGTGACATACCAAGAGAGTACCTCATTGCTACAGCTCTATAATTATCAAAATTCTCTTGATCTTTTGCAGTAGATGTAAAATCATAGAAACTATTCTCAAATAAGAGACTATTCCTTTTCTGTAAATCTTGAAGAAGCAGTTGTTGCATAATTCAAACAAGCAAAAAGAGGTTATAAATCTGGCGCGCACACGTGCCGGGTGTCCAGATAAAAAGAAAAAAGAAGAATATAAAAAACTATCTAAGGAAGCAGAGCATATACTCCAACGTTTCCTAGGAATACAGCAAGGCTAGCAGCCAATAAAATCAGGTCGAATTCCCAACCCATCTTGTCCATTGCAAAGAAAGGAGTTTTCCACTTGACAATCTTAAAGTAGAGCGCACCAATCATCACAAGTACAAATACAAGAGCTCCGTACGGTGCATAGACACCAATAAGAACAGAAAGCCCTCCAAGCACTTCAACAAGTCCTAAAAGAAAAACTTGCCAAGACTGCCATCCTAAACCTTTTGCCATCATTCCAGGGGTTTTTAGTTTCATCCAACCATGGTACAAGAAAATGATTCCTAGTCCCAAACGGAGAAGAAACAAACCCAAATCCATATGTACTGGTAATACCATAAAAAAAGAAAGTGAGGAAAATATATAAAGCTTTAGAGTACTAGAAATACATTATTTTCTCAATTTGAAGCATGAAAAAACAAATATTAAAGGCACCTGAAAACTATGAAAGAGTAAGAAACCGCTTCATACATATACAAGAGTACGAATGCGTCACCTGCTGGTCTCGTTCTACAGAACCTATAGCTTGTTGTGGAAAAAATATGCCAAAAACACATAAACATACAGACAAAGACTGTAAAGGCTGTTGCTAAGAAAAATTTATATAACATCACAAGAATGGAAAGAAGAATGAGAAAAGCCCTTATCATTATATTTCTATTATTAGTCCTATCTGCATGTTCTGTGGAGACTATTGAAAAAGACCCTTCACTAAAAGGCACACTAAACGAAAATAAAGATAATGAAACTGCGCCTAATGAAGAAACAACAGATTCTGAAACAGAAAAATACACTTTTGATAAAACCTATTTCTTATTCACTATTAACACACAAGACTATGTTTACCCGCAAGAAAGCGTAGAAACAATTAATAGAATTATTGATATACATGAAAAATACAATGTCGCAGTAGACATTTACCTAGAAGACCAAATATTCCAATACTACGCCTATGATGCACCAGAACTTGTAGAACGATTGAAAGACTCAGAAGTCGTAGCAATCTCCTACCATGTCCGTGCTCCACATCCTACAGACGTAGATTATTGGTACCTTAACGAAAAAACAGATACAGAAGAACTGTATGAATTTCTCCTTCCTTATGAAGAATATAAAATGAACCTTGAAACAGGAGAAGTAGATACATCAATGCCTGGAGGCTATCAATTCATTAAAGACACAATAGGATACGCCCCTATCGTTGTACCTATGAAAAGTGATTCGCAAACTGTAGACGAAGTAATGGCCAGAATATATAGTGAAAAAGGAGCAACCTGGACCCTATTACATGAAAGAGGAATAAAACTAGGAGAGCAAGAACAAGGCATGTATGTAAGACCAGAGGATGCAGAAATAAAATGGTACGACTCCTATGAAGAATATAGCCAAGGCTCATCAGCAGAAGAAATGATTTTAGAAATTATGGAAAATGAAGGAATAACTGCAGGAGACTATGCCTTTGTCAACCTAAAAATGCATGAGAATAATTTTATTGAAGGAGATGGAACTGCTGCATATTGGGAAACCTATGGAACGGACAAAGATCCCCCATTTGATCTCAGCCTCGCATATAATGTTCCAGTATGGCCAGAAGAACAAAGAGAAATGATGTTCCAAATGTATGAAGATGCAGTAAAATATGTAAGTGAACATCCAGAACTATATATAACCATAAATGCAAAAGATCTTGATCCCTTATTAGAAGCAAGTCAAGAGAACATTTAAATAAGAAAAGAGATCCTCTAATACGATGAAAAGAGCCATACAACTAACCCTTTTTTTAGGAGTCGCAATCTTTCTACTTTCTGCATGTGCACAACAAACAACAGTAGAAACAAGTACAACAACAGAAGAAAGCATAACAATAAACGATGATGCTGAAGAAACAGAATCTGAAACCAAATTAGAAGAAGGAATGGAAATTACAGAAGAAGAAGAGTCTTCAGATACAAGTTCAGAAAATACTATTACAATAACCTCCTCTGGCTTTAGCCCAAGTACACTTACTGTAACACAAGGAACAACAGTTACTTTCATAAATAAAGATTCTAGTGCACACAGACCTGCAACAAATCCACATCCAGCACATACAGGCTATCCTGAAGAAGGAACGTGTTCAGGTTCTGCATTTGATTCTTGTAGTAGTCTTGGAGAAGGAGAATCATGGTCATTTACCTTTGATGAAATTGGTGAATGGGACTACCACGATCACTTAAACTCAGGACTTTCTGGAACAATAATTGTAGAATAATCATTTTTTTCTTTTTTTAAAAGAGAACCTTTATAATGCCAAAAGAGCAAATTTCTAAGAAATTGATGAAAATAGCTATTTTTACGGATACTTTTCTTCCAAAATACGATGGCATTGTCACATCAACACTCAATCTTGCAACAGGACTTGCAGACAAAGGCCATCAGATCTATATTATTACTGCTAGAAATGGAAAACAACCCGAATTTAAATATAAAAATGTCATTGTAAAAAGAGTCAGAGGAATTCCCGGAGGATTTTACCCAGAGTTTCGTATGACAAATATTTTAAGTGTCCGGCTTATACGATACTTAAAGAAAGAAGGAATAGAACTTATTCATTTTCAAACTCCAATTACGCTAGGTATTCAAGCGATACTCAGTGCGAAATACCTTAAAATCCCTCTAGTAGGCACCTTTCATACGTTCATTACAGACGAAGAATATCTCAAACATGTCCGTTTAAACAAACCGTATATGAAAAAAGTTGCATGGGCATATATCAGAGGCTACTATAATCGGCCTCAATTAGTCACAGTTCCTTCAGAAAGTGCAAAGGAAGAACTATACACAAATGGGATCACAAAACCAATAAAAGTGATTTCTAACGGTATTAACCTCAAAATATTTGAGACATCAAAAGCAAAAGAAATACATGAAAAATATAATCCAAGAGGGAAAATACTTCTCTTTGTTGGAAGAATCGCACATGAAAAAAACTTAAACTACCTTCTAGATTGTTTTAAAATAATTCTCCAAGAACTACCCAGCACAAAACTTCTTATAATTGGTGATGGTCCACAAATGGGAGAAATAAAAGAAAGAATAAAGAAAGAAAACCTTAACGAAAGTATTATTCTTTTGGGACAAATTCCTCATGAAGAACTGATAAAATCATCGATTATTGCAGCCGCAGATGTATTTATAACTGCTTCACTCACAGAAAATCAACCTATGACCCTTTTAGAAGCACAAGCAAATGGAACAGCATGCGTTGGAATAAACACAAAAGGAATTAAAGATGTCATTCAAGACGGGTATAATGGCTTTCTTGCAAATAAAGAAGATAAAAAAGATTTTGCAAATAAAGTGCTTAAAATACTCAGAGATAAAAAGTTGCAACAAATACTCGAAAAAAACGCAAAGGAAGAAGCAAAAAAGTATGACTACCACAACATAATTAATATCTGGGAACAAGAATATTCTAAACTAATAGCTGACAAATAAAATATCCTTATCCCCAAAAAGAAAAGACTCTAAGTATTTCTAAACAAAAAAGGATAAGAAAATATATCCTACAGTATTATCAATCCAAAAAGAAGAGAAGAACTATGGCACCAGTATACAGAACATTTCCTTTGGACACAAAAAGCCTTGACAAAGAAATAGATGCAGGAAGAATGACACCAGAAGAAATTGGAAGGTCAGTGGGAACAACAATTGATAGACTTGCAAGAAATAACTTCGAACCCGCAAGAGGTGAGAATACTCCAAAAGGATACCCGGGAGAAATTCTTGTAGGTGGAAAAGACAACGAAGTAATAGGAAGAGGATTTAGAGAAGCAATACGTGGAACGCCTCTTGGAGATTATATCAGTGAAGGTGGAAAAACCTACACCAGGTAAGATTTATAAAGTTTCTAGGAGTATAAGCTATAATGGAGCCTGCAATTCTTATTTTTGATGGCGTGTGCAATTTTTGTAATTGTTTCATCAATAGCATTATTGATAGAGACCCAAAAAAAAGAATAAAATTTGCTGCATCCCAATCAGAAGCAGGAAAGAAAATTCTCAAAAAAGATCGCATTTCAAAGAATAAAGTAAAAGATAGTCTTATTTTCATAGAAGGAGACAAATACCACACAAGATCAACAGCTTTTTTAAGCATCATGAAATACTTAAAATTTCCTTACTTTCTCCTGTATGGGCTAATAATCATACCCAGATGCATACGTGACGAAATCTATGAATTTATCAGTAGAAACCGTTACAAATGGTTTGGAAAAAGAACAAGCTGCAGGATGCCTACAAAAAAGTTGAAAGCTCGTTTTCTCAACTAACGATAACGCATCATAGTCTTCCACTCAACAAACCATTTCATCAAGGCAGGAAGAAAACCAGTAAGAACAAATTGTTTGTAGGTTAAAACTGCACGAAAACGTCCCAAACTAATAACCATAACCTTAGGAAAAGTATGATACGACTCAAGTTTTTGTTTCTGTTCTAATGCAAGTACATTATGAACAGCAATTTCAGCTTGTTTTTCTGCACCCTGTGCTGTCTTCTCTTCTGCAACATCATTAAGATCACCAACAACAAAAATATGTGGATAGCCTTTCAATTGCAAAGTCTCATCAACAATAACCTGTTTTCGTTCATTCAAACAAGAAGAAAAGTGTTTTCGAAAAAGTTCCGTATTAGGACTAATCCCTATACAAAAAAAACAAAGGTCTGTTTTCACTTCCTCACCAGAAGAAAGAAGAAATTTTCCCAATTTTGTCTCTAATCTTTGATTATAGAGAATAGTTACGCCTTTCTTTTCAAAATAATTCTCAACATAGTTTTGTATTTGAGAATCACACCTCTCCATAAGACAAGCCTTAGAATGAACAAGGGTAAGATGTTTTTGGGGATAGAAATCAATAATTTCTGCGGCAAGCTCAACCCCAACAATACCCCCTCCTACAATAAGAACCTCTTTTGCACTTTCTAATTGATGATGTGCTTTACGCAAGGAATCTGCTCGGTTAGGAAGGACAACATTTTTTTCTTTAATAGGTGTATTATAGCGAGAACCAGAGCAAACAAAAAGATAATCATAAGGAATCTTCTTTTTTCCTACAAAAACGTCCTGAGCAGTAAACTCAGTGACTTCACCACGGAGAAGTTTTGTTGTATGAAGATAATGAGTATGTAAAACCTGGATCTTTTTCATATGCTTTGGAGAAACAATAGTTCGCAAAATTCCAGGAGTAAACTCAAAGTAATCCTTGGTATCAATAAGAGTAACATGGTAGATATTTTGGAGTCTTCGTGCAATATGCGCACCCGCAAAGCCCCCCCCAATAATCACAATTTTTTTCATAATGATTTACTCTTTTTTATCTTTATAACTTTTATTTTTTACCCCAAAAAACCATCCTTTTTCTGCATCAGCAAGAGAGGGATCAATGGTATACCAAGCTTTCAAAAAAGAAGAAAAACTATAATTTTTTTTGCCATGCCAAGGATCTAAAAGAATAACCTGTTTTGAAGTAATAGAATCAATAACTCCAAGATGCCCCATCTTTTCATCAAAAAGATAATAGTTAACAACAAGAGCATATCCATCACTATATGCCTTTCTTAATTCAGAAATATTTGCATTCCTTTCAACTCGATAACTAAAACCGAGAGTTTCCGCAGCAAGAGGAAAGGCCTTGTTTCTTGTACCATACCTTCCATTTGTCCGAAGAAGTTTAATCATCTGTTTCTCGGTTTTACGAATTCCAAAAGAAGCTAAGATCATACGAAAACATGCAGCACCACAACTCCAGGATTTTTCTTGTTTAAAATAAGGAATCATAAACAATCTATACTCTAAACCTTTAAAAACTATTCTAAGAATAATGTAAAAGAATGAAAGATAATCCTCAAATACTTTATGGGACAGCATGGAAAGAAGATGCAACAGAAGAACTAGTCTTAAAGGCAATAGAGTTGGGGTTTAGAGGCATTGACACTGCAAATCAAAGACGTCATTACAACGAAATAGGAGTAGGAAAAGCAATTTCTAAAATATCAAAAAATGATGTCAAACGAGAAGAACTATTCATACAAACAAAATACACCTATGCAAACGGCCAAGACCATAGAATCCCTTATGACATTCACGCAGACTACAGCGCACAAGTAAGACAATCCTTTGAAAGTTCTCTTCAACATCTACAAACAGAATATATAGACTCTTACATTTTGCACGGGCCATCTTCTTCTTTTGGATGGACAGCAAATGACGAGCAAGTATGGCAGGAAATGGAAGCAATACAAAAAGAAGGAAAAACAAGCTACCTAGGAGTAAGCAACATAAGTATAGAACAGCTAAAAATAATCTGGAAGCAAGCCAAAGTCAAACCCAGCTTTGTACAGAACAGATGCTATGCACAACAAGGTTGGGATAAAGAAATAAGAGCATTTTGTAAAGAAAATAAAGTAGTCTATCAAGGTTTTTCGCTACTTACTGCAAATCCCTTTGTTTTTCCAAAATTAAAGCACATTGTAAATAGAGTCAACAAAACACCAGCACAAGTCATCTTGAGATTTTCTATGCACATAGGTATTCTCCCATTAACAGGAACAACAAACCCTCTTCATATGAAACAAGACCTTGAACTGGATTTCCATCTAGAAAAAGAAGAGATAAAACTAATAGAAGAAAGTTTTAGGCAAATCTAACTACCAAGAAGAAAACTATTTAAGGATAAAACAACGATATACCTTCATGAATAAAAAAAGCATTTTTCTCATTCTTATATCAATCCTACTAATCAATGCATGTAGCACGCAAACAGAAGAGACAAATGACTATGGAACAGATGACACCTGCCCTCCAGCAGAAGAATATCTTCTCTATTATGGAGAAAGCATAGACATTGGTGATCACACGGTGACTATACAAGATATTAACGACGCTGCTGTAGATGTAGATGTTGATGGCTCTTCAAGTTACATAGGAACAGGAAGTTATCTAGAAATTAACCAAGTAACAATAGCTCCAGTATCTACAGATACACAAGAGCCCATAGAACTAAGTTCAACACTCATTACACTGTATTGTTAAAAAGATCTAATCACTCAGCTTCGTCCCACGAGAAAGACTTTCTTCCCAAGCACTTGCAGTAATCTGAATAAACTCAGCATTCTGCTGCATTTCTTCAACAGTTCTAGCTCCACAATAACTCATACCACTTTGCAATCCCTTAAGAATACCTTTAATCACATCCTCAACAGCACCTTTGTAATCAACTAAAACTGCAACACCTTCAACAAAAACATCTAATTTTTCTTTTACTTTCTTCCCATCTTTACTTTCTTTTCGTTCATGGTTACTATCATAGGAAGCACTCCCCATATATTTCTTATATCGTTTTCCATCCTTGGTAAGAATAATCCCTGGAGCCTCATCAGTTCCAGCAAAAAAACTCCCAGAAAAAATGCTTGTTGCTCCAGCTGCAATAGCTTTAGAAACATCCCCTGGATATTTTAGTCCACCATCAGCACAAACAGGAACACCAAACTGTTTTGCAACGCTACATACATCTAAAACGGCAGTAAGCTGTGGTACACCTGAGCCAGAAATAATTCTTGTTGTGCAAACAGGCGACGGTCCAATTCCAATCTTTAATCCATCTGCCCCTGCTTCAATAAGATCCTTTGCCGCTTCTGCAGTCGCAATATTTCCAACCATAACATCAATAGAAAAGTTTGCCTTAAGTTCTTTTAAACATTGAATAGTAACTTCAGAATGTGCATGTGCAATATCCAAAATCAAAACATCCACCCCAGCAGCAATCAATGCCTCTGCCCTTTCAAGACTATCTTTCACTCCAATAGCCCCACCCACACGCAAACGTCCTTTCAGGTCTCTATTTGCCATAGGCCAGGATTCAATTTTCATGATATCCTTCGTAGTAATAAGACCTAAAAGCCTTCCATGCTGAAGTAATGGTAATTTCTCAATACGATGCATATGTAAAATAATTTTTGCTTCATCAAGACTAATCCCATACGGAGCAGTAACAAGATTCTCTCTAGGAGTCATAACTTCAGATATTCTCTTAGTCATATCTATTTCAAAAAGATAATCCCTTGAGGTAAAAATTCCTTCAAGCTCATCTCCTCTCATAACCAAAAGACTTGTCACCCCAGCTTCTTTCATAATGGTAACAGCATTTCCTAAAGTAATATGCTCTTGTACAGTCAAAGGATGCTCTATAACATAACTCGTGCTTTTTTTCACTTTTTTTACTTCTTCAACTTGTTCTTCAATAGTTCCAAACTGGTGAATGACTCCTAAACCTCCAGCACGCGCCATAGCAATGGCCATTTTATGCTCAGTGACCGAAGCCATATTTGCACTTACAAGAGGAATATTCAAAGAAATATTCTTAGTAAACCTCGTTTTAACATCTGCTTCACTTCGTGAAGAAAGAGGAGATCTTTTAGGAACAAGAAGCACATCATTGTACGTAAGACCAGTCCGAATTTGCATACAAGAAATCCTAGTTTTGGGCTTTAAAAAGATTTATCTAGTCAAATATAGAAAAAAAGAAAAAACTATTTCTTACTCTTACAATGCATACAACCTAAAGCAACAAAATTAGACGCAATCACAAGATGCATCAACAAGTTTCCATAGTCTGTCCTATACACCAAAAGTCCCGCAATCACTAAAATCACTGCTGGAACAATTGCGGTATATTCTAGTTTCCATCCAATAAGGACAGCAAGGCCAGATCCTATTTCAAGAATGATCAAAAGCCATGCGAAAAACATTGCTGCTGGAAAACCAAAACTCCCAAGCATACTTGCAACTGCACTCGGTCCCATAACAAATAATTTCAATAAGCCAGGAACAAGCATTACCAATCCTAAGAGTATTTGATTTACTTTTGTAGCTATATTTAGATATTTCATAAAGCATACCTCCAATAAAGCTAAAGACAAAAACCTATTTAAGCATTTCTAAAATAATGCATTGTTGCGTTAAAGAGAGCTTTAAACCCATAAAACCCCCCAAGCATTAAAAACACGACTAAAGATCATAATAGTCGGAAGTACTAAAAAGGAAATAAACTATGGAAAAAAAGAGAGAAAATAAAACATTAGACTTTTCTAAAAAGATCAATAGTCTCTCGCACTTCTTGAGCAATACCTGCAATACAATCATATCCTTCGATTTCAGAAGCATCCACCCAAGCATGATCAGTAAAAGAACCTTTTTCTAGAACCACTTTTCCATCCTTGTAACGAGCAGCGAACTTTGCAAGAACAACAGGAATCCCATCAGGACGAATAAAAGCAACACTATTGATATAATGAAGATGATCATGAATAATAAGACCAGCTTCTTCCCCTACTTCCCGTAAAAGCAATTTTTCAATAGCATTTTCATAATCAAGTACATCTCCATTTCTTCGTGTAGGTTGTTCTAAAGGGAGATCACTCCACTCCAGCTTTCCACCAGGCACACAATATTTACCAGGATGCACTTTTTCATTGTCACCTCGTTTTAAAAGAAGACATTTTTTATCAGAATCTCTATAGACCACAACATTTGCAACAAAGTAAAAGAGTTTGTTCTGATGAGCATGATTCAAACTAATTTCTTTTGCGGACATACTACATAAAAGAGAAGAGAGCCTTTTATAGATTATTGTGCTTAAGTTTTATATATCCTAAGCATATTACTAGGGTATGCCTCAAGAACACTCTGTAGGGATTATTCTGTTCAATAAAGACCAATATTTACTCTTACGCTACGTATCTGGACACTGGGGCTACGTGAAAGGAAACGTAGAAGGAAATGAAACTCCAGAAGAAACTGCTCGCAGAGAACTCAAAGAAGAGACAGGAATCACAACCGTCTTCTTTGTGAAAGGTTTTTTAGAGTCAGAAGGCTATTTTTATAAAAAAGAAGGAAATACGGTGCATAAGCAAGTAGAATATTTCTTAGGAGAAACACAAGAAACGCAAGTAACACTTTCTAAAGAGCATAAAGATTTTGCATGGCTCTCCTACCAAGAAGCAATAAATCGCTTAAGTTTTGCTGCAGGAAAAGAATTACTCCAAAAAGCAGAAAAATTTAAGAAATATCAGTAAAACCTAAAAATCTTTCAACAAAAACATCTAATTTTTCGTTTAAAGCTTTATGAAAACAAAGCTCTAAGAATACGTTCAGCGCTGGAGTATACTTAATAGTAAGACAATAGTCTCAAAAACCTTTAGCTTTGGGGGGCTAAAGGGATGAGGAAACCATGATCGTCCACAGCGATGTCAGGGTTCGATTCCCTGCTCCAGCGCATAACACTTTACAAAAATAAAATCTTTTCCTAAGCAAGTTTTGTCCCATTAGGAACTTTTCTCTCAGGTGTAGAAAGAACAACCTCTCCCGTAGGAAGATAAAACCCCGTTGTAAGAACTTCAGAAGTAAAAGGCCCTATTTTCTTAGGAGGAAAGCCACACACACAAATGACTTGAGAATGTAAAAGATCCCCCTTAGAATACAATTGAGTAATTTGCGCACTAGAATTTTTTATTCCCAATTCACCAAGATCAATACGAAGTTTATATGCAGGCTTCTTAGCTTCAGGAAAATCATCCACAGCAATAATAGTTCCTACACGAATATCCACCTTTTCAAATTCTTCCCATGTAATCATTTTCTCACCACAATTTCCATGACATCTCTATGTTTCAGAAGATGTTCCTTACCCACAGTTCGTTTCGTATGCACATCAATTGCACGAATAAACGCATTCCCAATATCCGTATGAAGTTTAAAAGCAAAATCTAAAGCAGTAGAACCATCTTTCATAAGGAAACAATCAGGAAGGATATTTCCATCTTTATCTTCTAATTTATTAGCACCACCAGGATAAATAGCAATATATTTCAACACATCAAATACAACAGCATCTAAAACTGTCTGTACGCCAGTATTTCCATATTGTTGAAGGATATTTTTTCGAATAAAGCCTAATGCTTGTACCTGTGTATCTGTAAGTTTCCCTAGTTCTTTAAAGTCAGAATCTCCAGGAACATAATGGATCAACTCTTTCTTTGCTGCACCTTTAAGTGCAAGCTCAGATTCCGCAGAACAAGGAATAATTATTTTCTCAGGAAAACGCTCTTGCAATTTTTTCAGATTCTCTTTCGCAACACCAATATCTGCTTTATTTGCAGCTATAATCATAGGTTTGGTAATTTCTCGTAAGCGTGAAGCTAAACTTCGAAGATCTTGCGCAGTCCAAGACTCAATCACTTCAGAAAATTGTAACTCTTTAACAACTTCTTTTGCAATATCTTCTGTAACTCGTAATCCAGAAAGCTGCTTTGCAATTGCCTTGTAAATATTTGCATTTTCTTGCTTTACCTGTCGTGCAAACTTATCCCAGCCTTTATTCAATAAACGCAAATACCAAAGATCTAATTCTTCTTCCAAAAAAAGAACGTCTTGTATAGGATCATAACTTCCTGCGGTAACAGGTTCACCTTTTTCATTTGTAGAACCAGAAAGATCAATCACATGAATCAACGCATCCGCTTGATTGAGGTCATCCAAAAACTGATTACCCATTCCTTCCCCTTCACTTGCTCCTTCAACAATTCCAGCTACATCAAGGAGTTCAACAGGAAGAAACCTTTTATGATCTAAACAAAAACCCGTTCGAGGATTGCACTGTGTAGAAAAATCTGTATCCACACAAGCAATGCGTACATGACCTATTCCATGGTTGGGCTTTATTGTAGTAAAAGGGTAATTAGCTATCTCAACCTCTACAAGAGTCATTGCTTTAAAGAAAGAACTTTTTCCCACTGATGGTTTACCCACTAAGCCTATTAACATCAACAGAAAAATTTTCTAAACCTTTAAATACTTACCTTCTCTTAAAAAATAAAATGCTTGCACATTTCTTCTATAAAATCCCTCTCCCAAAAACACTTCCAAATGAAATAGAGAAAGAAGTACGAATTTTAAAAAGAATCAAAAAGAAAGATCTTGTTCTCCAAAAAGCATACCAAATACTTATAACAAAATTTCAAGGAGCTTTTTCTTTTGAGAATCTGCAAGATCATTTCACTAAGGGCCTAAAATCACTTTGGCATGTGAAAAGACAACACTGCACAGCAATGAATTATTTTCTCAGAATACTCTTGGTAAAGAGCGGGCATTTTAGAGAGAAGGATATTCGACTCAAATACTCTTTTTTTATTATTTCCCCTCATCAATATCTTGATATAAAAACCAAAAATGGTTGGTTCAATATGGATCCTTGGACTGGAACAAAAGGTTTGAAGCTTGGTGATCATGGATATGGTCTTCATTGGAGAGGGTAGAAACGTATTTAAATCGTCAAAAAACCAATTGTAACGGCCCTGTAGCTTAGCTTGGCTGGAGCGCCGGTCTTATATGACGTACTTTCACTTTGGAAGTATGCTGAAGTCAGCCGGAGGTCGCGAGTTCAAATCTCACCAGGGCCACTTTTTACTATGGAAGTCTACATACAAGAATTTCTAGAGAAAAATCATCTTTCCTCCACTCGGCTCACAACTTCGTTAAATTCCGTTGTTATCAGCAATAGCGATGGCTTATATTCAAACTCGCAAGCCCACTCGTGATTTATATGGAATTTAGTCTCCTGAACTTACTCGCCCCCACCAGAAGGCAGTGCGAATAGAATAGGGGTAGATATAATAACAGGCTAAATAATATTAAGTTAGATGGCATTTAATCGAAAATTAGGACAGTCTTATAAAAAAGTAGGAGAATCTTATCATATTGGAAGAAGGGATTATCCGAAGAAGCTTATAGAGGATATAATTAAAATTTCTAATTTAAATAAAGAGAGCCTAATTTTAGATATGGGTTGTGGAACTGGAAAATCAACAATTCCGTTTGCTAAAAGAGGTTATAGGATAATTGGAATAGACATAAGTGAAGACATGCTCAAAGTAGCGAAAAATTTGTCCACTAACTATAAAACTGCTAAATATAAGACCGTATCTTTTGAGAAGTTCCATTCGCTCAATGATTCTTTTGATTTGATCTTAGCTGCTTCAGCGATACATTGGGTACATCCAGAAATTGCTTACAAAAAGATAGCTAAGATGCTTAAAAAAGAAGGGCACATTGCAATCTTTTGGAGACTTATAGACCAAGACTCTTCAAAATTCTTATTAAAAATAAGAGGATTATTTACAAAACATTGTCCGGGCTATTATCATTATGCTCCAAGCAAGATTAGGGCTAAGAAAAGTGTGAATGATGTTGTTCAGAGACTTGTTAAATCAGAGAAATTTGCTAAAACCTTAGTTAAAAAATATACTTCTTTAGAAATGTTTACCAAAGAAGAGTATATTAATTTGGTAAATTCTTATTCATGGGTTGCTTCTTTGAAAGAAAAAAAGAAGGAATTACTTATTCATGAATTGAATGAGATTTTGGATAAAGAAATAAAGCCGATTAGAATACGAGAAAAGTTTTATCTAATGATTTCTAAGAAGAAACAACTAAAGATAAAGCTTATTTCAGGAAAAAAATAAAAAAAAGAGTTATATAACTAATTTACTTCACTATAATACGGAACTCAGAAGTATGACGACAAAACCCATCACTGCCAGTGCCTTACATAAATTGCCAAAAGATGTTGAAAAAGCTTTAACTACCTTTCCAGAGAGTATCAAGAAATGGAATAGCCTTACACCTATCGCACGTAACGAGTGGATCTGCTGGACTACCATTGTCAAAAAAACAGAGACGAGGAAAGAACATATTGACCGTTTATGTACAGATCTTCTCAAAGGAAAAAAGAGGCCTTGCTGTTGGCCTGGTTGTCCTCATCGCAAACCAAATGCAAAGAAATGGTTTAAGTAAGCTCACAACCACTACTTCCTCTTCGTCTCTTCAATATATTCATTAAACTTCCTGTCCCCTTTCTGCCGTAGTTTCAGAGCAACAAGAATAATGAGAGCAAGAAGCATAACGATCAGAACAACACCAATGATGTACACACCATTTCCACTACTCTCTTCTGTAAGCGTCTCTCCCTGATAGACAAGAGTATATTCCTCAGTACTTTGATTTTCTAAAATATTTGCTTCTAAACTCTCCGTGGTATTAACAAAAGCAACAATAGTTACTGAAATAGAAATATTGTCTGTATAGTTTTCATCCCCTAACACAAGCAAACCTTCATACGTCCCAACACGCGAGCTATTTTCTCGATTAAACCAAATTCTTTGGGAATAGACTTCACCAGGAGCTAAAGAGATATTCGTTTCATTTAAACTAAGAATGAATCCCAAATCTCCAGTAAGGGTATAAACTAAATTATCCAGAGAATCATTTCCAATATTTTGTACTTTCAAATCACCATAGACAGATTGTGTTTCATTCAAAGTAACAGTCACAGTAGGATTAGTCACAAGGAATGCAAAAGGAACGCTTTCTTCAGCAACAACAGTTTCATTTGCAAAAACAGTAACATTCTCTTCCATAGTTTCATTCGTATCAGTTTCGTTCACTTCTTCAACAAATCCAGGAAAGATAACAGGCACAGTATAGCTCTGATTTCCATAGCTCAGAAGAAGAGACATATCTTCGTACACATCAGAATACGCATAATCAAC
>SICW01000014.1 GCA_009691355.1 Candidatus Woesearchaeota archaeon
AACCCCCATAAACAGTGTTTTAAGCCTATTCTAAGGAAATTCCATAGATTTATATAGAGAACAGATTTAAAAAAAAGCAGTATACTAGTATCTTTCTAAGAAACTATGTATAACTATAACCTATAGGTGAATAAAACAAAAATGGAACATGACAGAAATAGATCCGGTAGTACCGGACGAAGCAGCTTCGGCGGCGGAAATAGATTTAATAGAGGCGGCAGCAGTGGTGGCAGCGGCGGAGGAAACTTCGCAAGCGGTCCAAGAGAAATGCACAAAGCAGTGTGCTCCGATTGTGGAAAAGAATGTGAAGTACCTTTCAAACCAAGTACTGGCACAGATGGAAATCCACGACCTGTATACTGTAGAGATTGCTACCAAAACCACAAAAAATTCTAAGACCTAAAAAATCTTCAGAAAGTATTTATTTTTCTTTTTCTCATTATTCTTTATACTACATTTATATATCTTTAAGGATTTAAAGGTAATATGGCTAAATACTCCATAACTCTTAATTTTTTTATTCCTAAAAAGATAGTTCAAAAGTTAAAAGAGGTAAAAATCCAAAAGAATTCAGCATTTGACTGGAGAAATTCAAATAACAGCCATTGTACAATAAAAGCAATAGTTGTATGTGATGAAATTCCAAAGCAAATAGAGTTTTGGTCAAAAGCTTCAGAAAAAGTTCTTTCAAAAGTCAAACCATTTAAAATAAGTATAAAAGGTATAGATAGATTTCCTAATGCTATTTTTGCAAAAGTAGAATCAAAAGATTCAAATTAGTCAAAAATAAGAAAAATGAAGCCTAAAATGACCAAAGAACTCATGCCAAAAAATAAAGAAACAAATTTTTTAATCTATACAACTCCTAAAGGGGATGTAAAAATTGAAGTTTTTCTTCATAAGGAGAACATTTGGTTAACTCAAAAGAAAATAGCAGAGTTATTCGTAGTTGATAGAAGTGTTATTACAAAACATCTCAAGAATATTTTTGAAAGTGAAGAGTTAGATGAAAACTCAGTTAGTGCAAAATTTGCACATACTGCAGAAGATGGTAAAGAATACGTAACAAACTACTACAATCTTGACGCAATAATATCTGTAGGATATAGAGTCAACTCTAGCCAAGCCACACAGTTTAGGATTTGGGCAACAAAAATTCTCAAAGAGTATATCATTAAAGGTTTCACCATGGATGATGAGAGACTGAAAAATGGAAAGTACTTTGGAAAAGACTATTTTGAAGAACTATTAGAAAGGGTACGCTCAATCAGAGCCAGTGAAAGAAGAATTTATCAAAAAATAACCGATATTTTTGCGGAGTGTAGTCTTGATTATAACCCCAATTCAGAAATGACAAAAGAATTTTATGCTACGGTACAAAACAAATTCCATTATGCCATCACTAAACAGACTGCTGCAGAAATCATTTATGAAAAGGCAGATGCAAAAAAAGAACACATGGGATTAACCACTTGGAAATATGCTCCAAAAGGAAGGATACTCAAATCTGATACAATCATTGCAAAGAACTATCTTGAAGAAAAAGAGATAAAACAACTAGAGAGAACCATTTCAAGCTTTTTTGACTATATCGAAAGAATTATTGAAAATAGAACTACCCTCAAAATGGAAGATGTATCTATAAGTGTGAGCAAATTTTTAGAATTTAGTGAATTTCAAGTATTAGAAGGAAAAGGAAAGATTTCTTTCAAGGAAGCAGAAGAGAAAGCATTAAAGGAATATGAAATTTTCAACAAAAAACAAAACATAAACTCTGATTTTGATAAATTTAGCCGAGATATACTTGAGAAGAAAAAGAAATGAAATTTTCTTTAAAACAAAGGAATTTGTAAGGTATTCTGCACACTAAATCTAGGACCAGAGGGTTGACATTGATATTCTTCAGATCCTCTAGCAAGTAAAGAATCATTTCTCTGGGAAACAAGAACAGCAACATCGAATTCTAAAGTAAAGGCATCCAAAAAACTCGCAGCAACATCACCTTCACGAACACCTCCTCCATAAATAGTATATCTTCCTTCAGAGGTGTCAAGAAAACGAGGCATTCCATAATCAAAAACAATTTCAGTATCACCAGAAAAAGACCTATGAACTGTACAAAGCCCATACTCTTCAGGTGTAGGGCCTAAAATCCGAAAACCAGAACTCTCTAACATTTTCCTAATTCTATAAATCAAATCCCTATAAGGAGCTTTCATTTCTGCTACCATCCTACAGATTGACCAAAGTCTCCGCATCAAACTGCATTGCATTCAAAAGATTGCAAGAATTCAAGCAAAAACACTTCCCAATGATTTTCTCTTTTCGTTCTTTCGCAGCAGGGCTATGCCATAGTTTATCAAAATCATAATCGAACTCTTTCAGATTCGCAAACGGAGTTGTAGGCTCACATATACTCACATCCCCACTGGAAAAAATGGTAGCATCTCGTATACCAGCAAGACAATTGACAGCCTTCTTTCTATGATGCAAAATTGTAATACTATGCTCAATTTTCTTCGTTTCTATTCGCGAAGCAATCGTCCCATCATCAAGCAAAGCAATAAGCTCTCGTAATTGTTCCTCGGAAGGAGGTTCATAGCCATCATCTTCTCGAATATCAAAAGCTTCCATAAACTGTGGAGCAACACCCCGTACACTATTGGGTTTTCGTAAGACATTTACCTTCAATGGAACCCCTAACTCATGATTGATAAAATATTTGAAATCTTTCATCTCAGAAAAATTATCTCTATGCACAACAGTTGCAACAGACACAGCAAGTCGAGGATCATGAATATCATTTAACTTCTTCACAGTCTCACAAGTCTTTTGAAAGGAACCTTGCATTCCTCGAACCTTATCATGCTTCTCTTCAAATCCATCAATAGAAAACTGCATAGTTAATCGTGTTTTGGGATCAAGAATAGCAAGCATTTCCTGTGTTTTCCGAAAAGTAAGCTCAGGGAGTAATCCATTTGTAGCAATATGAATTCTTTTCACATGATTATTTTGTACAAAGAGCTTCACAATATCAACAAGATCTTTTCGAATAAATGGCTCTCCCCCAGTAAGAGTCAAAAGGTCAAGTCGTTCTTTCAAACTTTTTGTAAGTTTTTCGATTTCTTCAATACTGTGCGCATTTCTAGGATTATCAACTTCTTTCCAATAAAAACAGTGTTTACAACGTAAGTTACAATTATCAGTCACATAGAGCATAAGCATTTTTGGTGCTTGAAGCTCTAGTGCTTTTTTGTAACGTGCTTGCATAACAGGTTTAATGATTGCACGTTTCAAAGACTGAGGTAAATAAGAAAAGGTCGTAAGAGCTTTATCCTGTAAAGAAGACACTTGTACTGCTTTCATAAGAAAAGAAGCCATTTCTAGGGTATATAAAGTTTATTCAAGTAGAAGAAGAACATTTAAAAACAAAATAGAATTTCAAGTCTAAAGTGCCAGAGTAGCTCAGCTTGGATAGAGCGAAGCACTCCTAATGCTTAGGCCGAGGGTTCAAATCCCTCCTCTGGCGTTTTTTATATCAAAGCTATATAGTATTTAAACATAGAATTAGTAAAAGAAAGTATGAATCAAAAAAAAGGAATGATCTTTATTATTCTAGCTGCTCTCATGTTTGGGAGTTATGGAATTTGGTCTAGGCTAATAGGAGACTCTTTTGGAGTGTTCTATCAAGGATGGACAAGAGGATTAATTATTGCTCTTATTTTGTTGCCAATTCTATTATGGAAGAAACAAATCATTCCTATAGAGAAAAAAGATTGGGGGTGGATAGCCCTATTTCTCACATTTACCTCACTTACACAAGCACCACTTTTTTATGCATTTAATCATATGGATATTGGATCAGCAACTTTACTCTTTTTTGTGAGTATGCTATTAACAATGTACCTTGTAGGAATTTTGTTTTTAGGAGAAAAATTAACCAAAATAAAAGTTATTTCATTTCTGCTAGCAGCATGTGGAATGTATGTGGTATTTTCATTCTCACTTATTGTCTTTTCTTTGTTAGCAGTAATATTAGCAATGGTAAATGGCATCGCAAGTGGAGGAGAATTATCTTTTTCCAAAAAATTATCTGGTGACTATTCCCCATTATATATTAGCTGGCTAAGTTGGATTATTATTTGTGTTAGTAATGCCCCATTATCTTTTATCTTGAGAGAAACACAATATCTCCCTTCATTTGAGTTAGTATGGCTGTATGCATTAGGATATGTAATGGTAAGTATTCTTGGATTCTGGCTAATGATTAAAGGCTTAAAATACACCGAAGCAAGCATCGGAGGATTAATTGGCTTACTTGAGATTATAGTGAGTCTTTTTTTAGGGATCCTTATTTTCAAAGAAACAATAACAACTAAAATAGTACTGGGAGCAACATTAATCATCCTTGCAGCAGCTTTGCCAAATATCTACGAGCTCTTTCAGAAGAAAGCAAAAAAATAACAGAGGATATTTTATCTCACAGGAAAAATATCAACAAAAAAAGAAGAAAGTTCTAGAAGGTATGTATACTCTTAGAATAGATTTCCTTAAATAACATCAGAAAAAAACAAACGTATGAACCCAAGGGACTTCACAGGAGAAATAGAACGGTATCATAAACGTTGGCTAGCAAATGCGTTGTGGGTTCCAGGAAATGGCCATCACGGAATTGACCTTCTCAGTAAAACAGAGTATGATGGAGATGCAGAATATTCAGATGGTTTTGCAATAGAATTTAAATCTAAGATCATCAAACCAGGCTATCCTAAATTATTTGCAGTGAACGCAGATCAAGTCAATGATTTTCCTCAAGAAACACAGGAAATGGAATTTTATTGGGCATTTATGTTCTACACATTTGCAAAAGAAGTAAAAGACGTAAAGAAGGGAGAGGACCTAGAAACCCTAGTAACAGAAAGAGAAGTCTGGTGCATACCCTGGGACTGGATACGGCAGTTTCCGGTACACAATCCTAAACATTCTGGACCATTTCGATATGTTCCAAAACATAGACTTCCTCCTCCAAATGAAATGACCATCTTTGAAGAAGAGAAAGGAAGAATATACGTACCAAAAAACTCTAATCTAGAAACACATCTTATAAACAGAGTATTCATTCTCAACAGTGATTCTATAAGAGAAGAAACACCCTAAATAGTATCACTATTCTTGTATATAAGTGATTATAAAGATTTTAACAAAGAAAGCTTCATGCTTCCAAAATACTTTCGTCCACATGTAGAAGGCTATAACAAACGTTGGTTAGCAAAAACATTAGGTATACGCTCAAATGGATTTATGGGAATAGATCTCTTAAATGATCAGTTTGGTATCGAACTCAAATGTAAAATGATTGGGAATGGAAAAAGGATTTTAACGGATCCAAATCAGCTCCACCTGTATCCTATAGACAACCCAGGAAGAGAATTCTACTGGGCATTAATGTACTATAAACTTTCCAAACCTGTAAATGCAATAGAACAAAGCGAAGATCTTGAAGATATTATCCTAAAAAGAGAAGTCTGGTGTCTACCTTAGGCTTGGATGAATCAATTTCCACCAAAAAAACCTTCATCAATAAGTGGGCCATATAGATATGTCTCTGCAACAAAGCTCCCAGATCTTTCAACAATGACAGCCTTTAGAGAGGATAGTCCCAGACTCTTCGGAGAAAAAAAAGGAGTAATCTATGTTCCAAAAGATTCTAACCTCGAAACATATCTTATCAATAGAACACTTATCGGTTTACAAAATACAGACAGAGAAAAAGATAAAAGAAAAGATCCTCCTGTAGAAATCTATGGAGAAGCTGCTGGGAAAGAACATCTCGAAAGAGAAGAAGAAACCCATCTGAGACAAAGAGAACCAGGTGAAGATGATGATGGAATTATTTATTAAGAGCATCAAGAAAGAAATTTTCTAAAGATTTATAAACAGATGACACCACTCTCAACAAAAATGAAAAGAGTGTATTGGTGCGAATTTCCAGAAAAATGTAACTGGAAAAAGCTTTCTGAATGGTTAAAACATGAAAAAATTACTATCTACGTTGCATGCACATCTCGTGCAAACTATGGCCTTTGGAAAAAAAAGATTACAAAATACTCTGAAAATATTGAAGTGAATGCATGGCCAACACTTCCAAAGAAAGAAGGCTACTGGTTCTCTGGCTATTGTACAAAAGAAGCAATTGACGAACTGGATCAGTACAGGGGATTAAAAATTAAGATTGATGTTGAACCACCAATACCTAAAAGGTATCATTTTTTATCTGCACTAACATGGATAGGAACAAAAACAGTACAAGAACCAGATAATAGTCCCTATCTCCGGAAAAAAATAAAATCTCTAAGTAGAGACACAGATATTATTCTTTCAAGCTTTCCACTTCAAGAATCAATTCTCAAACGATGGGGCTGGATAAAAGAAGAAAATCTCAGGTACAATTATATGTTCTACTCAACATGTATACCTTTTCCATTAAGAAAACTATACAGGCATTACTTCAAAAGATATTTTCTTCCAAAGCATAAAGATGCCTTCATTGCAGTGGGTTTAATCGGCACAGGAGTTTTTGGTAACGAACCGACTTACAGAAATGTGAAGCAAATGAAGAATGACATTCAATTTCTCCGAAAAGAAGGCGTAGAGACATTGGTATTTTTTAACATTGAAAGCATTTCTCAGCGTGGAGAAGAATGGCTATATACTAGTTTAGAGATAGCATAAACTTTTTATAGAGAAAGAAAAAGCCCCTCTTTATGGCTTTATTCGAATCTATAATTGTAAACGATTCTTTCCGTTTTCTCTTTATCTTTGTAGGGTCTATTCTCTTTGCAAATATCCTCCATCTTATTCTGAACTCTTATTTTAAACGAAAAAGAAAACAAACAAAAAACCTCCTATATAAAAGACTACAAAAGAACATCATCAAGCCACTATACGCTTTAATTATCTTCATCGGCTTATACACAGCACTAAAATCTATAAGTCTATTTGGAGAAACGGGAAATATATGGATAGACAATATCTTCTATGCTTCTTTTATTCTCGTTTCTGCAGCAATTACAACAAAAATATTCACAGTAATCATAAACTCTTGGCTAAAAAAGCAAGAACATATGGAGAGACCTCCACAAATAATTAGTAAAATTCTTTCAGGCATTATATACATTATAGCAGCATTAATTCTTTTAGACCATTTCAATATTGAAACAACTCCCTTTCTCGCTACACTCGGCTTAGGAGGACTTGCATTAGGTTTAGCACTACAAAGCACGCTTACAAACTTTTTTGCTGGATTGCATATAGTCTCAGATAAACCCATTAACATTGGTGATCACATCGAATTGAGTACAGGAATTCTTGGAATTGTGATTGATATTGGTTGGAGGTCAACAAGATTAAAGACACTTCAAAACACAATTATTATTGTTCCTAATGCCATACTTGCAGATAGTATTATAACAAACAACTCTTCAAATGGAGAAAAAGGCATAGAAAGCATAATTTTCACTTTAGAATGTGGAGTAAGCTATAGTTCAGACCTGAAAAAAGTAGAAAAGATAACCACAGAAGTTGCAAGAAAGATACAAAAGACAACAGAGGAAGGAGTAAAAGAGTTTGAACCAGAAATACGCTTCGTACAATTTGCAGAATCCAACATCAACTTCAAAATTTTCCTCCAAGCAAAAGAATATCATGGCAGAAACCTTATGATTCACAAACTCATTAAAGAACTTAAAGAGCAATTTGAAAAAGAAGGGATCGAAATCTCTTTTCCTGTACGAAAAGTGTACTACGAAAAGGATATAAGCGATAAGAAAAGAGGCCTATAAATGCTTCCTCTAAGTGAATTCCTAAACTTTATTCTTCATATTGATAAATATCTCAGCACAATTATCCAAACATATCACACCTGGACCTATCTTCTCATAGGTATAATCATCTTCTTAGAGACAGGCTTTGTCATGACACCTTTTCTGCCAGGTGACTCACTCCTTTTTGCTTCAGGCTCATTTGCTGCACTAGGTGCATTAAACATAGGGATCCTTTTCTTTGTTTTAGTCTCTGCTGCTATCATAGGTGACTCAGTAAACTATCTTGTTGGCTACCATCTTGGTCCTAAAGTATTCAAGCAAGAACAAGGCAAATTATTCAAAAAAGAATATCTTCTTCGTACAAATGAATTCTACAACAAACACGGAAAAAAAACAATAATTCTCGCACGTTTTATTCCCATCATAAGAACCTTTGCACCTTTTATTGCAGGTATTGGAAAGATGAACTATGCCACTTTTCTCAAATACAATGCTCTTGGTGCCTTTATGTGGGTAGGCTTATTTACCTTTGGAGGCTATTTCTTTGGCTCACTTCCAATCGTACAAGATAACTTTTCACTAGTTATTATTGGAATTATTACCTGCTCATTTATCCCATTATTTATAGAGTTATACAAACATAAAAAACAAAAAAAGAAAGAAGAAAGTTTTAACTCTACTTCTCTAAAGTAATTCCTAAAAGGCGTACAAACTCTTCTGAGCCCTGAGCTATAAGTGCACGAGCCTTTACTTTTCGTTGATACAAAGAAAGATCTTGAAGGAACTCAGTAAATGCTTTTTCTACACCTTTAACAGAACTATCATGGCTCACATATAAGATATCTTCAAGTGCATAAGCGTTGAGAACCTGTTCTACATGATCTTGTATAGGGAAGCAAAGAATGGGTTTTCTATACACTAAAGCTTCAGTAAGCGTTTTTTGGCCAGCAAGAGTCATAATTCCCTTACAGACTTTAAGATATTTCAAAAAGTCAGGAGTAAATTTAATATACTTCACATTTTTAGGTAAGAAAATATCTAAATCACCACCAAAAATAATAAAAGACTCCCCAGGAAACTTGTGAGCCATAGTACAGACATTTTTTGCAAGTTTTGTTCCAAACTCAGAACCTGCAAGCATAACCAAAAAAGGGCTTTTCTTCAAATGAAGCTGTTTCATTAAAACTGTTTCACTCGGCAAACTCTCTGGTTGTTGATGAAGAACAGGATCTATATAGGTATACAAAAGATGTTTTTCTTTCTTCGCTTTAAATGTAGGTATAAGAACAAGATCAGCCTCATCATACAACTTTTCAAAATACACTGCTTCAAATTTCATTTTATAATTCACCGCATGTGTTTTAGCATATTCCTTATAGAGCAAAGGATCAAAGCCAAACACAACAATACACTTTTTCCCAAGAACTTTTGCAAGAGAAAGACCTACCGGCTCAAAATCACTCACGATAACATCAGGAATAAAATTAAATGCATGTAGACGAACCTTAAGAGTACCTACAAACCAAAAGAAAGGCAAAAACATATTCCGAAAGGCAAAACTCCAGACATTAATCTTCATAGACTTTCCAGGAAGCTTATAGCCTCGAATTCGAATGGTAGGATATTTATCCTTAAAATACTTATAAGAATTATCATAACCAGCAACCATGATCTGAGCTTTAGGATACTTTTTCTTCAATGCTAAAATATTAGAATGTTCTCTTGTAGCATCACCATACCCTATTCCTGAAACAACAAACAAAATTTTCATCGCAACTTGTAAAACCTCTCTGCATATTTACAATTAATTTTCCTTCCATAAATTAAGGACCGAATGAGGGCTGGAAAGTATAATGTAAACATATAGACCCATTGACTTTTAAACATTTTGATATAGGTCAGTTTTATATCAATATAAGGAGTAATATCCACATATACTTGGGGGTGTGTTTCTCGTATTACATTCCACACTTCAAAAGCATAGACAGGATAATGCCGTTTCAAAGTCTTCACAACCTCTAAAACAATAGTATTCACCGCTTGATGATCCGGATGTGGATCCAAAGCAGAAGGAACATAAATCTTCTCTGGCCTCGTAAGCATAATAATCTCCCTAAGTCGTTTCGCAACAAAAGGTTTCTGGACTTCCTGTTTGAGTTTGGTATCTTTAAGTCCTAGATTTTTATCATCAACAATACCAATATACTCACTCGCTTTATCTGTTTCTTTAAACCTAGCTTTTTTAAGAAATTCTTCCTGAAGATGAGGGATACTCTTTTCACCATGCGAGAAGACCACTTTAATGACTTTTTTTTCTTCAGCAACATATTTGGCAATAGTCCCTGCCATACCTATAGCTTCATCATCAGAATGAGCGCAAAAAATAAGAATACTTCCCATCAGTCTAATTCATAGCTAAAAACTATATAAACTTTTTCTAATCTATTGGGGAATCTAAAGCTCTTTGCAAAGATCTATAATCCTCAGAAGTGGGTCTTCTATCATACACTTATCCACAGTCTAAACACTTCATGCCAATATCTAGTCTTCCAAGAAAATAACAGCGAGAAATTTCTCTAGAATGAGGATGTCCTAACTCTTCACAAACTTTGACTTCAGCAGCACGCCTTTCCAAACCTAATTTTAATCGATCCAGAATTTCAGGAGTAAGAACAAATGCATCTAAATCCATAGCACATTCAAAGACTAAAAACTATATAAACTTTTTCAAGACAAATCTATTTCTCTTCTACGAAACATTCTCCACGCAACAAAACCAGCACCAAAAATCAAGATCACAGAAATACCAATAACCACAAACGCAATAACACCAAAGCTACTCTCAGCTGGAGCAGAAATACTACTTGTACTTGTATCACTACTACTACTTTCAGAAGAAACACTCTCAGTAGTTTCCGGTGCTACAAGTGTGCTTCCATCTACAGTAACACCAAATTCCATGGTTGATCCAATATCCGAATAGACCGCAAGGTAAATTGCCTGACTGCCATCATAACTTGTAGCTGCAGGTTCCGAAGAAGAAGAAAACTCAGTTGGTTGACACCCACTAAAGGCTCCACAAGAATCATACCAAGGATCTTCAGATGCAGCTAATTTCCCACTATCAATAACTTGTTCACCATCTTCCTCCACATCAATGAGTTTATGATCAACATCTCCATTCACAGTATTACACGTCCATCGAGAACCAGAACAACCATTCCAAGAACCAGTTTCATCTATAATTCCCTCATCAATATGCCAAATAAGAATCCCTCCAGAACTATCTCCGCTTAAAAGATCTGCTTCATGCCTATTCTCCACAAAAAAAAGTTCATCATCAGAAACAGGAATTGCATAATAACGTATTCCAGAAGAAGAACTATCTTCAACAAGAGTATAGTAGTCATTACTTTCTATTTTTTGATAATTACTTTCACTGAGCCAGCCCAAATAAGCCTTAGACCAAGGATCAAAACTTCCCGGAGGATCCATATATCCACCATAACCCATAACACTCCATTCTGCAGTGCCCTTTGAAGTCCCATCATCAGGAACAGTATCATACAAATCAGGTAATCCTAAATAATGACCAAACTCATGAGCAACAATACCTGTAGGACTTTCTTCACTCACCGTCTCATAATCAATAATTTGAACACCATCTACAGTCACAGGGCTTATACTATAGTAATGAGACCAAATATCCGCACCATTTCCTCCCCCATTCTCATCAGGTTCTCCTGCATGCACAACAAAAAGTCCATCAACAACACCATCAGCATCATAATCATACTGAGAAAAATCAACATCAGCATCTGCAGCCTCAATAGCACTTGTAATCATTTCTTCAACATTTGCTTCATAATCATCCCCATAATAGCCCATAGTCTCAGAAAGAGTATACCAAGTTGGAAGCACAGTTCCTCTAATTTTTAAAGCCCCATAAGATTGTTCATAATAATAGCTTGCAAGACTATATGTATCACCAAAAAACATAGTTTCAAGTTCATCTGTAGAAACAGAAGCTACAGTATCAGAAAATTGTACGGGAATAACAATTGCACCTAATTCTTTTTGATCATATGCGGTCTCATACACCGCTTGTCCAGTAAAAATGATAATAGGCTTTGGTTCTTGTCGTGGTGGAGGTGGAAGTTGTCCTTCTTGTTGCTGCTCTTGTAAAGTAGGATCATAATACGTATACGTACCATCACTTTCTTCTTTCACACCATAGCCACTTTGCGTATTTGCAACTGTTCTTTGTTGATTATACATATCATACAATGGTTTTTGTTGAGCTGCAGGTCGTAGTGGACGAACTTGCCGAATAGTATCATAACCACAAACAACTCCTGCATCTTCAATTTCTTGTACACGTAAATCAGTCTTAAACTCTAAACTGGTATCAGCTTCTATATATCCCTCAGAAGTAAACTTCCCCAAGAAAGGTTTTGGTTTACCTGTAGTCGTATCTTTTTGAAAAACAATAGGACATTGGCTTTGTTTCTCATACACTTCAGAATAATCATGATCTCCTTGTTGTTCAAAAACAGTTTTTCCAAGATCTTCATCAGGATTATTAAAACGTTCTTTATCCTGAGAATTCAAAGGCCCAATAGGATTTTCATCTTCATCAACAATAACAGGCACCCAAGTACCATCATCAGAAAGAATAGAATAGGGATACGCAGGCACTGCAGAAACAATAGAAGAAAACAGTATAACAGCTAGAAAAATCAAGATCCACTTTTTCATTATGTCTTTTAGGTATAAAGAAGATTTAAAGGTTTCTGTACAAAACTACTCTAAAAACAAAAGAGCAACCATAACTAAGATCCCTGCAAAGAGACAAACAAGCTGTAAGAAAGAACGAAAAGAATTTAATTCTCCTTTATGCAACTCAGGAATCAGATCAGACCCTGCAATATAAATAAAACCACCCGCAGCAAAAGGAACAAAAAAAGAAGTAAAACCTTCTAAACGTTGTGCAAGAAGTAAAGAAAGAATTACTCCTAAAACAGAAGTAAGCGCAGTAAGAAAATTATAAAAAATGGCTTTTCCTTTAGAAAAACCACCATGAACTAAAACACCAAAATCTCCAATTTCCTGAGGTATTTCATGAAAGACAACCGCAATGGTTGTAGCAACACCCACAGGAATACTTACAATATAACTTGCCCCAATGATCAAACCATCCAAAAAGTTATGTGCAGCATCCCCTAAAAGATTCATATACACAAAGGTATGCTTGTGCCTTTTTGAGCTAGGCAAATGACAATGAATCCACTGCAAGAAAGCCTCTACAACAAAAGAAAAGAGTATCCCAAGCAGAATTGCAAAGGAAACTCCCAAACTAAATCCATTCATCTCAACAGCTTGCGGAAGTAAATGGATAAAGGCATCCCCTAAAAGTGCACCTGCGGAAAAACTCACAAGATAAAGAAGAACTTTTTTGAGATTTTTATCAGACAAACTCAAAGTAAACACCCCAACCAAAGAAACAAAACTAACAATAAAAACGCTAATGATAGAATAGGTCCAGATTTCTAAGCTCATAGAACACTTGTGTCATAACTTATTTAAATAGGTTATTGATTCTCAGTATCAATAGTGAGACAAACAAAACAAAAGGAAATGCTTGAAGAAGAGCTAAAAAAGAAAACAACATTCTTTACCGCGGAAGATTTTTACCAGGATATACAAAAGAAAAAAGGAAAGATAGGAATAGCAACAATATACAGATTTCTTAATGAAAAAGTAAAGAACCACACGGTTCACTCATACAGCTGTAACAGACGAACACTTTTTTCAAGAGAAAAGAAAACACATAGCCATTTCATTTGTGAAATCTGTAAAGAACAAAAACATGTAAACATTAAAAACATAGACTTTCTCAAGAATGAAATTTCTGGAGAAATCTGTCATTTCCAGTTAGATGTCTCAGGCATTTGTGAGAAATGTTTAAAGAACGAAAAAAGATTCTGAAAATATGTCCGAATTTCTGAAAATCTTGCGGAAATTTTGTGTAAAGCTTTTTTAAAAGAATATTCTTAAAAAGAATTGTGCTAGAGTAGCCTAATCTGGTAAGGCAATGGTCTCAAAAGCCTCTCGTATAGGGACGAGAGGTCTGAGGAAACCATGATGCACCCTAGCATTTCTTGGTTCAAATCCCAGCTCCATCACATAAAACTCTTGAAGCATATAAAACTTACGAAAAGAAAAAAGAACTAACAAACAGAACCTTCAGGGCAAGTATCCCCCATAACACTAGAGGAGGAAGAAGTACTAGAACTACTAGAAGAACCCTGTTTATCTCTATTTGTCTGGCCACCATAACCTTGCTTTGCAGCAGTATGAGCCTGTTCTGATTTAGAATTTTTATCGTCTTTACTAGCCGTATGTTCAACAGCAGGAGCACCATACCCCACACCAGAAGAAGCACTTTCTGAATAGAGTGCATTCGCATCATAAAGCCAAGGCATTTGCGTACTTGCACTAACAAAAGAAACGATTATTAACAGAATAATTCCTAGAGACACTTTTTCAATAAATTCCATTTCATCACTCCCCTTTTATACAGACTAAGAATCAGATTGCATATAAAAAAAAAACGCTTCTGCAATATATATTTTAAAGAATATACTTACCCTTTAACTACACCCATAGGCTTCAACTGACAAACAATCTTTCCAATACCTGCTTCATCACTCACAGCAACAACTTCATCAACATTTTTATATGCACCAGGGGCTTCTTCACTAATTCCTTTCCAAGATGCAGCTTTAATAAAAATTCTAAATCAGAAC
>SICW01000015.1 GCA_009691355.1 Candidatus Woesearchaeota archaeon
CGTGCTGCAAGATTTCCAATGATGGTTATGTTTACTTGTGAATAAGGGTTTATTGCAGAATCAAGAACAACAACAACACAGTCCATGCTATCAAGCCATTTGATTGCCTCAATAACTCCTTTGGTTGCCTCTTTTGCTCGTTCTTTTGCAATCTTTTTATTCATTTTATGTTTGAGAAAGTCTTCGTAATCAATTTTGGTTGCAATTCCTGGAGTATCAACAAGATTGAAGGTGAGTTCTTTTCCTTTTTTCTTGATGTGAATATTTTCTTTCATTTGTATTTCTCTGGTTTCGTGTGGAATTTCAGAAACAGAGCCCATGACAACATCTTCTCCTAGCCAGTCTTTACAGATTCTGTTTGCAAGAGAAGTTTTTCCTGCATTTGGTGGGCCGTAGAGACCAATTTTCATATGGTTCTTTTTTGCAAATAATCCTGGAATGAGTTTGTTGAGAAGTGTTTTTAGTCTGTTAATCATGGGTCATCCTCTTTCTGATTTTTATAGAGTAGAGGATTTAAAAAGATTTCTGTAGTAGAAGGGTTGCTGTTTCTTTTAGAGCTGTACTCTTTTAGGTTCGAGAATCTCTGGAGGATTATGATGTATTCTTCTAGAGATCTACAACGTCTTCTATACGCTTCTTCTTGGCCTAAGATAAGTATTCCGTCACCACAGGTTATTTTATGTGTATCATTTTCTGGGTAGTAGATGCCATTTTGGAGCGTCCATGCATGCATAGAAGGATTTCCTGGCCAATGTGGGAAAGGTTCTTAATGAGATAATCCAAAAAGATCTGCACATTTGGTCTGTTTTTCTCCCCAGAGAATTGCAATGATATATTGAATATTAGGAGAGATATTTCCTGTTCTCATAATTGTTTCAAGATGTTCTCTTACTCCATCTAATTGTTCTTGGAGACCGCCATCGTTTCCAAATAACTTTAGAATTGAAGGAATTCTTTACAAAATGTGATGCTGGAACTATTCCTGCTTCGGATTGTGTTCTGACTATGGATAATCCTTATTTTTCTTCTTACTTATCTGAAGTTAAAGAAGCGTGGAAAGCTCAAATGAGCCCTCTCTTTCGTTTGCTTGATCCTTATATGGAAAAGATTTTTCTTTTTTCTATTTTAGGTGTTTTTTCTTTTCTTTTGGGTGTTTTTTTTCTCTTCTTTAGTTTGAATTATGATAGATCTCTTTTCTTTAGAAAGCTTTCTGGAAAACTGGCCTTTCACTTTCTTTTTGCTTTTTTACTGGTTTTTTTCTTTCTTCATCTGCAGAAGCAGGATCTTCTTTCTCTCTTTCAATGGGCTATTGAAGGGGCACCAGTAGTTCTCCAATCTTTTGCGACTACTTTTCTTTTAGTCTTTATTCGTTCCCTTTTCCAGGTGTTCTTTTATCCTCTTATGATTTTGAGTATTTTCTTTTTAGGTATATGGGTTTCTTTGTGGATATACTCTTTGTTTGTTGCAAAGAAAAAAAAGAAACATTTAAGGTAATATTTAAATAGTTGTTCTTGTTTTGTTAAGGGATGGGTTTTTTAGATTGGTTCTCGGATTTATTTTCTTCTGATAAGGATTCTGGTGAAACTTTAGAATCTTTGAAGCAGAAAGAAGCAGAACTTTTAGTGAACATTGAAAATGCTGAAAAAGTAGTTAACGCCGCATGGAGGGCTATTAATCGTAGTTCTTATGGAAGTAAGGCTTTACTTCATGAAAAGGCAAAACATGCTGAAAATAAAAAAGGCTTCTTAGAACAAGAGCTTGCTCAGGTACGATATCTCATTAAGCAAAAAGGAACGAAAAAGGTTGCTTAGTGTTTTTAAGATAGTCCTAACATTTCTTTGAGTTCTTCACTTGGTTCCCATGCAGGTTCAAAAGTAATTTCAATGTCAACAGTTTTTACTCCCTTTGCTTGGATTCGTTTCTTTAATTCAGCAACCATTTCTGGTCCAAAAGGACACATGGGAGAAGTAAATGTAAGTACAATCTTTACATGCTCATCATCAATAATTTCTATCTTGTAAATTAATCCCAAGGTCCAGACATCAATATTTAGTTCTGGGTCATCATAGCCCTTGAATACTTCAATAAGATCTTCTTGTGTTATCATTTTGTTACTCCTTCAAATCCTTCTTTTTCAATTCTCTTTGCAAGCTCTTGTCCACCTGTTGCGACGATCTTTCCTTTGAATAAAATACTTACTTCATCTGGTTGTAAGTAATCTAAAATTCTTTGATAGTGTGTAATGAGAATAATTCCCATATCTTTGTTTTGTTTTACTTTGTTAATTCCTTCTGCAACGATACGTATGGCGTCTACGTCCATTCCACTGTCGGTTTCATCGAGAAGAGCATATTTTGGTTCAAGCATGGAAAGTTGTAAAATCTCCATTTTCTTTTTCTCCCCACCTGAAAAGCCTTCGTTAATGTACCTTTTAATAAAAGAAATGTCGATGTTTAGCTCTTTCATTTTCTCTTTGAGAAGGTTATGAAATTCTACGATTGAGTATTTCTTTTCTCTTTTATTATTCACTGCAGTTCTAAGAAAATTGTTAATGGTTACTCCTGTAATTTCTGCAGGATATTGAAAGGATAGGAATAAGCCTAGGTTTGCTCGTATATTTGGTTTTTCATGTGTGATGTCCTTTCCATCTAAAATAATATGTCCTTTTGTAATCTTATACTTGGGATGTCCCATCAGTGCATTTGCGAGTGTGGATTTTCCCGAACCATTTGGGCCCATGAGTGCATGAACTTTTCCTGATTGAAAGGTTAAGGATACGCCTTTAATGATTTCTGTGCCATTTACTTCAATATGAAGATCTTTGATCTCTAGTTTTTTCATGTTGTTTCCTCTAGACTTTTTGTTAATGTTTTTAGTGATAATAATGCACACTTTGTTCGTACAAAGCTTATGGGGATTCCTAACATTTTAAAAATATCCTCTCTTTTGATATTTTTTGCTTCTGTTATGTTCATATCTGTTATTTTTTCTGTAAGTAAGGATATTGATGCTTGTGAAATAGCACAGCCTTTTCCTGTATATGTTGCTCTTTTGACCTTTCCTTTTTCTATCTTGAGATATAAAATTATTTCGTCACCACAGATGGGGTTTAGTTCTCGATGTTTACAGGTGTAGTCTTTTAACTCTTCTTTATTTCTAGGGTGTTTATAATAGTCAATAATGTTTTCTTTATACATTTCTTGCTCTTCTGTTAACTCACTGGAAGAGATTTTACTCCTATCAATTTGTTGTGCTTGTTCTTTTGTGATTTTCATTTGAAGATGTCCTGTGCCTTTTTTATTGCTTTTATTAATGTGTCGATGTCTTCTTTTGTATTGTATATATGAAATGAAGCGCGGTTTGTTCCATCTAATTTTAGAGAAGTCATAAGGGGCATAGCACAGTGGTTTCCTCCACGTATAGCCACCCCTTCCTGATTGAGAATTTCTCCTACATCATGAGGGTGCATCCCTTGTATTGTAAAGGAAATGACTGGAGCACGATTGTTTATATCTTGTGGGCCTATAATCTTGATTCCTTTTACTTTTTTTAACTCTTTGAGAGCATATTCTGTAAGTGTGCCTGTATAGGATTCAATGTTTGTTATTCCAATATCTTGTATATATTCTATTGCTTTTGCAAGTCCAATTGCTCCTTCTATATTTGGTGTTCCTGCTTCGAAACGCCATGGGGAATCTTTCCAAGTGGATTTTTCTTGAGTTACTTCTTCAATCATTCCTCCACCATACATGAAAGGTTCTAAATTTTCTAGTAATTTTCTTTTCCCGTATAAGACACCTATTCCTGTTGGACCAAACATTTTATGCCCAGAGAATGCCAGGAAATCGCAGTCGAGCTCTTTGACATCTATTTGCATGTGAGGAACAGATTGTGCGGCATCAACAATCAGGGTTGCATTTACTTGATGGGCCATCTTTGCAAGTTCTTTAATAGGATTTATTGTTCCAAGTACGTTTGAGCAATGTGTGATTGCTAGAATTTTTGTTTTTTGCGTTAGAAGGTTTTCTGCAGCTTTCATATCTAATCGAAACTCTTTTGTTATAGGGATTATTTTTAGTTTTGCACCTTTTTCTTTTGCGATTTGTTGCCAGGGTACAAAATTACTGTGGTGCTCCATTTCTGAAAGAAGAATTTCATCCCCTGCTTTCAGTGATCTGCCTAGAACATAAGCTAAGAAATTTATGCTTTCTGTTGTTCCTTTTGTGAAGATAATCTCTTCTTCTTCTGCTCCAATGAATTCTGCAACCCTTTTGTGTGCATTTTCATAGGCAATGCTTGCGCGCATAGAAAGTTCGTGTACTCCTCGGTGAACATTTGCATTATCTTTTTCGTAGTAGTCTGTAATTGCTTGTATTACTGCTTTTGGTTTTTGTGTTGTTGCACTGTTATCTAAGTAGACTAATGGTTTTCCTTTTATCCTCTGTTTTAGTATTGGGAAATCTTCTTTATAGTTTTTCATTTTCCATTCTCTTCCAGATTTTCTCTCTGATCTTTTCTTGAAACTCTTCGTTAGGGAAGGTGTTGATAATGGGCTCTAAGTATCCAGCAATAATCATTGCCTTTGCGGATTCTAATTCTATCCCTCTTGAGCTCAAATAAAAGAGCTGTTCTTCATCGAGGTGAGTAATTGTTGCTCCGTGGAAACAAGAAACATCATCATTTTCTACTTCTAGGATTGGTACTGCATCACAACGGGCGTTTTTTCCAATAATCAAATTATCCGATTTTTGTTTTGCTTTACATTTGGAATTATTTTTCTCAATAATTATTTTTCCACGTGTTACTGTTCGTGCACCATTACAAAGTACTCCCCTATTATACAATGTACATTCTGTGCTTGAGGACATATGTTTTGCTTCACTGTAGAGGTCAAATACTTGCCCTCCCTTTCCGAAATATCCAGAGCTTGCTTCCATTTGAGCTTGTGGACAGATGAGGTTGGTTTGCACGTCTAGTTGTGAAAGCTTTCCCCCTAGGACCATGTCTCTCCAACTGATTTTTGCATTTCTTTCTGCTCTTCCTCTTTTTATTGTGAAATTATACGTTTCTGTAGAAAGATCTTGTAGTGTACAAAACTCTATTGAAGAGTCTTCTTTAGCATAGACTTGAATAACCTGACTTTTATAGTGCGCTTCTTTCTCTGAAGAATTTTCTTCTATAATAATTGCAGAAGCGTTCTGTTCCACGATGACTATGATTGTTTCTGCCTTTGCTTTTTTTGATACATGAGATTTTATCTTAATAGGCTCTTTGCAATTTATGTTCTTAGGAATAATGATTATTCTTGCATCATTTAGAATGGCTTGGTGTAATGCCAAAAATTTATTTTCTTTGTATGATACAAGACCTTCCCAGTACCAATCTTGTTCTTCTCTGGAAAGTTCAGATGGATGAAGGACTCTGACTTCTTTAGGTGCATCAATGCTCATACGTTCTTCTTCATTTTCCTTTGCTAAAACTGTATTTAGGTCTAGTTCCTTGAGTGAAATTTGCATCCCTTGCCCATATTTGAGAATAGGAGTTTCAAGACTCTTAAATAGTTCTTTACCCTTTTCCTTTTCTTTCTGAATACTTATTCCTATACATTGTATATTTTCTTTCATTGTAGAATTTTAAAGACCTTCAATTTCTAGTTCGATAAGTTTGTTTAATTCGACTGCGTACTCTAATGGTAGAGCTTTTACGATTGGTTCAATAAAACCGTTTACGATCATTTGCACTGCTTGTTCTTCATTTAGCCCTCTGGACATGAGATAGAAAATTTCTTCTTCTCCAATTTTTCCGACTGTTGCTTCATGTGTGATATCAGCAGTGTTATTGTTTATCTTCATGAAAGGGTAGGTTTTTGAAACGGAATCTTCATCAAGTATAAGGGCATCACATTTGACTGTAGATTTGACGTTCTCTGCGTTTTCGGTTACTTGTACAAGCCCACGATAGCTTGATATTCCTCCCCCTTTGCTGATACTTTTTGCTTTGATTATTGAGGTTGTGTTTGAAGCGACGTGAATTGCCTTTGCTCCTGTGTCTTGATCTTGGCCTGGTCCTGCAAATGCAATACCAATGCTTTCTGAGCGAGCACCTTCTCCTATGAGTATTGAAGAAGGGTAGAGCATTGTGCGAGATGACCCCATATTACCATTTGTCCAAATGACTGTTGCATCTTTATGTACCATTGCTCTTTTTGTGTTTAAGTTGAAGACATTTTTGCTCCAATTTTCTATAGAAGAGTAGCGCATTTTTGCTTTTTGGAGTACATGAAGTTCTACACAGCCTGCGTGCAAAGAATTCTCTGTGTAACTTGGGGAGGAGCATCCTTCAATATAATGCAAATCTGCTTCTTCATCAAGAATAATTAATGTGTGTTCGAATTGTCCACCTTTTTGTGCGTTCATTCGAAAGTATGCTTGCAGGGGAAGGTCAACTTTGACTCCTTTGGGTATGTAAATGAAGGTTCCTCCAGACCATACTGCTGCGTGGAGCATGATAAATTTGTGGTCATGAATGGGAATACAGGAAGTCATGAAATATTTTTTTACTAATTCGGGATATTTATGTACAGCAACATCCATGTTTTCAAAAATAACCCCTTTTTTTTCTAAAGACTCTTGAATATTATGGTATACAATTGAGGAGTCGTACTGTGCACCAACTCCGGCAAGTGCATTTTTTTCTGCTTCTGGAATACCTAAGCGGTCAAATGTTTTTTTAATCTCTGCAGGTACGTCTTCCCAGGTTTTTGTTTCTTTTGCATTGGGGTCAATATAATATACAATGTTATCCATGTTTAATGTGGAAAGATCTGGGCCCCAGTTGGGCATATCTGTTTCGAGGAATAGTTTTAGTCCTTTTAGTCTTTTTTCGAGCATCCACTCTGGCTCATTTTTTGTTTTTGAAATCATACGAACTACTTCTTCGTTGATTCCTGGTTTTGCGGTATATCGAGAATTGTCTGTATCTGCATCATCATAGAGTGCTCTACTTACAGAAATATCTTTTTTCATTTTGCTTTCTCCGTTAAAATAGTTGTATGACAGCCTGTTACTGGTTGTTCACAGCCTTCTGGTACAGCAGAGACTTGTTTATGAATTTCACAGATTGCTCCTGAAAAACGAATAACCTTTAGTATTCTTTGTGTTTCACGAATGTAGGATATTTGATCGTGAATATTTTCTGCGGATTTTTTGATTTCTTTGAGAATAAATTCATTTAAGGTTATTTTATGCCCCCTTTTTGTGCTGGTGTATTGGCTAATTGTTGCGGTGTTAATCATGAGCATGTTCGCTATGTCTTTTTGCTTGAGTCCACGTTCTTTCAGATAGAGGGCAAAATACCTTCTAAGAGTGGGTAATATGTAAAAGGTTTCTATTTCCTGGGGGTGGAGAAACATGTGGTTAACCATAGTTAATAGGATGTTTTTTGGAGCTTTATATAGTTTATGGTGGCTTGTTTTGAAGGTGAAATTATATAAGGGACTTCTTGATGTTTTTTTTATGGCGTTTCAAAGAATTCCCTTTAAAGATATACAGTTAGGCAGTTCTGCAGAAGAATCTATGAACCGGGTGCTTGCTGAACAAGGTGCTTGTGTTTTAGAGGGGATTAATCCTAAACCTATTGAGGCTTTGTATGCTGCTTTACAAGAATTTTTTGCTTCATCATTAAAGAAGAGATATGAGTTGGATAGGCCTTTTTGTGGATATATGACCTCAGGGTATGGTGCCTATCCTCGAGAGGAATTTACTCTTGATGATTCTGCTTATGAACTCCATGATGAGGAAAGGAAGCTCTTTTGTGAGCGTGGTGTACGTATGGTTAAGAATAAATGGCCTACTCATAGAGATTTCCCTGGTCTTGAATCTGTTTTTACACGTGTGTATGGAGACTATCTTCATGTATCTCATTCATTGAACTCATCACAAGCTTTCTTGACTGGTTTTTGTTATTATTCTGCTGATGCTTCTCGTTTTCCCAACCGAATTTCTGCTCATAAAGATGATTCTTATACTCTTGCGTTTCATCCCTTAGGTGAGCCTTTAGAAGTTGTAGTTGCTGGTCAAAATGTTCAGGAAGAGCTGGCTTGTAATGAAGCATTACTTATTGCTCCTGAAACGTATCATTTTGTGCGAAATCTTCATCCTGATAGAGAAAGATATTCTTTGACATATTCTTTTTCTCCGTTTGTCTTGTAGTTAACTTTGGAGTATTTTACGAAGGATTTTTGAGTTTCCTAGTTCGTAGATAGTGTTGTAAAGGTCTGCTCCACTTTTCTTTGCTTCTAGGCTCATAGAGATTGTTGCTTGTATAAGTGGATTTTTTGTGTCTCTTGCAAAGGTTTCTAATGCTTTTTCTATAGGGATTCCCATTTTGTACTGATTCTTTAATTTGTTTACTTCTGGGTTTAGAATGGTATAGTTGTTCTCAAGCTTTAGAATATTTCTCTCTTGTACTAAGTCTTTGATCAATGATACAAAAGAAGTTTCTTGTTTTTGATATTTTTTTAGGGTATATAACGTGTCTATAAGTACAGGTAGCCATCCTATAAGGAAGATGCTTGTCAGGATTATAAAAAAATAAGAATTATTTGTATTGCTTGTTTGAAAAAGGAAAACTACTCCGACTATAATTACTGGTATTGCAATGAGCTGTCCTGTTCTTAGACTAAAAACCTTGAGAAAGCGATGGATTTCTCCCCAGGTGTTTTTGTAGCTTCTCAAAAAACTCTTTTGCTGGTGATACACATTTACACTGTTTTTTGCTTTTTCTTTGAGGAAACTCTTTTGATCTTTTTTTTCATCAATTACTTGTGCCCATTCTAGGAGAAACTTTTTTATTTTTGGTGAAGGGTTCGTTTCTGCAGTTTTTTTTATGCTCTCTGCAAGGGAAAGATGTAAATAGTTTTCATAGTTTTCTATTCTCTTACAGTAGATACTAAATGCGGGATAGTAAGGTATGTTATTTAAAATCTGAAAGATACTTGCTGTTTTTAGTCCTGCATTACTCAGTGCACTGCAGTGATTGATAATGAAGGGCGCTTCTTCTTCTAGTTCTTTTTGTCTGTTTCTTCTTGCACAAAAAGGATAGAATAAAAATACCATCTCCGTAGTTATGCTTAGAAAAATACCTAAAATAAAGCCGTGCCATATAGAAACAGTGTAAAAAGAGAGTATTCCTATTGTTGTTCCTAGAAATAGTACGAGGGTTGATGTAAACAATATAATACTAAGATAACTTATGGAGAGAATGTTCATCCCTGACTGAAGAATTGCTTGTTGGAGCTTGTTACTTGCTTTTGGAAAGATAAGAGGTATTCTTTGACTCAGTGGAGAGAAAAATATATTTGCAATATTTTCTAAACTTTTCTTTTCTGTTTTTGAAGACTTATTGAGTGCTTCTTTGAGGAGCTCTTCACTCGTGTTTAGCCCTTTGAGGAATTTTTTTTTTTCTTTCCACGTAATTTCTTCTGTATTCATTGTAGCCCGGCTTTCTTTAGTACAGCTTCAGGGCTTTGGTAGTATATAGCTATTATCTTTTTGAAGTCTTCATTATTTGTCTTGTTTTTTACAAGAAGTGTGAGTAATTTTGTTCTTCTTTTCCATTCTTCA
Source organism: Candidatus Woesearchaeota archaeon (assembly GCA_009691355.1). Taxonomy (GTDB): domain Archaea; phylum Nanobdellota; class Nanobdellia; order SCGC-AAA011-G17; family GW2011-AR17; genus JAGVZZ01. Next base: position 9,624 of record SICW01000015.1, read on the forward strand.
AGTATAATGGCTTTATTTCCCTTTGAATTCATAAAATGACTTTTATCTACGTTATAGAGAAATTTATTTCCCTGATATGAAAATAATTCTTCTCCTTCTTCCTTTATGCTTACAATCTTTTGATTCTCTGTGTAACAAATAATATTGCTTTCTTCTTCGATCTCTTCTGAAGTTGTTGCTAAAAGGGCTCCGGAGTATACCGTTTCCTTTTTTACGTCTTTTATAAAATTGAATTCTCCTAGTTTTGCAATTCCATAGTGGGTTATGGTTAGTTCATTTGGCGGAAAATCTTCTGTATTTGTTGTAATGTTTGCATGTTCTGGAAGAAAAAAGCTTAATGCATATAAGAGTTCAGTATTATTTACAAAAATGTTCTTTCTATCTTCCATGAGCATCCAGAGATAGGCAAATATTTCTGGTGAAACTTTTCTTGCAAGCAACATTTCTATGGGGGACTGGGTTGATTCTATTTTTTTACTATACAGAAAGGTAGTTTTTTCTTTTTTCCAAAATATTTTCCAAGACTCTTTTTCATTTTCATAAAATTGCTCTTGGGATTCCTCAGATATCTCTTGTTTGTAGGAGCTCCTGGCTCTTCTGAGTATGCTCTCTACTTTTTCTGTATCTAAGACCATATTTGTATTTAGCTTCCCGTAGAGTCTGTGGCTGATTTGTATAGATTCTCCATTGTAAAATATTTTTTGTACTAGTGGATCTTTTTGAAGAACTTCTATTTCTCCTAGCCCAATAAACTCTTTATTTATATAAAACAGGATCTTTCTATTGCTTTGTTCTGAGATTCTTAGATCCAGTTCGGTCATAATTACTTTTAGAGCTTTGTTTAGAAAATGTTCTGTTTCTTTTAGATTTTCAAAATTTAGAAGCTCATATAACCCGTTTTGTATTGTTCCTAATGTTCTTTTTTCTTCTTCAGAGAGAAGAGGTTCTGTAAAGAAATAATCTTTGTTCTTTATAGTAACTTTTATTCCTTCTTCAGAGAAATATTGTCCTGTATCTTTTTCTTTTCTTTCAGGAATCGTCCAGTTATTTTCGTACTTTGAAAACTCTCTTTTCGTTTCTTTTTTTTCTGTTTTCCAAAGAAGCTTCATTTTTATTACCTTGCATATTTTTGCTTATATAGCTTTCTGTATGCCAAAAATTATTTAAACAGGATGGAAAGAATAGTTTTGATGGGAGAAGAACTTTTGAAAGAACGAAAGGATAAAGTGCTTCATTATTTGAAAGGAAGGCCCCTTATTTTAATTGGAATTATCTTTGCTCTTATTGCTTATATTGGGTATTATATTCGGACAAAACCTTTAGCTTTGCTTATTGATGCAACTACAGGAGATTATATCCCCTCAGACCCTGATGCAATGGGGATTTTGCGATATGTACAATATGTTGTAGATCATGGCCAGCTTATGGCTGTTGATATGCTTCGATATTTCCCCATGGGGTATTATAACTTAGAAGAGTTTAGTGTTCTTTCTCATCTTATTGCTTGGTTTTATCAATTGTATCATTTTATTTCTCCATCTGTTACTGTTGCATATGCAGATGTTTTGTATCCTGCTGTTGCTTTTGTTGTCGCTTTAGTTTTCTTTTATCTTCTTGTAGAAAAGATTTTTGATTGGAAAACAGCACTCCTAGCATCTGCATTCTTAACTGTTCTTCCTGCATATTTGTATAGAACTATTGCGGGAGTTTCAGATAAAGAAGCTATGGCTATGATTTTCTTTTATGCCTGTTTGTATTTCTTTTTAGCTTTTATGCTTGAGAAAAAGGATTGGAAGGCAATTGTATTTAGTGTTCTTTCTGGACTAGCCTTAGGAGTTTTATGGAGTATTTGGGGTGGTGTTGTTTTTATTACTTCATCTGTTGGTCTTTTTGTTTTGATCTTAGTTATTTTTGACAAGTTGAGTGATAGAAATTTGAAATTTTATACTCTTTTTCTGATAGCAACTCTATTCACTTTAGGACTCTTTTTTCCACAACGGGTTGGTCTTGTTGGTCTTCTTACTAACCCTACTTCCCTTGTTCTCTTTTTGGCCCTTGCTTTGGGTTGGCTTCATTACTGTGCTTATAAAAAAGACTTCTTTAAAGTTAAAAAATATATTCAAAAAGTTCATATCATGCCTGTTTTAGTTAGTTTTCTGTTTTTGATTCTTTTAGGGTTGGCGGTTATTTTAGGTGTTTATGGGATGAGTTTTATTATGGAGAGAATTGCAAACGTATATAGCCTTTTAGTCTCTCCTTTTTCTGGGAATCGCTGGGCACTCACTGTAGCTGAGTCACATCAACCTTACTTTACCGATTGGGTTGGTCAATTTAGTTTGAGATATTTAGCAATTGTCTTTGTAGGTGCACTCTTTGTTTTTTATGAACTCTTTAAAGGGGTTGGGAAAAAAGTCTATATCCTTACGAGCGCGTATGCGCTTCTTCTTCTTGCAATTGCATTGAATCGTTATTCTTCCTCTTCACCTACTTTTAATGGAACAACATCTCTTGCTATTTGGGTTTATTTTGGTTCTATCTTTCTTTTCTTTGTGTATATGGCCTTTTTCTTTTATTTACTCTATAAGAAAAATGAAGAGCTGTATCATCAAATCTTTACTCCTGAACATTATGGATATTTACTTTTGAGTGTTTTATTTATCTTTCTTCTTATTGGTGCAAGAAGTGCAGTACGATTACTCTTTGTCTTTGCACCTGCAACTGCAATCTTTGCAGCGGTCTTTGTTTTTTTCTTAGTGAAATATTCTCAGAGTATTTCTACTAAAGCTCTTCGTTATGGGGTGTGGATTGTTTTAGTCGTTTTTTGTGTTATTCTCTTAAATACTTTTTATGGCTCGGTTGTTGCACAGGCATCAAGTGCAGGTCCTAATTATGGCCCACAATGGCAGTATGCAATGGACTGGGTTCGTGATAATACTCCTGAAGATGCTGTTTTCGCGCATTGGTGGGACTATGGATATTTTGTACAAACTGGAGCAAATAGAGCAACCTTAAGTGATGGAGGGAATGCTGAGCCTGTCATTAATTATCTTACAGGGAGGTATCTTCTTACGGGACAAAATGATACAGAAGCCTTACAGTTGCTTGCTTCACGAAATGCTACGAATGTTCTTGTGGTAAGTGATGAAATAGGTAAATATGGGGCATTCTCTGCAATAGGAGCAGATGCAAATTATGATCGTTACTCTTGGATTAATGCTTTTGTTTTGAATACTGATCAAAGCACTCAAGATGCAAATTTAACTACCCTTGTGTTTACTGGTGGTGCTTCTTTAGATGATGGGTTTACTTATGATGATGTATATTTCCCTGCGTATTCTGCAGGTGTTGCTGCGTTTGTTATTCCTCTTCACTTAGATGCGAATACTTCGGCTGTTTCCAGCTTTGATGATCCTACTGCTGTGGTTTATTATAATGGGAATTATTTTTCTATGCCTCTTCGTTGTGTTTTCTATGAAGGTGAAGAAAAGATATTTTATGAAACTGGAGAAAAAGAAGGATTAGATGCGTGTTTTCAAGTTATTCCGACTTATAGCTCTGATCAACTGAATCCTGTTGGTGGGGGACTGTATCTTTCCCATGATGTTTGGAATACATGGTTTACGCACCATTATCTCTTCGGTCAGGATACGGAGTACTTTACTACAGTGTATTCTGATGAACAATCTGTTCCTCTTATGGTCTATCAGGGAAGAATTATTGGACCATTAAAGATTTGGGAAGTGCATTATCCTGAGAATCTTACTATTCCAGATGAGATGTATATTACAGAACTTCCTGAAGGTGTGAATACTGTTCTTCCTGGAATGTAATTTTTTTAGAAAGGTTTATATTCCTGTTCTTCTTGATGTGTTTTACTTATTAAAAAAGGGGTGTGGTGAAATGAAAAAAAGTATTCTTATATTATTGAGTGTGTTATTGTTAGGTGTGGGGATGGTGAGTGCGACTACTTGTACGAGTGATAGTGATTGTACTAGTGCAGACTATTGTTCTGCTGACTCTCATAGCTGTGTTGCACTGGTTTCATGTCCTACTTATATTTGTTCTGGAGCATATGCTTGTGATATTGCTTCTGAACGTTGTCCTGTTTCTTGTGACACGGATAGTTCGTGTAATACAGGATATTCTTGTGATACTACTGCTGGTACTTGTGTTTCAGCTCCTTGTACAGACTCTGATGGAAGTACAACTGCATATACTAGCTCTGGGACTGTGACTTCTGTTTCATCAGGTGCTACAGTCACTTCTACTGATTCTTGTTCTGGAAATACACTGACAGAATATGGGTGTAGTGGTACGAGTCTTGTAAGCAGTAGCTATACTTGTTCCTCTGGATATAGTTGTTCAGGTTCTGTTTGTACTAATTCCTGTACGGATACTGATGGAAGTAGTACGGCATATACTACTAAGGGAACTATTTCTGGGGGATCTTGGAAAACAACAGGTGCTTCCTATAGTCCTTATACAGATATTTGTAGTGGGGGTAAGCTTCAGGAGGCTTATTGCTCCGATTCAACTCATGCTTTTTATAGAAGGGTTACTTGTGCAACTGTTGTAGGTTCTGGTTCAACCTGTTCATCAGGTGTTTGTAGTGCTGCAACGAGTTCTTCTAGCGCAGCACCAGAGTATCTTTCTAGTAGCTCATCTTTACCTTGGATCTTGGCAGGAGTAGGAGTACTTCTTTTGGCAGGAGTTACATACTGGCATTTTAAAGGAAGTAGTGCTCCTAAGAAGCGTA
>SICW01000016.1 GCA_009691355.1 Candidatus Woesearchaeota archaeon
AGATATTACAATATTAAATCCTCTTGCAGATTTAGCAGAAGAATTAGGATATGAGAGAGACAAAACTGTGCATGTACTAAAGAATGGGGATACAATACTCATTGAATAGGTACTAAACCAGAGAAATATTTATAAGGAAAAAGCTCTTAGAAAGAACTAGAATTAGAGGTTAGTTCTGATCTGAGTTTAGAACAGCCAAGAAAAGCAAAAAATTTATAAACTCCGGATTTTTCAGCTACCTCTATGAACGCATCCTTCTTTTCATTCCAACAAAAAAAAGAGTTCATTATCGCAATTTTACAGCCATTAGTGAACACTATAGACGAGGAAAGAAGGGTACGATATGCCCTGATAGTGTAGTTGGCCTATCATGTGACCCTGTCACGGTCACGACCCGGGTTCGAATCCCGGTCAGGGCGTTCATTGGGCCGGTAGCTCAGCTTGGTAGAGCACCTCTGACGGGAAATTCGAAAGTGATAAAAAAATCATGAATAAAATCCTGGTGAAACTTTTATCAAGCGAGGAAATGAGGTGGTCGCGGGTTCAAATCCCGTCCGGCCCATTATTAAAAGTGGGTGTGCGTAGGAGAATTGCAGAATAAAAAATGGATACGAATACAGAAATATCAGCTCACATCCTTGTTCCAAAGCATAGGAAGCTCTCAATAGAAGAGACCAATGTCCTACTGGAAAAGTTAAACATTTCTGTAAACCAACTTCCAAGAATTCTCCAGTCTGATCCTGCTATTCGTCATCTTAATGCAGAACCAGGTGAAGTTATCTGTATTGAGAGAGACAGTCCTACAGCAGGAAAAGCAAACTATTATAGGGTGGTTATAAATGGCTAGCGTAAACCATCTTCTTATCACAAAGTATTTCGAAGAGCATTCTTTTATTGAATCCAGTATTGCTTCTTTTAACAAATTTATAGATTTAGAATTACAAAAGACTGTTGATGAAATTGGAGATATTATCCCTACAATTCTTCCTCCTGATGTACAAGAATTCACCATAAAATTCAATAAAATCTGGATTGAGAAGCCTCAGATTACTGAAGCTGATGGTTCTAAAAGGAATATTTTCCCTATTGAAGCACGCTTAAGAAAACTAACCTATGCTGCTCCAATCTACTTAGAAGTTTCTGCTTTTATCGATGGAATTCAAAGAGAATCCTTCATTTCTCAAATTGGAAAAATTCCGATCATGTTACGTTCAAAGTATTGCCACTTACACAAATTATCTGAGGATGAACTTATTGAACATGGCGAAGATCCTACTGATCCTGGTGGGTACTTTATTATCAACGGAAATGAACGGGTAATTATTACTGTAGAAGATCTTCTTCCAAATAAAGTTTTTTTTCAGCATAGCAAAGTTGGTCCAAGTAAACATACCGCAAAAATTTTCTCTCAAAGAGGCCCATACAGTATTCCTCACGTTATTGAACAAATGAAAGATGGCATCTTCTACTTATCTTTTACAAAATTCAAAAGAATTCCACTTGTTACCGTAATCAAATCTCTGGGTTTGCTAAACGATAAAGAAATTATGGAAGCTATCTGTGATGAAAAAGAATATGATGATGTCTACATTAACTTATACAACTCTGCAGATATCAAAAATACTGACGATGCCATTGAATTTATTGCAAAGAAAATAGGTTTAACACAACCCAAGGAAATCAAAGTAGAAAAGACAACAGAACAACTGGATCATTATCTCCTTCCACACATTGGAATTACTTCCAAAGAAAGAATTAACAAGGCCTATCACCTTTGTAAGCTCACAAAAAGATTCCTCCAGGTTTCTATTGATAAAAAAGCAAACACTGACAAAGATCACTATAAGAATAAGAAACTTAAACTTCCTGGAGACTTACTTGCAGACCTCTTTAGAGTAAATATGAGAGTTCTTGTAAATGACATACTCTATAATTTCCAAAGACTTGTAAAAAGAGGAAAATTTCAATCTGTAAAAATTATTATCCGTGATAAACTCTTAACATCAAGGCTAAAGAGTGCAATTGCAACTGGATCTTGGGTTGGGGGAAGACGTGGTATTAGTCAGAATATTGCAAGAGTAAACTATCTCGATACTATGTCTCACCTAGGAAGAGTAGTTTCTTTACTATCTGCAACACAAGAAAACTTTGAAGCTAGAGAAATTCACTCCACGCACTGGGGAAGATTATGTCCTATTGAAACTCCTGAAGGAACTCCTATTGGATTAAGAAAGAACCAAGCTATACTTTGTCAAGTAACTCAGGAAGAAGTTACTGAAGAAAAAATAAAACGATCCTTAGAGAATTTAGGTGTGAGGTTAATAAAATGAGTGATGTATACTTAGATGAGAAATATGTTGGAACCATAGAACATCCTAAAGAATTTCTCAAAAGTTTTATTGAAGAAAGAAGAAAACAAAAAATTCACGCTACTGTTAACGTCAGTTATGAATCTGAATTTGATGAAGTATCTATTCACACAGCAACTGGTCGTGTACGAAGACCTTTAATTATTGTAGAAAATGGAAAAGCTCTTCTCACAGAAGAACATCTCAAAAAATTATCCTCCAGTGATATGCGTTGGCAAGATCTTATTGAGCAGGGTATTATTGAATACCTTGATGCAAATGAAGAAGAGAATACTCTCGTTGCACTTACAGAAAGAGATCTAACAAAAGAACATACTCATATGGAAATTGATGCAATTACCATCTTGGGTCTTATTACTTCTCTTGTTCCATACGCAAACTTCGGGCAAAGTTCTCGTCTAAACAGAGGATCTAAAACACAAAAACAAGCTTTAGGTTTATACGCAAGTAACTATCTCCTAAGAATGGACACAGATATTAGTTTGCTTCAATATCCTCAAAGACCAATTGTAAAAACCTTTATGCATGATATCTCTAAGTATGATAAACATCCTTGTGGGCAAAATGTTACTATTGCCCTACTCAGTTACGATGGCTATAACATGCAAGATGCATTAATCGTAAATGAAGGTTCTGTACAAAGAGGTTTCGCTCGTTCATTTTATTTCAGGCCATATAATGCTGATGAACTGAGATATCAGGGTGGTCTTATTGATGAGATAGGTGTTCCTGATAAAGAAGTAAAGGCTTATCGTTCAGAAGAAGATTACAAATTCCTTGAAGACGATGGAATAGTTTTCCCCGAAGCAAAGGTAAAAGAAGATGATGTCCTAATTGGAAAAACTTCTCCTCCAAGATTTTTAGGTGAAATGGAAGAGTTTAGTATCGCAGCAAACACACGAAGAGAAAGTTCCATTGCAGTAAAACATGGAGAGCATGGTATTGTTGATATGGTTATTCTTACAGAGAATGACGAAGGAAACAAACTCATTCAGATTAGATTAAGAGATCAAAGAATTCCTGAGCCTGGAGATAAATTTGCTTCTCGTTATGGGCAAAAAGGTGTTATTGGGAGAATTGTTCCTCAAGCAGACATGCCTTTCACAGCATCTGGTATTGTCCCGGATATTATCTTCTCTCCGCACTCTATTCCCTCTCGTATGACCATCTCTCACTTAATTGAGGTTATTGGTGGAAAGGTAGGAGCCTTAAGTGGAAGACTTATTGATGGAACCACTTTTTCTGCAGAATCTGAAAAAGATCTAAGGAAAGAGCTCCTGAAATCTGGTTTCCGTGAAAATGGAACAGAAAGAATGTACAATGGGATCACTGGAGAAGAATTCAAAGCAAATATTTACGTGGGAAATATGTACTACTTAAAACTCAAGCACATGGTTGCAAACAAAATGCACGCTCGTGCTTCTGGAAAAATCCAACTCCTCACTCGACAACCTATTGAAGGAAGAAGTGCTGGTGGAGGATTAAGATTAGGAGAGATGGAGAAAGACTGTCTTGTAGCTCATGGAGCATCCTTACTCTTAAAAGAAAGATTCGATTCAGATAAAACCATTCTTCACATTTGTGAAACCTGTGGGATGGTTGCAATATTTGACTGGCTCAAAAAACGAGCAACATGTCCAAAGTGTGGCGCAAATGCAGAAGTAAACTCTATAGAAATGAGTTACGCATTCAAACTCTTATTGGATGAATTAAAATCTTTAATCATTTATCCGAAAATAAATCTAAAGAACAAGTACTAAAATGGAAATGATATTCAAAAAAGTTGGCAGTATAAGTTTCAGTTTGTTGTCCCCTCAACAAATTAAGAAGATGGCTCATGTAAAGATAGTGACACCTGAGCTCTATGATAAAGAAGGATATCCAGTAGAAGGTGGATTAATGGACACTCGTCTTGGAGTTATTGATCCGGGTTTACGTTGTAGAACCTGTAATGGGAAATTAAAAGAGTGTCCAGGGCATTTCGGATACATTGAACTTGGTCGTCCGGCACTTCACATTAGTTACATAAAAGCAATTTACACATTTTTACAAACAACCTGTAAAGAATGTAGTAGAATTCTTCTTGATGATGAGGATATCCTTAAATACCAAGGAAGGATCGATAAGCTCAAAGCTATAGGTAAAGAAGATCTTGTTCTTAAAGTAAGCAAGCTAGCTCGCGCTAGTGCAAAGAATGTAAAAAAATGTCCTCACTGTAAAGCAAAGTTAACTCCTGCAAAGTTTGAAAAACCGAGTACTTTCATGGAAGATACAAAAAGAATTACTCCTATTGAAATTCTGGAACGTTTTGAAAAAATAACTGATCCAGACTGCCTCTTAATTGGTGTCGATCCAAGATATGCACGACCTGAATGGATGGTTATGGGTATTTTCCCTATTCCTCCAGTAACTATGAGGCCATCTATTACTCTTGAAACTGGAGAGCGTGCTGAGGATGATTTAACACACAAGCTAAGTGATATTGTTCGTATCAATCAAAGATTATTTGAGAATATTAACGCTGGAGCACCAGAAATTATTGTAGAAGATCTTTGGGATCTCTTACAATACCATATTACTACATTTTTTAATAATGATATTGCTCAGGTGCCTCCTGCTCGTCATAGATCTGGACAACCTTTAAAAACAATAACAGAAAGAATCAAGAGTAAAGAAGGCCGTTTCAGACATAACCTTGCAGGAAAAAGAGTAAACTATGCCGCTCGTACAGTCATCTCTCCGGATCCGAAAATTGAATTAAACGAAGTTGGAGTTCCTACACTCATTGCTATGGAATTAACGGTTCCTGAACGAGTAACGGAATGGAATATTGATTGGTTAAAAACCTTCATCAAAAATGGCCCTAAAGTCTATCCTGGAGCAAATTATGTTCTTGATGGCATGAAGAAAAAGAAAATTACCTTAGAAACACAAGAAGTTATTCTTGCAGAGCTTTGCCCTGGGCAAATCGTAGAAAGGCACTTAATAGATGGAGATATCTCTATCTTTAACAGACAGCCTTCTCTCCACAGAATGTCCATCATGGGTCACAAAATTAGAGTTCTTCCAGGAAAATCTTTCCGTCTGAATCCTTCTGTCTGTAATCCTTACAACGCAGATTTCGATGGAGATGAGATGAACCTACACGTGCCTCAAACAGAAGAAGCTCGTGCTGAAGCAGAAATCCTTATGGAAGTAGAAACACAGATCATGAGTCCAAAACATGGTTTGAACGTTATTGGTTGTATTGAAGATGCAGTTACAGGAAACTACTTGCTCACTGATGATAGAATGGAAATGTCTAGAGAAGAAGCAATAGAGTTGTTAGTTTCTATTGGTCTTGAAGACTCTAAAAAACTCCAAGCTTTAAAGAAAAAGGTAACTGGAAAAGAAGTCTTCTCAGCAGTTCTTCCTTCAGATTTTAATTTTGTGTTTGATAAAGTCATTATCGAAAACGGCCAACTAAAGACTGGCCAAATTGACCCAAAAACAATTGGAGAAGATAATGGAACACTCTTAAGAGATATTAACCGAAGTTACTCAGAAGCTGAGTGTGTTGATATTTTCGGAAAAATCTTCAAGCTAGGAATTGCCTATCTTCAAAAGAGAGGATTTACCATTACAACTTCAGATGCAGATGTCCCTGAAGAAGTAAGAGAAAAATCAAAAAATATTATTGCGGAAGCAATTACTTCTGTAAATGATACTATTGATCAATATGAACATGGAAGATTAAAAAACTTCTCTGGAAAAACTGTAGAAGAAACGTTAGAATTATTAGTCATGCAAAAGCTAAACGAAACAAGAAATATGGTCGGTAAAATGATTAGTAAGACTGTTTCTGATACAAACAACGCAATTATCATGTCAAAGGCAGGGAAGGGAAATATCCTTAACCTTGCACAAACTTCAGTTTTAGTAGGACAACAAGCTTTACGTGGAAAACGTATTGAAAGAGGATATAAAAACCGAACACTTTCCCTTTTTAGAGAGCATGATAAAAGTCCAGAAGCAAAAGGATTCGTTCGTCATAGCTACAAGAATGGCCTCAACCCTGTGGAATTTTTCTTTCACGCAATGACTGGGCGAGATTCTCTGATGGATACTGCTCTAAGAACACCTAAATCAGGATATCTCTACCGAAGACTTGCAAACGCATTACAAGACTTAAAAGTAGAATACGATGGGACAGTACGAGATGCAAACAAAACCATTGTTCAATTCGCATATGGTGATGATCATATTGATGTTTCCAGAAGTGAAAATGGAACAATTAATATAAAAAAGATTATTGATGAAGTGAGTAGAAAAACAAAATGATAGACGAAATTGCAAAACAATACGAAGGAAGACTTCCAACACCTCTCATTGAAGAAGTAAAAAAAGAAGCAAAGGAAGTAAAGCTTACTAGGGCACAAGGTGAAGCAATCTTTGCAAAACTGGAACAGAAATATAAATATGCACGAATCCAGCCTGGTGAGGCTATTGGTATTGTTACTGCAGAATCCTTTGGAGAACCAGGTACACAGATGACCTTGAGAACTTTCCACTTTGCTGGAGTTGCTGAGGTAAATGTTACACTAGGTCTTCCACGTCTTATTGAAATTTTTGATGCACGAAAAGAACCAAGTACGCCATTAATGGTTATTTATTTGAAAAAGCCTTTTAACAAAGATGAAAAGTCTCTAGAAAAGATCATTGCACAGATCAAAGAGATCCGTGTACATGAAGTTCTGACGGAAATTTCTATTAATCTCTTAAAATTACACGTAGAGTATGTCTTGAATAAAAAACGTATGAAAGAATTAGGGATACCAGAAGAGTCTGCAATAAAAGCAATTAAAGATGCATTAAAAACCATTGATATCATCGAAAAAGACTCCCGATATACTGCAACCCCAAAAAGTAAAGAAGGTGGCCTTCCTGCGCTTTATACTCTCAAAGAAAGAATCAAAGAAGTAAAAGTAAATGGTATTGAAGGCATTCAAGATGTCATTCCAAAAATGGAAAACAATGAAATTATACTTCTTGCTTCTGGGTCCAACTTAAAAGATGTATCTAAGATTGAACAAGTTGATTTCACAAGAACTACCACAAACAATATCTTTGAAGTTGCAAAGAACTTAGGAATTGAAGCTGCACGACAAACCATTATCGCAGAAGCTTCCAAAGTTATCCAAGAGCAAGGTCTTGACATTGATATTCGTCACATTATGTTTATTTCAGATCTTATGACTGCAAAGGGAGAAATCAAGGGTATTACCAGAAGCGGTATTACAGAAGAAAAAGAATCCGTCCTTGCGCGTGCATCTTTCGAAACACCAATTAGACATTTAATTAATGCAAGTCTTATCGGTGAAGTAGATATGCTTAACTCGGTTGTAGAAAACGTCATGATTAATCAGCCTATTCCATTAGGAACTGGCTTGCCAAGCTTGATAACAAAGCTGGCTAAGGAGAGCAAAAAATGAGTGTGGACCAACTAAAGAAAGCATTGAAAGAAGAGAAGTGTATCTTTGGTCTCAATGAGACATTAAAGAACCTCAAATTAGGAAAAGCAAAGACTATATTCCTTGCAAAAGATTGTAATAGTATTGAGAGAGAAAAAATCCTCCACTACAAGAAATTAGCACAACTCAATGTAATTGAGCTTGATATTAAAGGCAGCGAAGTGGGAGCTCTTTCAAAGAAACAATTTTCGGTTTCAGTTTTATCTTTCTAAAATGATTCAATATGACATGCAGAGTATTGGGCTCATCAATGTATTTGAGAAAGCTACAGGCGCCAAAGTAAAAGATTGTTTTAATGAAGGGGATATTCTTGTATTTGTAGTTCATCCTAAAGAACTAAGAAAGGCTATTGAGAGGGGTGGAGAAAAAATTCACCGATTAATGGCTATTACAAAGAAACGAATTCGAGTGATCGAGTTTAATGAAGATATTGAAAAGTTTGCAACAAATCTTCTCTATCCCTTAAAACCTGAAACGGAATTTAAAGATGGGATACTTTTAATTATTGGAAAAGATGCACAAGAAAAAGGAAAGATTTTTGGTCGAGAAAAAACCAATTTTAAAAGAGTTCAAGGAATTATCAATAAATATTTCAAGGTAGAGGTAAAAGTCATCTAAAACAGGAGCAGGAAGATAGAAACCTTTAAAAAGTCTCAAATTTCTCCAACACAACATGGGTAAGAAAAGTAACGGATTAAATGCTGGAAACAAGCTAAAGAAACGAAGAAAAATTAGCAATCTCCTAAACAAAGATTTTAAACGAAGACTATTCAACTTAAAAGTCAAATCGGATCCTCTCAAAGGAAGTTCCCAAGCAAAAGCTATTGTTCTAGAAAAAATTCAACTTGAAGCAAAACAACCTAACTCTGCTATGAGAAAGGCTGTTCGATGCCAACTTATCAAAAATGGAAAAAAAGTTACTGCCTTTGTTCCAGGAATGAACGCAATCAAAATGGTTGATGAGCACGACGAAATCATTATTGAATGTATTGGTGGAAAAATGGGTCGTGCAAAAGGAGATATCCCTTGTGTTCGATGGCAAGTTATCAAAGTAAATGACCAATCCTTAAATGCACTTATTCGTGGAAAGATTGAGAAGGGACGAAGATGAGTGACATAAAAATATTCAACAGATGGGATACTTCAGCTATCAAAGTAGTTGATCCTGGTTTGCAAGACTACATCAATATTCGTCCAATCATGATTCCAAGAACAGGTGGAAGAAATGTTGGTACGCAGTTCTGGAAAACAAAAACGAATATTGTAGAAAGGCTCATTAACAAAATTATGATCCCCGGTCACAAAGGAAAGAAACATAAAATTACTTCTGGTCACTGTGGAGGAAAAGGAACAACTGCATATGCAATTGTAGAAAAAACGTTTTCCATTATAGAAAGAAAAACAAATAAAAATCCTGTGGAAGTTTTCGTCAAAGCTTTAGAAAATGCTGCTCCACGTGAAGAAATCACAACCATTGAGTATGGAGGAGCAAGATATCCCAAAGCAGTAGAATGCGCTCCACAACGAAGAGTAGACTACGCATTACGACTTATGGTTCAAGGTGCATATGCTGCATCATTTGGAAAGAAAAAATCCATTAAAGATGCTCTTTCTGAAGAGATTATTAAAGCATACAACATGGATCAAACAAGTATTGCTCTAGGTAAAAAATTAGAACTAGAACGTCAGTCAGACGCTTCAAGATAAATTTGTTCTTTTTTTAGAATAAAGATAATTGAAAACCTTCCTGAGTTATTGTGCAAGATGGCTTTTTTGTCTAGTTATTGTGCAAAGCCAAGTTTACCAAAACGTTTATAAACCTACATTTGAACTAAGTGTTTGAGTCATATGACAAAATCTAATCCTTCTACAGAAAAGAAAGATCCTGTCGATCCTGCACAAATAAAACCAGGTTTAGAGCTTCCTAAACTCACACCAGACATGCAAGAACGCATGACCAAAATTCAAAAGGATCTTGACACCTTTAAAGAAAAATGTCTTGCAATACGCCCAGATATTACGGGTATGTCGCTTCTTCCCCCTTTACAACCACAACCCCTTCCTCCTGGAGCAACCAGAGACCCAAGAGACACTCCTAACCCTAACGAAATTCATATTTTTGTTCTCATCGATGATGCAAAGGCAGAAGGCCTTGCAAAAGGAGATCTCATTGTAAAAAGTACAGATGAAACCACAAAAATTGCAAAAGAGCTCAATGAACATTTCAAACCTCAAGTCATGCTTATTTCAGAATTAAAGGAAGCCTGTTTTGATGCAAAATATGATATTATTCAAATGGTTGCAACGTCCGGAGTATTCTATGATAAAGGATTACTTTCCGCACTCAAAGTAGCAGAGTTGCATAAGAATATGGCCACAAAGAAATTTGACAAATATGTCGTGAGCTACATTGCAGTAGGTTCATTATTTCGAGGAGATGCAGCACCAAATGATATTGATGTTGCAATTGTCATTGATGATACTGATGTCAAAAAAATGTCTCGCTTCGAACTTCGAGACAAACTTCGTGCAATTATCATTAACATGGGCTATGATGCTTCTCAAATCACCGGAGTTCGTGCACAATTTCACATTCAAACATATATTCTTACTGACTTCTGGGAAAATGTCAAAGATGCAAACCCAGTCATTTTTACTATGCTCAGAGACGGCGTTCCTTTATACGACCGTGGTGTCTTCATGCCATGGAAATTACTTTTGCAAATGGGAAGAATCAAACCTTCACCAGAAGCAATTGATATGAACATGGAAATAGGAGATAAACTCATTGATCGTACCAAACAAAAACTTCTCTCAGTAGTAGGAGAAGACTTATTCTACGCAGTAATGAATCCCACACAAGCTGCTCTCATGTTATACGGAATTCCTCCACCAACTCCTAAAGAAGCAGTAAAATTAATGGAGGAAATATACGTCAAGAAAGAAAAACTTTTAGAAAAGAAATATGTAGATATTCTTGAAAAGATTAGAAAAACATTCAAAGATATTGAACATGGTGAGTTAAAAGAAATTTCTGGAAAAGAAATTGATAAACTTCTTGCAGATTGTAAAGATTATCTTCAAAGAATCAAAAAGCTCTTTAGTGAAATTGAAGAGAGAAACGAAAAAGAAACCATTATAGAAATTCATACCACATCCTTAAACCTTACACGGGATCTTCTTCTGAGCCTTGGAGTAAAGAATATTTCCTTACAAAAAATTCCCCAGCTCTTTGCAAAACACGTCTGCGAAGAAGAGAAAGTTCCTATGAAGTATCATAAGATGCTTGAAGATGTAATCAAGGCAAAGAAAGATTTTGACGCAAAAAAACTTACAAAACAAGAGATCAATAAGGTGCGCAGAGATGCAAGGGAATACATTCGACTACTTTTAGACATGCTTGATAGGAAACAAGCTATTGAAGTGAGTAAAGCAAAACTGATCCTAAGATACGCAGATAAGCTTGGAGAAGTCACGTTCCTAAAAGAAGTTGCTTTTATCGTAAAGGATACAAACAAACGAGAAGAGATATGGATTGCATCCATTGAAAAAGACGGAAGCCTTCAAAATGTGAAAAAAAGTGATCCTAGTGAGTACGAAAAGTATATAAAGAGCATAAAATTGCCTCATGAGAAGATCCTAAAATCAACAACTTTAGAGTCTTTAAAGACTATTATAGGTGAGGATATAGAAATACTATGGAAGGCATAATTAACAATTTCAGACGTGCAAGAGCACATCAAAATACGAAACACATCATTATTAGTATGATGAGCGTTGATTCACGTGAGAAAGCAACAAAATATGTTGGCAAAAAAGTAATTTTCACAACAGAGACAGGAAAAGAGATTTCTGGAGAAATTCGAGCAGCTCATGGAAACAGTGGCTGCATCCGTGCAATCTTCGAACGAAGTCTTCCAGGTCAAAGTTTAGGACAAAAAGTAAAGGTGATGTAAAATGGGAGAAAGAAAATTTAAATGTTATAGGAAAGTTAAAAGAGCATACACAAGAAAATCACGTTTCAAAGTAAAGGGATACATTAAAGCTGTACCTACAAACAAACTAGTAAAGTTTAACTTTGGGGATAACAAAAGAACCTTTCCTCATAAAGTCTATTTAGTTTCTAAAGAAAAAATTCAGGTACGTCACAATGCTCTTGAATCTGCAAGAACATCCGTAGTACGAAGATTAACAAAGGCTTTAGGAAGAGATTACCATATGCAAGTGCGAAGTTACCCTCACCACGTCTTAAGAGAAAACAAGATGATTACCGGTGCTGGAGCTGACCGTATGCAGACTGGTATGCAGCGTTCTTTTGGACGAGCTATGGGCCTTGCAGCACAACTCAAAGTGGGTACGCCTATTTTCTGTGTCTATTGTAACAAAGAAGGAATTCCAAGTGCACGTAAAGCATTACTCTCTGCAAATCCAAAGTTACCTGGAAGATCTGCAGTAGAAGTAGATACGAAGTAAACATACTCTTATATAGGAATTCTTTAGTTTTTTTCAATATGATTCCGTTAACAAGAGAAGAGATCTTTGATGTCATATGGGATGGTGAAGATCTTGAAGATACACATTTTGTAGAAGTCGCCTATCAAAGAGCTGGCATATATGTTTTAAGAAGAAAATAATTTTTTGGAACTAAAGATAAAACGGTTCTTCTGCATCAGTCAGTCTTGCTTTAGCTAAAGTAACTCTTTGAGAAAGTCGCATCCAGTTATTATTTCCATTATCCGGAACATGATAACGATTATATCTATACAATGTAGGAGAATCTATAGCGTGCACCACATAGTTTCCTGTGGGTGGTTCCCAGTCTTCACTTTTATATTTATGTGTAAATGCCGTTTCAAAATCTTCTGTAATAGTAAGCGTCTGTCCTACCTCTAGAGGTATATATCCTTCTATTTCATAGGTCATATTATGCTCCGGAAAATAGAGCCGCATCCCAATATGTGAATGAAGGTCTCTTCTTATTTGTGACATACAAAAATAATTTTTCACGAACTTATATACTCTTTCCTTCATATCACCATGGAAAGCCACTACTACAAAGAAGAAAAGGCAAAACAAAGGAAAGTGTTCCATAAAAAAAGACTCATTTTCACTCCCAACCTATAAGTACAACTATACATATCTTTAAAAAGACTTTTTCTTTATAAAGACACATGCGTAAAAAGTTTTTACGGTTTGTTGAGAACCTAGAACATATGGAAAAAGAAGAGGTTGATGAAGAAAATTCTATTGGGCCTTATGTCGCTATGTAATTTTCTAAACTCAATCTTTCATTTCACAACATCAATTTTTTAGAATGGCTCCAAGAGTATAATAATCCTTATAAATGAGTGGAGCAACTGCTTGTAGAATTATCCAAAGGAGGAAAGAAAATGAACGTATTTGGTTCTTTAATTGAAAACGCATTAAAAAATGTTGAAACACCTAGTCATCAAGTAGAAATAGGGCAGGCAAACATCAAAGTCATAGGTTGTGGTGGTGGTGGTACAAACGCTACAAATTGGCTCTTTAAGAAAGGTATTCAAGGAGCAGAAATTGTCGCAATCAACACAGATAAACAACACTTAGATCTTGTAGAAGCAGATAAAAAGATTCTAATTGGTAGAGATCTTACAAGAGGGTTAGGTTGTGGTGGATTTCCAGAGAAAGGAAGAGAAGCTGCAAAAGAGCAACTAGGAGAACTCAAAGAAATTCTTCGTGGTACAGATATGGTCTTCATCACTGCTGGTATGGGCGGTGGTACAGGAACAGGATGTGCTCCAGTAGTTGCACAACTCGCAAAAGAAGAGAAAGCAATTGTTATTGGCACAGTAACTATGCCCTTTGAAATTGAACGTGCAAGAGTTGAAAAAGCAGAATATGGTTTACAACAATTAAGAGACATCTGTGATACAGTTATTGTTATTGATAACAACAGACTAGTCAAAATTGCAGGGAATTTACCCATTCAACAAGCATTCGCTGTAGCAAACGAATTAATCTCTACCATGATTAAAGGAATCGTAGAAATCATTGCAGTTCCATCCTTAGTCAATTTAGATTATGCAGATGTAAAAGCAATTATGTCCAACGGTGACGTCTCTGTTATTGGTATTGGAGAATCTGATTCACAAAATAGAGTAGAAGAAGCTGTAAAAAGAGCTTTGTCTAATCCATTACTGGAAGTCAGTTATGAAGGTGCAACCGGTGCATTGATTCACGTAGCTGGTGGGGATGATTTAACTCTTGATGAAGTAAACAGAGTTGGAGACTTTATCACCCAAGCATTAGATGAAGATGCAAACGTTATCTGGGGAGCAAGAATCTCTGGGGATATGAAAGGAAAACTTCGTGTCATGACCATTATTACTGGAGTAAATTCACCTTACGTTATGGGAAGAGGTTCGAAGAAAAAAGACAC
>SICW01000017.1 GCA_009691355.1 Candidatus Woesearchaeota archaeon
TTTTGGATCAACAATGATTTCCGGATTAATGTTTGTTTCTTTGAGAATCATTTCAAGAATATCTTTGATTAGGTAGGCTTTTTCTCCTGAGATATTGTAGACTTCTCCTGCTTCTCCTTTTTCCATTAGGAGTAAGAATGCTTCAATCATATCACGCACATCGGTAATTGCTCGTCTTGTGTCAATATTCCCAATGTAGAGCTTATTTTCTTGTAATCCTTTTTCTATGAGAACAGCTTGCTTTGTAAAATCTGCACAGACATCGTTTACTTTTTTTGGACCTGTGGTGTTGAAGATACGTGCACGTAGGGTTCGTATTCCATAGTTTTTGTAATATTGATAGGAAAGAAGGTCTTGCCCTACTTTACTCACACCATAAGGATGTAATGGTAGGAGGGGTTGTGTTTCTTTGATTGGTACGTCCTTTTCATCAACAAAGCCATATTCTGCGCTTGAACATGCAACGAGAACTGTTGGATTAAGTTTAAGATAACGAACTGCTTCGAAGATGTTAATCGTTCCCTTTATGTTTGTATCTACTGTGTATTGAGGTTCGTCTAAAGAAACAGTAGGATAGCTTTGTGCTGCTAAATGGAGAATCTTATCTGGTTTGAACTCTTCCATGACTTTGAGCACTGCTCTGTAATCTCGTACATCCAGTTCTTTAAGTTTTACTTCTTTAGGAAGCTCTTTGATGTTTGTTGTAGGCCTGAAATAGGTTCCTAGGATGTTATAATTCCCTTTTTTTAAGAGAAGAGGAAGTAGGTGTTGGCCCATCATTCCACAGGCTCCTGTTACAAGAACTCGTTCCATTTTACTTTGGAGAAATTCTTCACACTTTTTTAAGCGTTCTGGAGTACCCATGTCTTCCATAAATTCATTTGTTTGATAGGCATATAATCTCATTCCATGTTGAAGCATTTTAGGGTAAATTTCATTTTCAAAATTGAATATCTCTTTATCCATTAGATTGAGAACTTTAGGTTCAATGATACATAATCCTCTGTTACTAAGATTATCTTTAGGATCTTTAGGTTCGAACTTTGTGAGGAACTGTGTTACTTTCCCTTCTGTGTTTACTCGTAATGTATCTGAGTCTTCTGGATGTTCCGTCTCATTGACATAAATAGTCATATCGGCATTATTTTGCTTATGAAACTCTAGCATGTTTGTTAAGTTTACTGTGCAAATTTGATCGCCTGAAATATAGAAGAATGGTCCGTCAATATGTTGCTTTGCAAATTTAATTGGGCCTCCACTTCCTAAGGGGTAAGGTTCGATAGAATGCTTTATAGGAATTCCAAAGTCTTTTCCATCTTTGAAGTATTCTCCTATAGCCTCTGCTTTATATCCGGACATAATTATTATTTCGGTTATTTTATTTTCTTTTCCCCATTCTACTAATCTTTCAAGGATAGGTTTTCCAAAAATAGGGAGCATTGGTTTAGGAACATCTTTAGTAATAGGGTACAGGCGTGTTCCTTTGCCTCCTGCGTTTATGAATAATTTCATTGTAGCACGATTTCCTTTACTGCGGTATATAAATTCTGTGTAATATAATCTGGATTTTCTTTACCAGTATAATATTGCCCTTTTACTAAAATGGTTTTACATCCTGCAGCTTTTCCTGCTTTAATATCTGAACCTTTATCTCCGATAAAAAAATATTCTGAGAGGTTACTTATGTTGAGGTCTTTTTGTGCTTGTAAGATCATTCCTGGTTTTGGCTTTCTACATGAACAATCTTGCTTATACTCTTGGGTTATTCCTTTTTCTTGGTGATGTGGACAGAAATAGAATCTTTCAATTTTGAGGTTATTTAATTTAAGGACTTCTTGAAAATAGTTGTGTAAATTTTCTACATCTACTTCAGTATATAACCCTCTTCCTATACCTGCTTGGTTTGTTATAATTATTATCTTGTAGTTATTATTGGTTAATATTTTTATAGCTTCTATGACTCCAGGAATAATATGGAAATCTTCTTTTCTATAGACATATCCTGTATCTTCGTTAATTATCCCATCTCGGTCAAGAAAGATATATTTCATGTTTGATACCAACTCCCATTTTCTTCTGCTCGTTGAATCTTGAAAGGCATTTGCATTTGAATGAATGGTTTGATTGCAGTTAATACTTGTTCTTTTTTCCCCTCTTTACAATAAAAATAGTACGCACCCCCACTACCGGCTCCACAGAGGCGACCACCTAATGCTCCATTTTCCATAGCTATTCTGTAAATTTCATCACGGACCATAATTTTTGCACTCAGTTTTTGTTTTAATTCCCAATCTTTGTTTAAACATTCTGCAAATTTCTCTAGATTACCTTTTTCGAGGTAATCTTTAATCTTCATAGTATTCTCTCGTTTTTCTATAAGGATATTCCTTTTCTCTTCTGGATTCTCTTTTAATTTTTTTTCTTGGTCTTTATGAATTTCTTTTCCAGAATCAGTTCTTTGAGAAAAATACACTAATAGTGAATTTTCCTCTAGTTTTTTGAGTATATCTGAAGAGATTTTAATGGGGATGACTTCTACTCTTTTATTCTTGAAAATCATAAGGTTGATTCCTCGTCCATAGGCTGCAGCCCATTGGTCTTGATATCCCCCTTCTATTTGGAGAATTTTTCTTTCAATATGGTAACTTATTTTTGCAAGTTCTTCTGCGTTTGTGAGTTCTCCTTTTTCTTTGAGAAGTGCTAAAGCTACTGCGATATTTAGTGTAGAAGATCCACCTAGACCAGATTCTTTCGGAATATTTGTGTTGATAATAATTGATTTCTTGAAGTATGGATTGAGATAAGAAATTGTTGCCTTTATGAGGTCTAGTTTATCTCCTTCGAGACGTAAATTTTGAAGAATATTTTTTTCAGAAGTATTTGTATTTAGGTCATTATAGATGATTGCTCTTTCTTCTATATTTGGAATTTGGCACTCAAAAAATAATGTGCTGAGTGTTGCATTTATCACGCAACCCCAGCCTATCTCTTTAGTATAATAATCTGTGTCTCCACCATTGCCAAAGCTAATTCGTGCAGGACATTTTGTTGTGATCGTTTCCATAGTTACTTGAATCTTTTATCTTGAAACAACTCTTTTTCCACAAGGCTGCACATAATATGACCTATTTTCATATGTGCTTCTTGAATTCTTGCAACATCTGTAGAGGGGATTTTAATGAGAAGATCCATATCTATTAAAGCCATTTTCCCGCCAGTTTTTCCTGTCCATCCAATAATTTTTGCATTGACTTTCTTTGCGGCTTCTATTGCCTTTAGAACATTTGGAGAATTTCCAGATGTGCTAATTGCAATCACAACGTCTTTTTCTGTAACTAAAGATTCAATCTGACGTGAGAATAAATTTTCATATCCTATATCGTTTCCAATTGCGGTCATAACAGAAGTATTTACTGTAAGTGAAAGGGCATCAAGCATAGGTCTTCCTGGCATGTATAGGTAGTTAACAAGTTCTGCCACGATATGCTGTGCATCAGCGGCACTTCCACCATTTCCAAGCATGACAACTCTTCCACCTTCTTTGTATGCTTGAATAACGAGTTCTACAACTTTCTTAATATCGGCAATATGATTATTTACTAAGGATTGTGTCACTAAAGATGCTTCAGTTAGTTCTCTTTTTATTCGCTCTTCCATTAGTCATTGCCTTCCCAGACTTCTAGGCCTTGATTGACAAAAGAAAAGGGAATACAGCTTACTCCTTTTTCTAAGAGTGCTTTTGAGATGACATGCTCTTTGTTCCAATCACAGAATACTAATAAGTGCCCTCCAGCACCGGATCCTTGGATCCTTGTTGCAAGCGCTCCATTCTTCTTTGCAACTTCAGAAATGTCTTCAATTTTTGGACTTGTTATACTTGGATTGAGTTTCTTTTTTATCTGGAATGCGAGATCCATTTTTTGTGCAAAACTGGTGAGGTCATTATGCTCAAGACGGTCTTTCATATCTTGTGCTAATCCTTTTAATTGTTCTAGGATTGAAAGTTTTTCTCCTTGGCCATAATTTACTTCTTGTTCTTTGAGAATAGCTTGTGAACTTTCTACTTTTTCTCTTTTTCCAAGATATACTAGAAGAAGGTGCTTTTCTAACTCAGCAATGGTTTGTGGTTTTATTTTTACTTTGTTGACTCTGGTAAAACCATTTTCTTGAAATTCTATGAAATTGAATCCTCCAAATACACTGGAATAGAAAGCTTGTTTTCCTCCTTGAATATCTAACTCATACTTCATGGTGTCATATGCTGTTTCTGCAATTTCGTAATCATTGAGCTTGTTTTCGTATCTGAGTTGATTGAACACGCCGACCATGGTTACTGCTGCTGTTGCACCGTTGCCTAGACCAGAATCAGGTGGAGCTTCTGATCGAAAAGCAATTTCACAGCCATAATTTATTTTCATTCTTTTTATGACTGCTTTGATGAGGTCTTGATCACCATTATAAGCAAGATCTTTTGCATCTTTGAAAAGAAGAGAATCGTTTGTTTCTGTGGTAATAAGCTTTAATTCAGTGTTATGTGTAGGTCTTAGGCTTGCGTAGGTATACTTGTTTATTGTTGCACTGAGAACACAACCTCCATAACGGTCAGAGTAGGATGGAATATCTGTTCCTCCACCTCCAAATTCTAGTCTAATAGGCGCCCTTGCTGTGATCCTCATAGAGGCAATTATTCAAAATTTGTTTTAAAAGGTTTATGGATGTGAGACCCCTATTTTGTAGACTCTACTCTGTCCCATCCGTCGATATAACTCTTTTTCTTTACTTTTTCTTCATATTTCAGAGAAAGCCACATGTAAAGACGTGCAAGGCAAAGTGCTTGTGTCCAGAAGAGTTCTTTTGGTGTTCGTGGATAGCTCCAGATGGGAAAAAACCCTTCTACTATTTCATTCTTAAAGGATTTCATCTTTGGAAAATCTGGTTCGTAGATATCTAACTTTGTATGTGCTTTTGCAGTTCGTTTTCTTTGTTTTAGCCAGTCGCGAAATTCAGTAGGGTTCTTTACAAACACCTTTGCCTGTTCTGCATATTTGATTTTATATCCTTTTTTGAAAAAGTAATACGGCATAATAGAATCCTCTGCAACATCTAGAGGAATTTCTTTTATGATTCCAGAGCGCATTGCCATAAGATAGCCAGAACATTCAAAAAACTCTTCTCTGTTTGATCTCTTGAGGCGTGTTCTGTGTGCACCTATGTCTGCAAGGAGATGGCTCCAGTATCCTAACATGGTGTTCTTTTCATTTTGTGAAACTACTCGCCCACCTACAAAACCTACTTTTGGATCTTGAAACTTTTGGATTATTTCTGCAATTGCATTCTCATCAAGATACACATCTCCGTCGGTGAAAATAAGAATATCCCCTTTTATTTTTTTGAATAGGAGGTTTAATGCGAAGCTTTTTCCTTTTCCAGGGTCTTGAAAGTGCTTTACTCCTTTGTAACTCAAAGCAATTTTCTTAGTTTCTTCATCAGGACAGGCAACAATAATTTCATATTTCTCTTTTGTTTTTTGAGATAGAATACTTTCTAGGCATTTTCCTATTGTTTTTTCTTCCTTAAATGCCGTTACAATTATAGAGATCATTTTCTTTGGAGTTTGTAATAGAGAGGTTCGAGGTAATTTCTTGCGATGGACTCATTGGTGAGCTCTATAGCTTTCTTGTAGTTTTCTTTTTCCATATTCTTTCGAAGTTTTGTATTCCTCATGAGTTCAAGTATCGCTTTCTTTAATCCTTCTACATCTCCATAATGATAGAGTAGACCATTTTCTGGTTTCACTAAGTATAAACTTCCTTCACAATCTGTACAAATGACTGATTTTTTCCGTGCCATTGCTTCCAATGTAACAATGCCAAAGGCTTCCCACTCACTAGAAAGGATGAAAATATCTGTTGCATCTAAGCCTTGGAGTTTTTCGTCTTCCGAAACCATTCCTAAGAAACGAACATGGTCTTCTACTTTGAGTTCTTTAGCAAGTCTTAAGCATTCTTCAAGTAAGCCATGGTCTTTTCCCATAGAAAGAAAGACTACATTTGGATATTTCTTTACAATATCTGGAAGTGCTTTGATAATATCATCTTGGCCTTTATATTTTAAAACTCTTCCGAGATTGCATAGAACTAATTTTCCCTGGAGATTATGTTTTTTGATAAATTCTTTATTGTCTATTTTTCTAAAACGCTCCTGTGGGATTCCATCTGGAACAAAGTGAATTCTGTTTTGTGATACTCCTGATTTTGTAATCCATTTCCACTGTTCTGTGTTCACTTGAATAACTCCATCGTACATCCAGTTAATTGGCATCTCTATAACTGTAAATATTTCTTTCAATGCCTTTTGCCACCAGGGATAGCTGTCTAAAGACATAAAAGGTCCGTGAGGCGTGTTGATAATAGTTGTTTTATCCCCACGCAAACGTTTGAGAATAAATGCTATGTCATACATCATAAAGCCGAAACTGTGGATGTGTAACACATCAAGATCATATTTGAGAATAGATCTAATTACTCCTGGATTCATTTCAAGATAATACTTGTATCTCCACCACGTTTTACTTCGATGAATATGAATACCATTGATTATCCCTTCTTTTTCTTCTAAAACTTGTTCGTCTCTTCTATCTGATGTAAAAACATGCACTTCGTGACCTAGCTTTACCATCTGGGTAGCTAAATAGAGACAGTTATTTTCTGTGCCATCTTTAAATGGGTGAAAGTATGAGAGAACATAGCCTATTTTGAGCTTCTTCATAAGGCTTTTTTCTTTATTTCTTTTAAAAGGTTTATGGAAGCATTAATTCGGCTTTGTAATATTCACATTCTTAATGAGAGTATACGGTACCGTTGTAGGTGTTTCTACTTCCCAACTTTTTATTTGTGTTGCTTCTTTTCCTAATGCAGAAATATTCTTTAGTACTTTAAGCATATTCTCGGAGATACGAATATCTTTCAATGGTTTCTTTATTTTTCCGTTTTCTATGTAGAATGCACCATCACGAGGAATAGTAGAAAAGTCTCCTGTCTCATGATTTTGGAAACGAGTATACCAGACGTTAGTAATGTAAATTCCTTTCTTTATTTCTTTAAAGAGTTCTTCTTTGCTATAATTCCCTTCTTTGAGTACTGGACTAAATGCTCGAGGTGAAATAAGTCCTGCATTTCCTGTGCTTTTGACTTTGTAGCGCTTTGCTGTGGATGCATTATGCAAATAATTTTTGAAAACACCTTTTTCTATAATACTTGTTCTTTGTGTAGGTGTTCCTTCTGCATCATAAGGAGTTGATCCATAGCCATTTGTAATTGTAGGATCATCATATATATTTACTAAAGGATTGGCTATTGTTTTTCCGAGTTGATCCTTTAAACATGATAATCCTGATTCTACAGAGAAGATTGATGCGTTATCTGCGAAACGATCTACAATTGCAGAGATTGCATGTGGTGCAAAGATCACATCAAAATTGCCAGACATTGCTATCTTGGGGCCTTTGGATAGTTGTGCGATTTGTGTTGCATGCTCTGTTGCTTGCTGTATCTTTATTTTGTTTTTCATACGGGATACACAAGAGCCATAGCCGGAGCTATTTTTATCAATTAAGGTTCGTATAGCAAAGTAGAGGCCTGTACCCTTTTCTCTTGCTTGGACATTATTTGATGTTAGTAAATAAGACTGTCCAGAGGTTTTTTCTAATGTGCCAGAGCAACGTTTTGTTTTTTTCTTTGCAATGTCTATTGCTTGCTTGACCATATCTACCATTTCTTCACTAAGTGATTCTATTTTAGGATCATAGCATTCTTTTTCTTCTCTATATTTGAATGGGCCTTGTGCAATGCCTTGGTAGTCTTTGTTTGCTTGCATTTTGCTTAGGCTTTTCAGGATATGTTCAGCACATTTCTTTGCAGTTTCTTTGTCAAATGTTCTTAAGGAGCTTGTGACAATCCTTTGATTCTTTGTTGCAAAGATACTCAGGTTAGTGCTTTCCCATGTTTTGGTTGTAGAAATCTTATTGTTGACAAATTTAATGAGAGTTGTTTCTCCGCAGCCTAGCTGTAGAACTACATCATCTGCTCCTTTTCTTTTGAGTTCTTCTAAAAGGAACTGTGTGATTTCTTCGTGTTTCATTTTATCCTTAAACCTTGAAGTCGTATACTTGGTCCACCTAAAGTTACTGGAATTCCTTGCATGGGGTCACCTTTTCCACAGTCACCTGCGTGTAATTCCAGGTTTTTTCCCATTGCATCTATTGCTGGATACATCTTTAAAGAGGATACTTCTAAAATTGGACTTATTACGGGTGTAGAAATTTCTCCGTTTTCAATGAGATATGCTTCTGCTCCTGTGTATTTTTGGTTTAGCCTTCTATCGTCAATATTCCATTCCATGAAGTTTTTCATGTAGATTCCTTTTTTGATTCCTTCAAAAAGCTCTTCTTCTTTGTAATCTCCAGGAAGCATGAAGGTATTTGACATTCGAATAATGGGTTCTTTTTCAAAGTCTGAGGCACGAGAGGAGCCATTGCTTTTGGTTTTGAGTTCAAAAGCTGTTTCTCTGTTTTGGAGGAATTCGTTTACTTTTCCATCTTTAATGAGTAATTTTCTTCGTGCTTTTACTCCTTCATTATCATAAAGGAAATAGCCATAACTATTTGTAATGGTTGGATCATCTGCAATGCTGACAATGGAGGAAGCCATTTTTTTTCCTTTCATTGCGAGTTGTACGTATGATTCTCCTGCCTGTGCAGCTTCTCTTCCAAGAATACGGTCTGCTTCAAAGGGATGACCGCAACTTTCATGTGCCATAATTCCGGAAACTTGTGGACCACAGACAATGGGCATGACACCTTGAGGAGTTTTGATTCCTTTTTTTAAGATGTTACTCATGCTGGTGACTTCTTCTGTGAATATTTTTGGAATGTTCCATTTGAGTACTTGCTCCCAACCACCGGAAGCACCATATACCCAATATCGTTGCGTGACTTTTTGATTGGCATTGATTGTTAGGAAATAATAGAAATTCATTTTTGGTACATGTGCGAGAATCTTTGCACCATCAGAGTTTGTGAAATATTCTGTACAGTCTGTGTCACTTAGCACTACGTAGCGAGAAGGTACAGACACTTTTGTATCTTGGATTGCTTTCTCTGCATCTTGCAAGAGTTGTATTTTTTGTTCGACACCAATATCTGCAAGTTGTATTTTTTGTTTTACTTCGTATTTTGCTTGCTGGGCTTTTTCTTTGGAAAGTTGAGTGTTTTCACCTAAGCTTTTTGTTCCTTTTGTGATTTTTAATCCTTTTTCGAGTATTTCTGAAATTCTCTTTTTTGTGAGTTCATTTGTAGATACGAAGCCTAGTTTTTTGTTGATGATAAAACGTATGCCTATACCTTCGAAGCTATCAAAACTAGATGCTTCTATTGTGCCGTTCTTCATGACGAGAGAATTTGCAGTGGTGCTTTCTAGGCGAGCTTCAGCGTAACTTGCACCAAGCTTTCGTGCTTGTTCTATAGAAAAATTAGCAATATCTTCGTCCATATTTTTTAAAAGGGGTAGAATCTTTAAATAGTTTCTGGCTTTTTTTGTGAGTAGAATACTTAATAAATGCTTTTGTTCTTTGCTTGGGTATGGGTAGGTTTACTAGTGTCTTTTTTGTTTTGCTTGTTGCTCTTTTCTCTTTTGGCTGTTCTTTATCTTCTTATGAGAAAGACTCCTTCCAAGAGAAGAAAGAAATAATTTTTTTTCTTATTTTTTTCTTTTCGTAAGTTTTATATGCTTCAAGAGTGTTATACGCTGGAGCTGGGATTTGAACCCAGATATCTCGTGGTGGAGAACAGGGTTTACTCAGACCTTTAGTCCCGCAAAGCTAAAGGCTTTTGAGATCCTTGCCATACTAGATTAGGCGACTCCAGTGTATTCTTCCTTAGTAGTATTCTATTCAAAAATTTTTACACAAAATTTCCGCAAATGTTTTAGAAATCCTGAAAGATTTTCAAACAAATGTTTTCTTTTGAAGAAATCATTATAAATAGATAATAGATTTTTATCATTATGAGATATTTTTTTCCTTTGCTTATTGCTTCTGCATTTGCTGGAGAGCCTATACTCTCTGTTCCTTTAGAAAAAGAACTAGTTTTACCTAATTACTTTCCTCAGACTCTGGTACCTGATCTTTTTCCCCCTTTAGAAAAAAAACTTCAAGATACAGTGAGTTGTTCTTCTTTGGATATTCTTTTCTTGTATGATGTTACAGGTTCCATGGAAAGTACGCTTGCATCTGCACGACAAACAGGTATGCGCTTGCTTCGTGGAATTAAAGCCCAGTGTAAAGATGTACGTTTTGCATTTGCAACGGTTGCTGATTTTCCTGTGTATGGTGGTGTTACTGATTCACCTTATACTTTAGTATCTGCTTTTTCTTCCTCTCCGGATCTTTCTTACAAAGCTGTAGAACATCTTCTTGTTTCTGGAGGTGGTGATAGTCCTGAAGCTTATCCTTATGCCTTACGAAAAGCTTCCAATGAAGATTGGAGAGAAGATGCACAACGATTTGTTGTTTTGGTTGCAGACTCTACTGCACGAGACCTTAGGCAGTTACAAGAGAGTGTTACACATTCTAACTTTACTTTACTTGCTTTGATTTCAGAGCATACGCAACTTTCGTATTGGCAGCAGGTTACTCCTTTTACTTTTCCACTTCCTCCATCAGAAATGTATGACCATATTGTCTTAGATGCACTAGAGAAAGGTTGTAGGTCAAAGTCTTCTTCTCAAGAAGTTGCGTCACTTCGTTAGGAGTTGTCACTTGCCAAAAATTTCGCTTATAAAGATTTATTTTCCATTAAACCTATATTTTGAAATGTATATTTTCCTTTCTAAAGATATATAAAGAAAATGGGTTTGTATAGCACTAGAGTTTTGTTTTTTCAAAAAGGGGTGGTGGTAAGTGACGAAGGATACAAAAACAAGTATAAGAGCTATTATTGAAAAATTAACCTTAGAAAGCCGGTCGGTGTTTTCTCATAAGGTGTTTGACATTGCTGGAGAGATGGGCTTAGGCGAAATGATTGTCAAAGATTGTTTGCAACAGCTTATGGAAGAAAAATTTATTTCTGAGCCTATGCAGGGTGTTTTGCAAAGGGTTTAAGTAAGACTTTTGATTTCTTTTTCTATATTTTTTAGTTTTCCTTTGATGTTGAAAATTATGAAGCTGATTGTTCCGCTAAAAAATGTTGAAACTATTACAAACATAAATACTTCTTTCATTTGCAATTGATTTGTGAAGACTGCAATGATGATAGCTATGCAGTAGGATAAGATTGCCGCAGCAGAGATATTAAGATATTGAAGGTATTTGTTGTATCTCAGATCTAGAATATTCTTCTCAATAGTTTTATCCATTTTAATCCTCAAAGGAAAAGGCAAGAAAAAGTATTCCTGCCATTAAAAGTGCTGCTCCAGCTGCTGCAATTCCATATTTTTCTTGTGAAAGCATCACCACAGCAATAATTGTTCCTAGTAAGGCTCCAATAAAACCTGCGATGCTTAGAAGATATTTTGCTCGTTGTTTCATACTTCTTCTTACAGAAACGGTTTTAATAAAGCTTTCTTAGAAAAAGTTGAAAGATTTTTAGAAAGGTGTAAAAAGATTTATAAAGTCTCTTCCTTTGAATATATCTATTGGGGTGAATACGTATAGAAAAGTATATTGCATGGTTTTCAGATCTTGATGAGAATTCTCTTCCTTTAACTGGTGGTAAGGGAAATAATTTAGGGATAATGTATAATCTGGGTTTACCTGTTCCACCTGGTTTCATTGTCACGACTTTTTCTTTTAAACACTTTATTCATGTCACGGGTATTGATACGAAAATATTTGCAATACTCAAAGATCTAGATGTAGATGATAATGATAGACTACAGGCTGCAGAAAAAGAAATCCAGGGTTTGATTCTTTCTACGCCCTTGCCTTTGCAAATTAGACAAGTCATTCTTGAAGCATATGAACATATGAATATTGATCCTTCTATACGAGGAACAAAAGCTGAAGATTTGATTATGCAGGGAAGAGAGCCAGGATATGTTGCTGTGCGAAGTTCTGCCACGGCTGAAGATTTGCCTGAAGCTTCTTTTGCTGGTGAGATGGCGAGTTATTTGAATATTAAAGGACCAAAAAATTTACTTGCTGCGGTCTTAGCATGTTGGGCTTCTTTGTATACTGCTCGAGCAATGTATTATCGAGTTAAAAATCATTTTGCACATGAAAAAGTGTTCATTGCTGTTGTTGTGCAGAAAATGGTGAACTCAGATGTTGCTGGTGTTATGTTTACCGTGAATCCAGTGACACAAGATCCAAATGAAATTCTGATTGAAGCTTCCTATGGTTTAGGTGAAGCAGTGGTTTCTGGCTCTATTACTCCTGATGAATATAATGTGAATAAAAAAGGGTTTGTTGTTACAAAGAAAATTATTGCAAAAAAAACATGGATGTATATACGAGATACAGAAAAAATGACGACAATTAAAGTGGATGTGCCTGTTGCTCGTCAAGAAGAAGATTGTTTACATGCTCAAGATATAAAGAAGCTTGCTGAGTATGCTGTGAAATTAGAAGAGCATTATAAAAAACCTCAAGATATTGAATTTGCTGTAGAAAAAACACGTGTCTATATTACTCAGACCAGGGCAATTACAACACTTGGGAAGAAAAAAGAATCTAATAGAGAAGAACAACTTGTTGCAAAAAAAGAAGAAAAACAAGTCATTGTCAATGCTCCTTGCGAAATTGAAATTAAAGATGCTGTTTTGCTTGTTTCAGGTATTCCTTCTTCACCTGGAATTGGAAAAGGAAAAGTGGTCATTGTGCATGATGTTTCTGATTTGAAAAAGGTGCAAAAGGGTGATGTACTCGTTGCACGAATGACAACCCCTGATCACGTGCCAGCAATGGAACGAGCAAATGCAATTGTTACAGATGCTGGTGGATCTACATGTTTTTCTGGTGAAACTCTGGTTTTAACTGACCAAGGTTTTTTGACAATGAAGGATCTTTACCTTTCTGATCAGCCTTTTTTTGTTCCCTCCCTTAATAGAAAAACATTGAAAGTAGAGTGGAGACCTATTATTGCTAAGATGAAGCGTCGAGCTTCTGCTATTGTTATTGAATCTAGCCAGACTGGCAAAATGAAGGGGAATACCCTGACCTTAACTCCTGATCATAAGATGCTTACTTACTCTGGGAGAGAATTAGTTTCTAAAAGCATACAGGAAGTTTTAGATGCAAAGGAAATGCTTGTTATTGCTCAAAAAATTCCTTCCTTACCTGAAAATCTTCCTTTTGACACGAAAATAGCCTATCTTTTAGGTGCGTTGTTAACAGATGGTTCTGTTTCACTCACTCAGAGAAGAGGTAAAATTACTTTTGTTCAAAAAGAAATTCCTGAAAAGGAAGAGTTTATTTCTACTGTTGTGTCTTATTTATCGGAGTTTTCTGGTAAACAAGTGCTTGTTTATCCAAAAAAAGCTTCAAGTGGAATTATTCGTGGCAGACCAATTCAGGGATCTTCTCAGTGCAATGCTTATACTGTTTGCTCTAAAGTTGCTGCTCGAAGTATTTTGCATCTTCAATCTTCTTTAGAATATCTCTTCTTACGATGTTCTGATGAGGTTCTTTATTCTTTTCTTGCAGGTGTTATAGATGGGGATGGATCCTATAATGCTTCTGCTTCTCGGATTAATATTTATTGTGGGAAACAAAAATTGTATGCTCCTTTACTTCTTGCTTGCTATCG
>SICW01000018.1 GCA_009691355.1 Candidatus Woesearchaeota archaeon
TGAAACACCAGAAGAAGTAGTAGGTGGAGCATTATGGTATTATTTCATTCATAAAAAAGTATTAGGCCCACAACTGTTTATTGATCGTTTATATGTTGATCCGAAATATAGGGGAAGGTCATATGGCGAAGCTCTTGTTATTAGAGTTTTGGATCTAGAAGAAAGCAGTTGTACTCATGCACAACTTGTTGCTCCTGAAAATGTTATTGGGTTCTACAGAAAGTTGCAATTCTCCGTTATTCAAACTTTTCGAGATGAGGAACTTCAGGGGAGAAAATTTGCTCTTATGTCAAGACCTTTGTAAAAAAAGGGCATTATCCTTCGAGTTGCTCTTCAAGACGCTTTTTGTTTCTTTCTTTTCCTTCTCCTCGTAAAATCTGTGCAGCTCTGGTGTAATAACTTTGTTCTTGTAGAAATTTTAGAATGATTGTAAAAAAAAACATGCATAGGCAGGAAAAAATTAGTTAAAATCGAACGATTGGTAACTGCGAGCTGAACACCTCGCCGAAGCTTGGTGCGTACACTCCAGTCCCATCAAACCTGTCTTCTGCAGGAGTTCTCGGTCTCTTTTCGAGGTATCTTTCGTGCTTAGATGCTTTCAGCACTTATGACTTGACGCGTAGCTGCTCGGCCTACCTTATCAGATAACCGATACACCAGAGGCGTCGAGGTACCGTTCCTCTCGTACTAAATACTCCTTCCTCTCAGACCTTTTTGCACTTCCAGTAGATATCATACAAACTGTCTCGCAACGTTCTTAACCCAGCTCACGAACCGCTTTAACCGGTGAACACCCGTACCCTTGGGCGCTGCTGCACGCCCAGGATGCGATGAGCCGACAACGAAGTAGCAAGCCGCGCCGTCGATTTGAGCTCTTAGGCGCGACGACTCAGTTATCCCCAGGATAGCTTTTCTGTCATACCTGGCCCCCATCAATTGGGACACAGGGGTTCGCTAGACCAACCTTTCGGTGCTGCGTTTCTTACTGTTCGAAACACAGTCAGGCAAGCTTTTGCTCTTGCACTCTACTCAGGATTTCTGAACCTGATGAGCTTACCTTTGGGCCCAACTGATATCTTTTCAGCTGGGTGCCGCCCCAGCCAAACTGTCCACCAACTGCTGTCCTTTCTTTCAAAAGTGAGCAATGCAAGCTCTATAGAGTGGTGTTTCATTGATGTCTATTCCTGATCTAGCGACCAGAACGTAGCAACTCCCACCTACGCTACACAATAAAACTCGCATCGCAACAATAAGCTACAGTAAAGTTCCATGGGGTCTCCGCTTCCCACTGGAAGTCTCTGGACTTTGCACCAGAATGTAATGTTCGGGGGGATCTTGTTTGGGACAATAGCGATCTCGTTACGCCCTTCATGCAGGTCGTCAATTAAACGACAAGGCATTTCGCTACCTTAAGAGAATTATAGTTATTCCCGCCGTTTACTAGCTCTTAGCTCCGTTGAACCGGAGTTTGAAGTACTAGCACTGGGCAGACGTCACAAACTATACATACCATTTCTGGCTCGCAGTTTGTTATGTTTTTGTTAAACAGTCGGATCGCCCGAGTTATTGAACCCTGTAATCGCACTTATACAAGAACGATCGCAGGGACCCCTTATACCGAAGGTACGGGGCTAATTTGTCGAGTTCCCTAAACAAGATTACTCCCTCAGATCTTGCGCTTCTCACGCAGGGACACCAGTGCCGGATCTAGGTATAGTTATATGGGATCCTTCTCTGTTCCTTTTTCACTGGCTCCAGATATCAACTCAACTCGCAAAGGCGAGCTCCTCAAAGATTTAATCAACTTCTCATCGTTATGATACTCCATTGATTCGTTCTTTTTGACAAGCACGATGGTACTTGTGAGTCTATTCCGAAGCGTCAGAAACAAAGCTTGCGTTACCGCGCGTACCCATATAGTAACGGAATATTAACCGTTTTCCCTTTCCCACAGTTCCTGTTAGGATTGTGGTTAGGACTAACTAACTCTCAGCTGAACTACATTGCTGAGAAACCCTTGCCCTTTCGATCTTAAAGATTCTCACTTTAAATAGATCCTACTACTACCAGGATTCTTAATTCTACGAGGTCCCCACACTCTCTCGAATGCAGTTCTGCCCTCGCAGAACACCTTCCTACCTCGCTCCATACTCATGTATGGAGGACTATGGTATCGGTAATCAACTTAGTCCCGTCCATTTTCAGGGCACATGACCTTGACAGGTGAGCTGTTACGCTTTCTTTAAAGGATGGCTGCTTCTAAGCCAACCTCCCCGCTGTCTGTGGTGATGAACACCTTTCACCCTTTAACACTTAGTTGATATTTAGGGACCTTAACCATAGTTGGGGTTGTTCCCCTCTAGGAATGCAAGTTTACCCCAGCATCCCCGTTTCCCGGCTTCTTCGACGTTGAAAAATTGGGAGTTGGACAAGGGGGTGAGGGATTTCTCCCCCGAGCCCCCAAATCCGTCGCTCTACCTCTTCAACTATCTCCACCGAGACTAGACTTAGGCCTATTTCGGAAGGAACCAGCTATAACCGGGCTCGATTGGCTTTTCACCCCTAGCCGCAAGTTAGAACAACACATGCACGTAGCACGTCTTCAGGCCTCCACCACCCATAGAGCGGCTTCACCTTACTCACGACTAGATCGCCCGGTTTCGGGTCATACCCTAGTGACTCAAGGCATTTTCATACCTCTCTCCTCGTAAACTGCGAGAAATTGGTTTCCCTTCGAGTACGTCGTTAAAACGGACTTACTCTTGCCACTAAGATAAACTCCCTGGCTCGTTATTCGAAACGTACGATACAACTCCGTAGAGCCGTATCTCACCATAGCCATTAGATTTCAGGTTCTTTTCTCTCTCTATCACGAGTTCTTTTCAACTTTCCCTCACGGTACTCATAAGCTATCGGACTCAAGACATATTTAGAGTTGGAAGTTGATGTCTCCCAAATTCGTGCACAATTTCCAATGTACATTACTCAAGATACTTATACGCCCTCCTCAATTCCTCTACGGGACTATCACCCTCTGTGGTATTCCTTTCCAGAAAACTTTAAGTGTTGAGGTTGGGGTCTAAAAATAAGTCTTATAACACCACATCTCTGCCAGTATTCCTACTGGAGATTCAGTTTGCTCTCTTCCGTTTTTTCTCGCTGATACTTACGGAATCTCGATTGATTTTTTTTCCTCTAGGTACTGAGACGCTTCAATTCCCTAGGTTCCTTAGCATTTCTGCTTTGCTGAGAAGTCTCATTCGGGAATCTTCGGTTCAATGCCCGCATGCGGCTCGCCGAAGCTTTTCGTTGCTTGCCACGCCCTTCATCAGTGTCTTGAACCAAGTCCTCCATCTAATGGCGTTAGTAGTAACTATTTAATTTTTCCTGCCTATGCATGATACGAATTGTTGAATGTAATTTTTTATCCCCCTTGGTTCTCAAGAGGTTACGTATCCTTAGCACATTTCCGTTTGGACATGCGCCGCATTAATACTTTGTCATTGTGTGACTGTGATATGGACCCGTCGGGACTTCCGAGGATCCTCATAATATTGGGGATTCATTTCGAACCCGAGGCCCCCTACTTGCAAGGCAGGTGCTCTACCAGACTGAGCCACGGGCCCATAAGTATGATTAAGGTATGGAATTTTGAGCGCTTAGTGAAATACTTGAAATTATCATTTTTTTTTTAAAAAAAAATTAGGAGGTGATCCAGCCGCAGGTTCCCCTACGGCTACCTTGTGACGACTTGTCCCTCCTTGCTGAGCTTAAGTTCGAAATATGCTGAAGCATAAGCCTCACTTAAACCCTGCTCGGCTGGAATGACGGGCGGTGTGTGCAAGGCACGTTGACATATTCACCGGGTGCTGATGACGCCCGATTACTAGGAATTCCAGCTTCATGAGGGCGAGTTGCAGCCCTCAATCCGAACTAAGATAAGGTTTCAGGGGTTGACTTCTCCTCTCGGAGTTGTATCCTATTGTCCTTACCATTGTAACGCGCGTGTAGCCCAAGAAATTCAGGGCATACCACCTACCGTTGCCTGCACCTTCCTCCTTGTTTCCCAGGCAGTCTCCATAGTGTGCTCAATCATCCCGGAGGACTCGATTGCAACTATGGATACAGGTCTTGTTCGTTGCCAGACTTAACTGGACACTTTACAGCACGAACTGACGGCGGCCATGCACCTCCTCTCGGCTTGTCAGGTAAAACCTTTAATCTGACCTTCATCCTGCCGTCGTTCTTGGTGAGGTTCACGGCGTAGAATCTGATTAAACCGCACGTTCCACTCCTTGTAGCGCGCCCCCGCCAATTCCTTTAAGTTTCAGTCTTGCGACCATACTTCCCAGGCGGCAAACTTAACACCTTCGCTCCGGCACTGCACATTCCCGAAGAATGTGCAACACCTAGTTTGCAGCGTTTACAGCTAGGACTACAGGGGTATCTAATCCCTTTTGCTCCCCTAGCTTTCGTCCCTGATCGTCAGATTCGTTCTAGACAGATGCCTTCGCCATTGGTAGTCTTCCAAGGATTATCGCATTTTACCGCTACCCAAGGAATACTTCTGTCTCCTCCCGATCTCTAACAATGTAGTATCTCTTGCGGCCCCTGTGTTAAGCACAAGGATTTAACAAAAGACTGGCATTATCGACTACGGACGCTTTAGGCCAAATAAACGCGATTGCCACTTGTGGCGCCGGGGTTACCGCGGCTGCTGGCACCGGTCTTACCCACCACTTATTCATCAAGGTATTTACGCTTGATAAAAGCTCACCACTGGCGAGCACTTAGGTTCCCCTTATCACACTTTCGTGTATTGTAAAGGTTTCCCACCTGCTGCACCCCTTAGGGCTAGGACCCTTTTCTCAGTGTCCTTCTCCGGGCTCCCTCTCTCAAGGCCCGTACTGATCTGAGGCTTGGTGAGCCATTACCTCACCAACTACCTAATCAGCCGCCGACCCATCCTAAAGCGTCGGAACTTTCAAAAAAAGAACGTTCCAGTATCAATTTTCTATCCGGTATTAGCCACAGTTTCCCATGGTTATTCCAGACTTTAGGGTAGATTATCGACGTGTTACTGAGCATTCCGCCGGTGACTCCGAAGAGTCCCCATGACTTGCATGGTTAAATGGAAACCTAATAGCAGCAATCTCCCGCAGGATCAACGGGTATCAATTTATCGCAAGAATTTTTATTTGTCTTAAAGGATTTATAATATAACACACTTCAAGTTGTTTATTTCACTAAACTCTACTCGTATCCATACCTCATACTTGATTGTTCAATCAAGTACTCATCATTATGAAGTTTTTAACTTCTTCCTCCTTTAATTAAGAGGCTGTATTTAAAGCTTTTGTTAGGAAGGGGATTTATTTCCTTTGAGCACGTTTTGCTTTTTCTTTTCGCATACGTTTTCTCTGCCATTTCCATCTCATTTGGCCTTTTTTCTTCCACCTTCGTGAACTTCGCTTCATTGTGTTCGATTGAAATTTTTTAGGCTTTATATAGTTTGTGGGAGATTTGAGATAGAAAATAATTTCTTCTTTTATGTGAGGATCTTTTTTATTTTTGAAAGAGTTTTGTAATCTTTTCATCCCAAGATAGTTGTGTAAAACTTTCTATGGGTGTTGAGATGTATTGCTTTTCTTTTACGAGGTATTTCTCTCGAAGTTCTATAGCTTTTGCAACAGGAATACAATACCAGGTTGTGTAGTGTATTTTTTCATTTGAAAATGCATACCAGACTTGCATGTTGAATAGTTTTTGTAAGTTGTTATATTTTGTTGCTTCTTTGTTATCTATACAGAATTTTTTGTATTTCTCTAATGGTTCTCGGTGTTCTACATCGATAAGGATGAATCCAAAATGTGGAAGAAGAATGAAAAAATCTGGACGTTGTACATTATGTGTTCTTAGTGCTGGAGAAAAGGTTTCAATATCCTGTTGAATATACCAATAGGCAATCTTTTGCTGGTCTAGATATTCTTTAAATTTGTTTTCTGTTTCTCTTTGTTTTTGTTCTTTTTCTTCTTGAAGCATACTCTTTGAGCTTTATTCTTGTTTAAGAATGCTTGTCTTGTTTTTCTGAAAGATTTTCAGGATTAGAGTGAGTCGTATACTTCTTGCGTTTTTTTCTTCATAATTTTCCAAGAGTATTTGTTTATACATTCTATACGCGCTTTCTTACCATGCCTTTTTCTTAGTTCTTTATCGTTGAGGTAGGTTTGTATTGCTTTTTTTAATTCTTCAATAGAGTTTGGTTCAATAACTAAACCACAATCTTGGAATATTTCTTCCATGTCTGTTGTTTTTGTTGTGATGACTGGTTTTTCCATTGCCATTGGTTCAAATATCTTTATAGGGAGTTGTGCGTTTGCTGCTTTTTCATTTCTATGAGGAATGCATACGATATCTGCTGCTGCGATAAAATAAGGCATTTCTTTGTGATCTCGATACCCTACGAGTGTTATTCTCTTTTCTTCTTGTAGGGTTTGTACAAAGGGGTTTTCTTTGTCTGCACCTACGATAAGGAGATGTAAAGATTCATTCTCTTTTTGTAGCTCTTTTACTGCTTGAATTAGTTCTCCTACACCCTTGTGTTTTTTTGGTGTGCCCATGAAGAGAATGATTGTTTTATCTTCTAGATGAAACTCTTCACGTATCTTTTTTCCTGAAAAATTTTCTGGGTTGAAATAGTCTGTATTTGGCCCAGTTGGAATCCATGTTCCACCAAACATCTTTTGTAAGGTTTTTGAACTTGTGATAACTGCGTCTGCTTTTTTTACTTGTTTTTCTAAAATCTTTTTGAGGAAGTAGGACTCGGGTGTGTATGCGTCTACAAAAGTAAACTTTGCGATCTTTAAGGGGTTTGCTGAGAGAAAGTTATCTATGACATATTGACTTTCCCAGTCATCAATGTCTAGCACTATTTTCTTTTTTGTTTTTATTTTATTTAGTAATGCTGGAAGATAACTCCATGCGGTAACTTTGAATGCATGAATAAGATCTGCGTTGTTGAGTTCTTTGTAAATATCTCTTTGGTTCTTTATGTAGAATGGGAAGAAAAACCTTTTTTCTGTGGGTTTGTATTTTATGGTGAGATCATTTTTAATTGGTGCAAAAATCCCCTTTTTTTCTATTGGTCCGAGTACGGTAACGTCATGGTCTTCTCCCAGAATTTTTGCGAAGGGGTAGACTCTTAGAGAGCCATTCTGGCTTAGATTTTCACAGGGCATGGCGATACGCATGGATGTACTGTTTTTGTTCTCTTTTTAAATATTTTGGACTAATTATACTCTCGCTCTTTGTGGTGTGGGCTTATCTCTATAATCCCTTGTTGTAACACTTTAGAGACCCATCCTTCTTTTCCCATCTCTTCTCCTTCTATTACTCGTACTTTCATTCTATATCTTAGTTGGTATAACTTTACCATTCTTATAATTCCTTAAAAGTTATGAGCTGAATATTCTTTTCTTTGATTGTATTTAGGAAGAGATCGTTTGTAAGAATGTCTAATTCTTTTTGCCTTGTTTTGTAGAGCCTATCTTTATTTTGAGAAGCTTGTTTTCCTGGATGACAGCAGATCTCTGCAGTTCCTTCAAAATTGAGGTATGAGAGAAAATGTTTCAGTCTTGGTTGACCCGTGTGTAGTACTCCAAAGAAATGATCCGTTGTTTTTATTGGACACTTCTTTATTTTGAGATTGATTATTTTTTGGTTAATGAAAGACATGCTTGGAAGAATTTGTGTATGCTTTTCTTTTGGCCAGCGAATTTTATAGATGTGATATTCTTCTGCAAGTTGTACTATTACCTTCCTCATTGGAGAAAATGCATGGAGATGCTGGTGTGAGTCTAAGTGATCTGGTCGTATTCCTACTTCTAAGAGTTTTTCAATTTGTGATCTATATTCCTTTTCTACAAACTCTGGGTTTATTCTTCCAAGGACTGCTTTGTATTTGTTGTTCTTTGAGAATGGTTTTCCCGTTATTAAAGAATTCCCCCAAGTAAGGTTGAGATGTACTCCCATGCCCAGAGATTTAGGGTAAATTCCGATTGCGTGATCAAACTCTTTTTCGTTTGTCATGATGGTTGTACTTGTGATTGTACCAAAACGGTGTCCATCAAGAATACCCTGATTTATTTCTTTTGTATATCCAAAATCATCTGCATTGATGATGAGTTTTTGCATTAGAATAACTCTTCTATTTTTTGTTCTAGTTCTTTCTTTTTGTCTGTAAGTTCTATTGATCCTTGTTGCCAGTGGGTTATTTTTCCATCTTTGTCGCACAGTATGAATGTGGGTATTTGCTTGAATGGTGCTTCTTTTTGGAGCAGGACTCTTTCTGGTTTGTACATGAGAACATTGGGATATCCTATGTCTAACTGATTTCTCACTCTTTGAAAATCTTCCCACTCTTTTGTCTCAGGATCATAGCTTGTTCCTTCCATGATTGCTATTCCTACTATGGAAACTTTTTTTGCTAAAAGATTTACTTGTGGCATTTCTTTGATGCAAGGTGCACACCATTGTGACCATATGTTGAGAAGAAAAGGTCGATCTGAGGTATAGTCTCTTAGATCGTGTTGTGTTCCTTTTTCTGTGTAGACTTGGAGATCTAAGGTGCTTGCTTGTGCGATTCTTGGAATGAGTAATCCTGTAACTGCTGTGAGAAGTGCTCTTCTACTCAGGATATAGCTGTCTGACATGCTTTTTGGAATGAATAGATGTTATATAAGGTTTTTTCTTAGTGCCTGAGACAGTATTCAAGAAGAGGGCGGGCTTGTTCTCTCAGGGTGTTTGTATTTCCATCATTAGGGATCTGTGTTTCTGAACTAAAAAGACAGGTTTTATAGCTTGGATCAATTGTATCTACTGGTGATATATCTCTTTGGTTTGCTGTTAGAATGATTCTCCAGTTGTTATCTACGATGAGATCAATGTACCCATCGTTATTTACATCTGCTACTTTAAATGTTTCTTCTTTTTGTCTTTCAAAGAGATAGTGATCTATGGTTCTAGTAGCAGTTCCACCTAAGAGTGTGAATCCAAAAGCGAGAAGATATGGCTTTTTGAATGCCATTTTATTTAGAGTAAGCCTCTTACATATTTGTCTATTGAACTGAGATCTTCTAATCTAAATCTGCGCTTTTCTTCTTCTTTTCCCTCTCTATCTATTTTTGTGACAAGAACTCTTGTGTTGTTTCTCCATCTGCTAATAGATGGGTTTCTTGTGATGGTAATGGTGTATGCTCCAGAATGTTCTCTAATTGTAATTTTTTCACTGATAGGATCTTCTAGTGCTTGTTCAAGCTTGCTTCCTGTTTGAGGTATTGCTGCTTGGTAAGAAAATTGATCTTGGTGTACTTCTGTAGATCTTTGATAGGTTTTTGATGGTTCTTTTGTTCGTAGTCCTTTTTCTTTATCTGAAAGGATCCATGAACGGTCAAGGCTGAGTCTTTCAAAAAGAATCCCTAGACGACTGGGTTCAAAGCGTATTTCTCTACCGTTATAAGTTCCTTCACGTTCGTTTGCACCTTTTGCTCGACTGTATAGCCTTTGAGTCATATTGTTAAAATTTGATTTTTCCTTTAAATGCATTTGTATTTTAGATTATAGAGGAGAGAAAATTATTGATTGCCCTACTCTTTCTTTGCTATTCTTCCATTTCGGGTAAAATAGTCTAGAAATGGTTGGTTTTCTGTATCCAGAATTCCTTTGCTTTGAAAGAGAAGTAAGCCGCCCTTTGCTTCGTCACAGGATTTAGAGTGGCAATCCCTGGAGTTTGCATTATCGTTTGATGTTGCAATTACTTCATTGCTTGTTGCGATAGTGAAATCATGAAACTCTTGTGCGGAACTTGCGGTTTCAGAAACACATGCATTTCCATTTATTCCCCTGAAATAGAGTGCATTTACTCCTTGTTCTTTTAACCAGTCTTGTGGGAAATAATCAGAGTTAGGATGTTTCATTCCATGTTCATAGATTTCAAAACCATCATCTCTATGCTTTCCAAAGGTTGTTGTTCTTGGAAGTTGCTCAATGAGCTCTTGCAGTGCAGGAATAGTTTTTCCAAAGTGATCCGTTTCAAAGATTAAGACTGGGAGATCATATTTTTTTGCTACTCCTAGTACTTTCTTTTGCTCTTGGAGCATTTCATTGAATTCCTCGGTGTAAAATCATTTTTTTAGAAATTTTGGTTGCATGTCTTCAAGAACGATGCCAAAACGAAGGTTTCCGTGTAGTTTTTCTTCAAGGTTAGAACTTGGATTTTGGTCATAGAGTGCAGCTTTTTCTCTATGGTAGTTTCTTGCCCATTCTTCTGGATCAAATTTGGATGTACATGCAGTAAGGCTTAGTAGTCCATAGAGTAAGGGTAAAGTCTTCATTTTGTTGTCCCTATAAGGTGGTTACGTTCTTATAAACTTTTGGTTGAGAAAAAAGAAGAAAAATCATCCTGTCAAACCTGTCTTTGGTGTTGTAGTGAAAATTAATGCCCCCGCCGGGATTTGAACCCGGGTCTTCACCTCGAAAGGGTGGAATGATTGACCGGACTACACTACAGGGGCGTCAGGAATTTAGGGATTTTCTATGGTTTATATAACTTTCTCTCTTTTTATTTGATTATTTTTGCAGGAAATATTTCTGTTTTCCTAGTTGTGCTACTTTGCATAAACGTGATGTTTTCTTTGAATGCTTCTTTTAGTCTGCTCATTGTTTGATTATATTCTTCATATTCTTTTGCTACAAGAACTAGTTCATAATCCCATTTTGCTATAGAACGAATAATGTGGATAATATTCCCTTCTTTCTTGGAGAATGCTTTTATGTGTCTAAATATTCTTTCAGAGTTTTCTTTTACTCCTAAAGCGACTCGGAATGTGGTATAGCCTAATACCCTTAGGTTTATACCTATCCCATAATTGATAATTACTTTTTCTTTTTCCATTTCTTTTATTCTCTTGCGAATAAATGCCGTATTAAGATTTGTCTTTTTTCCAATGTCTATAAGTTTCATTCTTCCATCTGCTTCTAGAACATTGAGAATACTTTTGTCT
Organism: Candidatus Woesearchaeota archaeon; assembly: GCA_009691355.1. Taxonomy (GTDB): domain Archaea; phylum Nanobdellota; class Nanobdellia; order SCGC-AAA011-G17; family GW2011-AR17; genus JAGVZZ01. The sequence continues at coordinate 11,061 of SICW01000018.1, forward strand.
CTTTCATCAATGTGTATTTTTGTTGGTCCAATAGCTAATTCATATTCTGCTTCTTTGATTAAAAAATCTCGGTTAAAAATAGTTACATCTATAGGGATAATAATCTCTTTACTTATAATTTGCTCTTCTAAACCAAGTATGAGCTGGTTGTATTTATCATAAAAATCCTTAGGAGAATCTACTAAAAGTGTTATCCCTAGATTCCATTTTCCATCAGTAGTCCCTATCCAATAAACATAGGGGTCTTTTTGAATTCTATTGAATAGTTCTTCATTCTTTTTTTCATTTACTCGTAATTCTAGGTATACTGTGTATTGTTCATAGCCTAAAGCATAGGGGTTTATTCTCGTAAAAAAACCAGTAATGACATTTTCTTCTTGAAGACGTTTTATTCTGTATCTTACTGATTCTTTTGATCTTCCTATTTTTTTTGCGAGTTCTGTTTCAGGCATTCGTCCATTTGCATTGAGATGGTTTAGTAACTTCTTATCTATTTTGTCAATTATCCTGCTCATATTACTTAATAAGCACTCTTATTTTATATAAACCTTTCTTTTTTCCTAAAAATGGGTAGAATATTTTATATTCTGTGCCATTGCTTCAAATGCTATTGAGTGTGAAGGAGTATCAAATATGCAAAGATTAGAATTAGGCGGATTACATTTTAAATCTCCTCTTGAGATGAATGCTCAGGAGTTATTTTCAGTTTTAGACTGTTATAGTGTTAAACCTGTAGGAAACTGGCCTATTCAACCAGAACTAAGGGGATTACTTTCTCATTATCAAGCCTGTTCTGATTTAGCACACTATCTTAAACTAGAAGATGAAAAAACTGTTGGGGAATATATTCTTGGTCTTGTTTCTGACACAACTGCACGTGTTTTTCTCGAAAAAATACTTCTAGAGGAGAAATAATGAAGATCTTGGTTATTGAAGATACAGAGCTTCATGTGGAAGCTGCAGCTGAACAATTAGTAGATCATACACTTTCCTTTGCTTCTTCTTATGAAGAGGGGGTACAATATTTAGATGGGAAAAAGTTTGATGTTGTTCTTACAGATCTTTTGATGGCTAAAGGGGGAAATAGCGTTATGGGTGCTCAGGGTATGAAATATATTTTTGACCTTCTTCCTTATGGCTTTCCTCTTATCTTTTTAGCGGCAAAGAAAAGGGTTCCTTATATCGGGCTTGTTACTGATGTTAATCACCATGATCATCCTATGTCTGCATGTATTGATCCTTTAAGTAGTGCTTATTGGAGTGATGGAGATTCTCAAAGATCCTTATTACGTATTAATGAAAGTATAGTGGGGATATTTCATGCACCATTTATTGATCAAAAAAAAGATTGGCGGAAAGTCTTAGAGGCATTACTGCAATGAAATCTGGATTTCTTTCTGCATATGAAGGACCCATTAGTGATTTATTCCTTCTGTTCTTACGAAGCGCTCAACATGAGGTCTCTCTTTATCAACAAAGCAGTTTTCGACCTGTATACGTGCAGAGGGATGCTTTAGATTTTCTGGTTATGGAAGGAAGATTTCCTCATGATGATGGATTTCTTTTTGCTGTGGCAAAGCATACTCCTGTTTCTCTTTTATATCTGCGGGCTCAAAGATTCTTTGAACCAATGAATGCTCAAGATGAGAAAGAGCTCATTTTGTATCCTCATGTAAAAATGTATACTCTTTTTGATTTAGATCAGGAGTTAGGAATAAAACAGTTTATTGCAGATATTGGGGCGTTTGGAAAATGAAGCCTGGTGAAGCTTTAGAAGAGTTGAGTAGACTCTTTGCGGGTATTGCTGAGCAACAGAAAAAAGAAGAAGAACTGATAAGGGATACTGCACTTGCTGTCATTCCAGGGGGCATTTCTAAAGTCTATATGCATGTTGGAAGTGATCGGGCAGACCGTACTCTTCGTTCTCTTTTATCGGAAAGATTTGCAGGGAATATGCTTCAAAGTAGAGTCAATTATTTTGGGCAACTCACAGAAAACTTTGAGACTATAGAAGCATATCTTTCTCAGGCTGATGCTCTTGTGTTCTTAGGTTATTATCTTTGTGATAATACTCAAGCTGGTTTTAGTATTTGGAATATGATGAGGCTTGCAGAAAGATTTAAGAAACCTTTGTATGCTGGGTATAGAGATCCTTTTTGTTTTCAATCGAATTGCCCAGAAATCGGGTCTTTGCAAAGGATGGATGCAAGGATCTTTCAAACTTTTTAGGAGCAATAGGTTTTTAAATCTAGAATTTTTCTTTTTTCTTTAAGCCGCGATGGCACAACCTGGTACTGCGCAAGCCTGGAATTTCGTATCAGTGAGCTTGTTTCCGCAAGGATATCCCGGTTCAAATCCGGGTCGCGGCGTTTTTTCCTTTTGAGGTGTATATGACAAAGTATGTAGCATTCTTACGAGCAATTAATGTTGGTGGCAAAAATGTTTGTCTTATGAAAGACCTTTCTTTGTTGTTTTC
>SICW01000019.1 GCA_009691355.1 Candidatus Woesearchaeota archaeon
TGTGGATTGCTCTTGCTCAGGGACTTATTATTCGAAGAGTTTCTGGAAGGGTACAGCCCTATAAAGTGTTATTTTTCTCTTTACTCGCAGTCCCATTAGTAATTCTGACCTATTTGATTCCTTCACAGGCAATATGGTTATATCTCATCGTTCCCTTCCTTGCAATATCTTTTGGCTTTTGTATGCCGAACTTCTCTGCATTGATTTCCAATACAACAGCTCCAGAAGCACAGGGAGAAATTATGGGAATTCAGGCTTCTATTATGGCCGCTGCACAAGCGATCCCTCCTATACTTGCAGGTTTGTCCCTTTCTTTGAGCACAAGCATGCCCATTATTTTATCTTCGGCATGTATTGGTCTTTCATGGATAATTTTCGTATTCTTTTTTAAACCAGAGAACCATTCCTTTAAAGGATGAAGAACAGAAAAGATTCTGTAAAGAAAATGTATGGACTTTTTAGTGGGCGTTGGTATGACCCCTTCCAAAAAATATGGGGTCCAAAGAAACAAGTAGAGGATACCTTTGTTTCAAAACTTCGTAGGCTTTCAGACAAAGATACAAGAATCCTTGATCTTGGTTGTGGTACTGGAGCAAATTTTCAACGTCTAATAGAAAACCACATTCCTTTCAAAGAATACCATGGGATTGATATGACTCCAGAGATGCTTACTATAGCAAAAAAGAAATATCCAGAAGGCAACTTTAGAATAAGTAATATAGAAAATATCCCAGGGGAGTATGACCTGACTATATCTTCATGGTTTTTTGAACACCTTACACAAGAACAAAGAAAAAATATTCTTAAACGAAAAGGAAAACATCTCCATATGTACCTTGGTGGAAGGAAAAGATATAATCTATTCTTACAACTATTTGCATATTTCTTCAACTTTATTTATGTAGATGATTCCCAATTAAAAGGAAAAAAAACACAATACAGCATAGCAACAACAATCTTAGAAAGAGAGAAAAAGATATAAATTTATAAAAAAAGAGATGATTATGAAAACCAAATACCTAGCCCTTACTTTAGTTATATTGGCGATTTTATTCAGTCTTTTTATCTATCTTGCAAAGCAGCGTGATGAATTCCATGCATACCTCGCAGGCTTTTCGCAAGAAGAACAAAAAGTCCTCAAAGCAGTACAAGAGCAAGAAGGAATCCAGCTGTCAACATTGAGATATCGTACTGGCATTTCAAAGACGTCACTTTCTTTACTTCTCAAGTCTTTAGAAGAGCGGGGCATTATTAGCAAAAAAGAGCATGGTAAGACCAATCTGGTGTTCTTGGTAAGAAAATTCTAAAACCAGATATAAACGATCTTGAACGAGAATTCTTCACTTTAAACCCTATTCTTAAGCTCTTTCTTCAAGAAACAATTTATATAGCCAATGTTCTTTTCTAAGGCTATGAAACAGTTGAATCTTAAAGTGGAAGGAATGCACTGTAAGAGTTGCGAAGTTCTTCTCAAAGACGAACTCGAAGAAGCAGGGGCAAAGGACATCGTTGTTTCCGCAAGCAAGGGAACACTCGCAGCAACAATAGATGAAAAGAAACTATCTGAAGCACAAGTAAAGAAAATTATTGAAAAAGAAGGGTACAAAGTCAAATGAAAACAGTAAAAGTCTATGTCCCTGATATGGAATGTGAGTCCTGTAGTACACTTTTAAAAAAACGTTTTGATAAAATCGAAAGTATAAAAAATCTCAAATTCTCCTCAGATGCAGTAGATGTTTCTTTTGATGAAACAAAAGTGAACATAGAAACGGTTCTACAAACAATTAAAGATGCAGGCTATAGAGCAGCAACACATCCTTTTGAAAAGAAAACATTGAAAGAGCGAAAACGTGAGTTTTTTGAAAAAAAAGAGAAATTCCAGTTAGAAAGAAAGGTCATTTTGTATTCTCTAAGTCTATTCCTCATCCTTTCGCTTCTAGAAGTAGGAGCATATTTCCTTTTCCTAAAAAACATTCCTTATTTTCTCGAAAAATATACTTGGTGGTTTTTCTATCTCAATATAAGTATTGCAACCTTAGGTACAGCTCTTTGGCATTATCTTTCCTATAAAGCAAAAACAACTTGTATGCTTGGAATGATGATAGGGATGACCATGGGAATGCAAACTGGAATGATGCTCGGAGCAGTCTTTGGTGCAACCAATGGATTATTCCTCGGTGCAGTAGTAGGATTAGTCACAGGAGTAACAGTAGGTATATTCACAGGAAAATGTTGTGGAGTCATGGGAGTATTACAAGGTATGATGGCTGGTCTCATGGGAGGAGTCATGGGTCCAATGGTCACCTTAATGCTTTTCGCAGATCATATCCTTTGGTTCATGCCTTTGTACATGCTTATCAATGTCCTAATAGTCTGGGGCTTTTCCTACATGATTTTTGAAGAAATGGTGGAGAATAAAGACGTACAAAAAATTCCTCTTCCATTCCAGAAATTATTATTCTATTCCATTCTTGTAGCAGGAATACTTATCACACTTATGCTATACGGAATAAAATCGCCATTGGTGGGAGGATAAAAGGAGCAAAAATGAAAAAAGAAATGGTCATTCTAGTCGCTATGGTTCTATTTCTCTTTGGAGCAAGTGCATGTTCTTCAGAAGCAAACAATGTCACCGCAGCAGCAACAAGCAGTTTTGAAGACACAAATGATGATGGTGTGCAAGATATCCAACTCACATACGGAAAAGTAGGCCCTTCATTTAATTATATTTTTTCATCAGACACTGTAAGGGTGAACGAACCTGTTCGAATTACAGCAGAGGTGAGTAAACTCAAAGGCTGCTATAGATATATACAAATTCCTTCTCTTGGGGTTAGTCAATATATGACAGAATCAGAAAACACAATTGAATTTACTCCAACAGAAACAGGAGAAATTCTTTTCACATGCTCCATGGGTATGGGAACAGCAAAACTGACCGTAATATGAAAGAACTCTTCAAAAAACCCTATGTATACTGGATAGGAGGAATCTTTACAATATACATTCTCTTAAATATCTGGCTCTCACAATTCTACGAGCTTATTCTTCAGATTCCGTTTTTTTTAGAGACCATAAATTGGAGAGGTCTTCTCATCTCTTTTGTTCTTGCAATCATCATAGGAATACTGCTTGCAATCAATATGGCCATAATCCTAAAAGAATACAAAACAAAAAAATCATTTCTCAAGAAACAAGGGTTTTTCTCCAGCCTAGGGCTTCTTGGAGGTCTTTCAACAGGTGTCTGTAGTGCCTGCATTGCAGGTTTTTTCCCCCTAATGTTTAGTCTCTTCGGAATAACCTTTTCTTGGGCATTTCTTCCTTTTAATGGGATAGAGATTCAACTTCTAAGTATTGTTCTTTTGAGTACAAGTATATTTTTAATCACAAAGAAAAAACAAAAATGTGAGATCACAACATGAAAAAAACTTCTCTACAAATTTCAGGAATGCACTGCGCAAGTTGTGCAACCATTATTACAAAAGCATTACAAAAAACAGATGGAGTAAAACAAGCTTCTGTCAACTATTCTACAGCTTCCGCAACAGTAGAGTATGAAGAAAAGAAGGTAAATATAGAACAACTTATAGAATCAGTAAAAGGAAAAGGATACACTGCAGAAATTTTAAAAGAAGGAACAAATGCTGCAGAAGCACAAGCCAAACTCATGGCCAAAGAAAAAGAATATTATAAAAAAATGTTTCTCATTAGTCTTCTTTTCTCTACGCCTATTTTTATATTAATGGTGTTTGAGTGGTTTAATATAGAAATTCTTGCTATGATGCTTCACCATTATGTTGTGTGGATTCTCTCTACTCCTGTACAATTCTATGTGGGTTGGCAGTTTTACAAAGGCTCATACCATGCACTCAGAAATAAATCTGCGAATATGGATACCTTAATTGCTTTAGGGACAACAGCAGCCTATGTGTTCTCTGTGTTTACCGTACTCTTCTTTCCTTCCTTAGGCCAGTATTTTGAAATCTCGGCAATTCTCATAACACTTGTTGTTCTAGGAAAATACCTTGAGGCAAATGCCAAAGGAAAAACATCCGAAGCAATAAAAAAATTGATCGGTTTAAGCCCTAAAATTGCCTTGGTAATCAGAAATGGAAAAGAAGTAAAGATAGCTATTGACCAAGTGCTTGTAGGTGATATTGTTGTAGTCAAACCTGGAGAAAAAGTTCCTGTAGATGGTATTGTTATAGAGGGAAACTCTTCTATTGATGAAAGTATGGTCACAGGAGAAAGCATTCCTGTAGAAAAAAAGAAAGGGGATCTTGTTATAGGCGCAACAATAAACAAACATGGCTCTTTCAAATGTAAAGCAACAAAAATAGGAGCAAATAGCACATTAGCAAGAATAGTGAAACTCATTGAAGATGCACAAACATCTCGTGCACCAATCCAGCGTTTTGCAGATCAAATCTCTGCATACTTTGTTCCTATTGTTATTCTCATTTCTTTCTTTACTTTTGTGGCGTGGTTTGTTATCCTGGGTTCAGAGTTTTCTTTTGCAATGATCGCAGCAGTTGCAGTCTTAGTCATTGCCTGCCCTTGTGCACTAGGTCTAGCAACACCTACAGCAATTATGGTTGGCACAGGCAAAGGTGCACAACAGGGTATTCTCATTAAAGGGGGAGAAGCTCTCGAAACCGCACACAAACTCAAGTATATTCTTTTTGACAAAACGGGAACAATTACAAAAGGAAGACCAGAGCTAACTGATATTATTACTTTTGAAAAAAATACCGAACAAGATATTTTAAAAATTGCAGCCTCTTTGGAAAAGCCCTCTGAACATTCTTTAGCAGAAGCAATTGTCAAAGCTGCAGAGAAAAAAAAGATATCTCTAAGCAAAGTCACAAATTTCAAAGCAATTCCTGGTCATGGAATAATTGCAAGTATAGCAGCAAAAAAATATGCCTTTGGAAACCAAAAACTCATGAATAAAGAAGGGGTTATTTTGACAAAGTATCTTTCTCAAATTCATAGTTTAGAGGAAGAAGGAAAAACTGTCATGCTTCTCTCTTCAGGAAAAACTGTATTGGCAATGCTTGCAGTTGCAGATACAATAAAAGGCTCTTCTAAAGAGGCAGTAGAACAATTACATGATCTTGGATTAGAAGTCTACATGATTACTGGTGATAACCAACGCACAGCACAGGCAATTGCAAAGCAAGCAGGTATTACACACGTCTTCGCAGAAGTGCTTCCTGAGGACAAAGCAAACTATGTAAAAAAACTACAAGCAAAAGGAAAAGTTGCCATGGTTGGAGATGGAATCAATGATGCTCCTGCTTTAGCACAAGCTGACATTGGTATTGCAATGGGCTCAGGCACAGATGTTGCAATGGAGTCAGGTTCTATTGTTTTGATGAGAAATGATCTTCTAGATGTTCCACGTGCCATAAGACTTTCAAAGTTCACGATGAATAAAATTAAACAAAATATGTTTTGGGCATTATTTTACAACGTCCTAGGTATTCCTATTGCAGCAGGGGTATTATTTCCTTATACTGGCTGGTTACTCTCACCTATCCTTGCAGGTGCAGCAATGGCCTTAAGCTCAGTAAGTGTAGTCACAAACTCTCTCTTATTGAAAGGAAAAAAACTATGAATAAATCACCTCTTTTTGCACGAGTCATTGCAGGAGCATTATTTGTAGCAGTGCTCGCAGGAACATGGGATGCGTGGTGGCATGGAGCTATAGGGAGAGACAGCTTCTGGGAGTTACCTCATCTCTTCTTGTATACAGCTGTGCTTTGTGCTATTACCCTTGGCATCTATGGCTGGAAAAAATATAACAATTCTTCTTGGAAATATCTTGCTTTTGTTCTTTTACTTATTCCCATATCTGCACCTTTTGATGAACTTTGGCATCGTGCCTTCGGAGTGGAAGATCTTTCAAGTCCTCTCATCGTATGGAGCCCTCCACATCTTGTGCTTATTTTTGCTTTAGTTTTTAGTTTATTCCTAACTCTTTTCATTCTGTTAAAAGATACAGATACTGATGCACGTCGTTTTTTTAGTGCAATGACTATTGCAGCTTCCATAAGCCTTTTATCATTTGTCATATCCCCTCTTATACCAACTGGCCCCTGGCAACTCATAGGATTTTGGGGTGCAGGTATTTTTGCAGCTGTAATTATTGGTGGTTTATTATATGCAGAAAAAAAGATAGGGGGAATAGCAATTGCAAGTACAGTGATTCTCTTTGTGATACTTCTAAGCGCAATGAGTTTTGGAGAAGAAGTAAGGGAGGATATAAAAATAGTTCCTCACGATCATGCACCCGGATGGCTCACCATATTTGCCTTGCTTATTCCTGCCGCATTTTTAGATCTTTCAAAGAACTGGAAACAGTTTTTCATAAGAGGAGGTATCGCTGCAGGTCTATGGGGCTTTATTCTTTATGGATTCTCTTCACAATTTTTTGAACCAACGTATCAATATGGATTTACTTCAGTTGGCATTGCAATACTTGCAAGTTTTATGGGAGGTCTTCTGGCAGCTTGGCTGGTGAAAAAGACCTGATTTTTGATTTTACTCCAATGATAAGAAAAACTAGAGGAAAAAAACTATGAACGAAACAGAAAAAATAAAAAAGAGATATAACCGTTATTCCTATATCTATGACTGTACAGAGTGTCCCTGCGAGTTATTTTCTTTTCAAAAGTATCGGAAAAATATTATCTCTTCATTGGGAGGGAAAGTCCTAGAGGTTGGTGTGGGCACAGGAAAAAATATCCCTTATTACAATAAAGTGGACTACACGGGTATTGACTTCAGTAAAAACATGCTTGCAAAAGCAAAGAAAAAGTTTCCAAAAGCAAAACTTCTCTATGGAGATGCACAAGAATTAGAATTCAAAGATAACAGTTTTGATTATGTCATTACTACTTTTGTTCTTTGTTCTATCCCTGATCCAGTGAAAGCATTGAAAGAAATGAAACGAGTAGTAAAAAAGGAAGGAAAAATAATCATGCTAGAGCATGTGCGCAGTAAAAATAGACTCATTGCTTTGTGGCAGGATATACATAACCCTATAACCAAATTCCTCTTTGGCTTTAATATTAACCGAGATACAAAACAAAATATTCATAAGGCAGGACTAATAATGACAAAAGATCAAGCACTTGCTCTTGGAGATGTCTTACAGCTCTTTGAAGCAAGAAAAGGAGACTAAAATGGTAGGATGTGGAATTTCAACAGATGCTTTGATAGCAACACCAGCGCAAGAACTCTCAACCAGTGTGTTTGGGAGTATTTTTTTAAAGCTTATCTTTCTGGGTTTATTTCTTGGTCTTGCTGCACTTGCAGTCTTTTTGTATAGAAGATCAAACAAAAAAGAGAAAAAAGAAGAAAAACATAATTTTAGACCAAAGGAGAAAAGAAAATGAACACAAAAACAAAAGTCTATTCTGTCATAGCCATAGTAATCTGTCTTGCTTTAGTGTATTACATATTTACCCTGGCCGCACAAAATTCACAAAACTGTGCAACAGCACCAGCAGCAGAGATCGATGTTGGTGGTGACCAAAATGTTGTATACCATATCCATCCTCAACTAAACATAAATATTAATGGGGAAGACGTAGTTATTCCTACTAACATTGGTCTGACTTCAGGAATTATGCGCCCATTACACACACATGATACCACTGGGGAAATTCATGTAGAAAGCCCTTGTGAACGAGATTTTGTACTTGGAGATTTTTTTGATCTTTGGGGCAAAACATTTACCAGCACCTGTATTTTGGATAGTTGCGTAGATGAGAATCACACACTTACGATGTATGTCAATGGTATAGAGAGTACAGAGTACAGAGATCTGATCTTAAAAGACAAAAATGAAATAGAAATTATCTATGAGGAGACTGTGTGAAGGGCATTATTCTTTTTATTTTTCTTATAAGTATTCCTTTCGTCCTAGCACATGCAGGAGAATCGCATGAAGAAACGGCTGGTGGAAAGATTGTAGAAATAGGCTTTCTTCCAAGCGAACCTGTTGCAGAGAGAGCAAGCATTATTTATTTTGAAGTCAATGATGAAACTGAAAAATCAGTGACTCATATTGATGGTCTTATGGATATTACAAAAGATGGAGAAATTCTTGTGGATGATTATAAACTTCATTCTCATGGTAACCAGTTTTCTATGACTTACAAATTTCCTGAAGATGGGCAATATACGCTAACCTTAACTGTATTTCCTGCAGAAGGATATGACAATGAAAAGTTTGATCCTATTTCAGTTATTTTTTATGTGACTGCTGAAGAGGATTCTTCTAGTGGGGGGAATACGACTCTCCTTCTTTTGGGAATAGTCTTTGCAGCAGGCATTGTAGGAGTGTTGCTTTTTACTCTAAAACAGAAATCTAAAACAAAACATTCTGGTACGCAACACCTTCATCAGCAAGAGTAAGAATTCCCATTTGTTTTCTATCAAAACATCCTGAGTTCCAAAACAGTTCTGGGAGAGATTTTTTTTGAGGCACAGCATTTCCTTCCCTATCATGTGCATGATGTCCGGATTCGTGAATATGTCCATTCACTGCATAAGGGATCTGCATATCCTCAAGGAATTTTCGTAAGAGAACATTTCCTACATTTTCTTTTCTCAGTGTAAAACCATGTACTTGTGCAATACGAGCAATTTCCTCTGCTGAAGCTAGCTTTCCTTCTCTTTCTCGTACAGCATGTATAATCTGTGCTTCTAAATGCTGTCCGGGTATGATACTCCCTTCTCTATCAGTTGCAAAGTATGCAAAATCAACACCCTGTGCACCCACATCAAAACGTGCAGGAACGTGACACACAAGAATAGTCTTCTCAGGATTTTCTACAAAAGGAACAAAGTCTCGTAGATTTGTATAGTGTATTTCTCCTTGAAATCGCTCCTCAGCTTGGAGGCGTGAAAGAGTATTCCAATCTTTAACAGGAACAAGTTCTGTTTCTGTAAGAGCATATCTTCCCGTAGGAACTTCAGCTCCAAACGTATATTCTCCTCCACTCAGCGAATCAGATCCAGGAAGAAATAGAAGTCTATATCCAGCAAGATCAACAGAAGGAGTTCGAAGCATATCAATAATATTCCTGTATCTGCCAGAAACAATGTCTATCATGGAGCCATATGCTGCAATACTTTCATGACTTCCAGGTTGCACATAACTTTCTAAACCACTTTCTCCTATAGCTCCAAGAATCTCCGCAGTATATCTTTGGCTATCTTCAAGAAGTTCCATATGAGTACCTATATCCCCATTCACAATAAGTCTCTCCGCACCTAAGTCTCGTAAACGTGCAATACCTTTTCGCACAAGTTGAGGCTGTGCATGTACATCAGAGATAATGCCTATTCTCATTTTTACCTCCTAGAAAGTTCTTGTTGAATAGAAGCGCTAAAAGGTGCACAAAGAGAAACAGCATGTTCTAGTTTTTGTTGATTCCAAGAAGAGCCCCAGGATTCAATCCAACTGAGCCTAGTACGATCTGGTGTTTTCAAAAGATCTGAAGGGGAATTCTTTGGAGTAATGTGGAAACCATCAATTCCTCTATCAAGACAAACAATGCTTCTTGGGTTACCTTCTTCTTCAATAGACATAGTAAGGTAATCTTTAGGAGTAAACTTCAGCGGATGTTCTGGAGAAACAGGAAAAGCGGATTCATTACAAAACATTAACCCCACAGCTTGAGTTCCAACAGAGAACTTTAAAGAGGGATAACAATGTTGGTCAGGGACTTGCATGCTGTCTCCAAATATTTCTAGAGGGGAGGGGACATGGTCAACAAGGTATCGAGCAATAGCTTGGTTATCTACAGTTAATTGCTGAGCTGGAGTCAAAGCAAATGCTGGAGAGCATCCGTAAAGACCAATCAAACCAAATAGAGAGTGAAATTTCATTGTAAAGACCCTAGATAAACTCCCCTAGGGGTATTTAAACCTTCCTATTGTTACTGCTTACTAGGGGCGACGAGATAGGCAAATCTTCCGGAAAAAATGGGCAAAACCTTATGAAGGGATTTTTGTCAGAAAATAATGAAATGCGCTATCCTCATCCCAGTGAGTAGCGAAATTGCATTACGTGCAGTAAAAATAAAACCTGAGAAGAAAATGGGAATGGTAGATGCAATAGTTGCAGAAAAAGAGAAGGCAAAAATTCTTACAGGAGATTCTGACTTTAAAGACTTTCCAAATGTAATCTTTCTAGGGCGTTAAACTTATAAACTTCTTTTCTATCTAAATACAAAATAAGAGGTGATACAGTGGCTGAAAAAAAAGAAGGAAGATTATTAGATTTCTATGGAACAGAATGTACTCATTGCCATGAAATGGATCCTTTGGTAGAAAAACTCGAAAAAGAACTAAAAATCAAAGTAGAAAAATTAGAAGTCTGGCATAATGCAAAGAATGCAGCCTTATTAGAGAAGTGTGATACCCAAGGCTGTGGTGGCGTTCCTTTCTTTTACAATGAAAAGACCAAAAAGGCAATTTGTGGTGCAGTAGATTATGCAACATTAAAGAAGTGGGCTCAAGGATGATTCGAACACTACAAAAGTTTGAAATTCAAAGAATAGAAATCCTTAATGAGAAAGCCGAGGTAGATACAAAGCTCCTTCCAAAAATATCAGAGAAACAAATTTTAGAAATGTATCGCTGGATGTATATCACCAGAGAGTTTGATAAAAAAGCCATTGCTTTACAAAGAACTGGTCGCCTAGGCACCTATGCCTCTATGCTTGGTCAAGAAGCAACAATTATTGGGTCCGCATACGCATTACGAAAACAAGATTGGATCTTTCCCTCTTTTAGATATTCTGGTGGTATGCTTCTTCGCGGTATTCTTATGGACAAACTCTACTCCTATTGGGGAGGAGATGAACGTGGTGCAAAACCTCCAGAAAATGTCAATGTCTTTCCTTTATGCATAACTGTTGGTGAACAGCCTTTACATGCAACGGGCTATGCCTGGGGTTTAAAGTTACAAAAGCAAAACGCAGTTGTACTTACAGATTTTGGTGATGGTGCAACATCTACAGGAGATATGAATGAAGCATTAAATTATGCAGGAGTCTTCCAAGTTCCAGTTATTTTTCTTTGTCAAAATAATCAATTCGCAATTTCTATTCCTGTTTCCAAACAAACAGCAGCAAAAACACTTGCGCAAAAAGCAATCGCCGCAGGGATCAAAGGGGTGCAAGTAGATGGCAATGATATCTTTGCAGTGTACAAAGCAACACAAGATGCAATAGCAGATGCACTCAAAGGAAAGCCTACCTTTATTGAAGCACTGACCTACAGAATGTCTGATCACACAACATCTGACGATTCAAAAAAATATCGTCAAGAAAAAGAAGTAAAGGAATGGCTGAAGAAAGATCCTCTCCAGCGTTTACGTGTATACATGGAAAAGAAAAAAATGTGGAATGCAAAAAAAGAAGAGGAGCTCAAAAAGGAAATAGAATCAATGATAGACAAAGCTGTAAAATCCTATGAATCAATTCCTCGTGCACCACGGGAAGACATCTTCAAATATACATTAGCAGGTGGGGTGACATGAGTTTGGAATTCCGCCTTATAGATATAGAAACAAGAAGTCCGTATCGTATTGCTGCGATGGATCATGCAATTCATGAAGAATGTGAAGCTGGTCATTCACCACCAACCTTAGTCTTTCACAATTGGGAGAAATCAGTTTCCATTGCAAATGGCCAAGCATTAGATGATCTAAATTTTGAAGCATGCAGAGAAAATGGATTTGAAGTCGTTCGTTTGACAACTGGTGGAAAAGCAGTAGTTCATTTTCCCGATACAGAGTTTTCCTATAGTTTATTCGTTCCAATCACAGGAATAAATCCTCGCGCAACCTATGAATTATATTGTGGAAGAATAGCAGCTGCATTACAAAGCTTAGGTGTTTCTTCAGCAGTAGTTGATAACAATGATATTTTTGTAGGAGAAAAGAAAATTGGTGGAAATGCACAGCATGTAAAGAAAAATGTTGCAATGCAGCAAGGAGTAATACTCTACGAGCAGCCTGATGCACGAACAATGCTCTCTCTTATGAATGCTTCTTTATACGAAGTAGATGCAGAAGAAAAATTACGTGATGTTCTTACAGGGATCAGCGCACACAGTTCTGCTCCACAAGAGCAAGTACGCCAAATACTTACGGCACATATGCTTAGCGGATACGAATACAAAACCGGTTTTCTTACAGAGAGAGAACAAGTAAAAATAAGAGAATTAGAATCCCAATATAAAACTCTAGAAGAAGCACAGGCACCGCAAACACGTGGTCTTTGTTGGCTTCCTGCAGCAGTATATATCCAAAGAAGAGCAATAGAGGCAAGAGCATAATGGCACAGCTCAACATAGTCGATGCAATTAACCTTGCACTCAAACAAGAAATGAAACGGGACAAAACAGTTTTAGTCCTTGGGGAAGATGTTGGTGTCGATGGCGGCGTGTTCCGAGTGACAGATGGACTTCTCAAACTATTTCCTGGGAGAGTATTTGATACGCCCCTCGCAGAATCTGCAATTGTAGGTACCTCTATTGGATTAGCATGCTCCGGGTTTAAACCTGTTGCAGAAATTCAGTTTGAAGGCTTTACACTTCCCGCATTTGATCAGATTGTGAATCATGCAGCACGTATACGCAACCGTTCTCGGGGACGTTTCACCTGCCCTATGGTCATTCGTTCTCCTATTGGTGGTGGTATCAAGGCATTAGAACATCACAGCGATTCTCCAGAAACATACTATGTGCATACTCCTGGAATAAAAGTAGTTATTCCTTCAACTCCTTACGATGCAAAAGGCTTAATGGTCTCTGCGATCCGTGATCCAGATCCAGTAATATTCTTTGAACCAAAAAGATTGTACCGTGCAATAAAACAAGAAGTTCCAGAGAAGGAATATCTTATTCCTATTGGGAAAGCACGCATTGTTCAAGAAGGAAATGACCTCACAGTTATTTCGTATGGTGCAAG
>SICW01000020.1 GCA_009691355.1 Candidatus Woesearchaeota archaeon
GGGGAATTCAAAAAATTCTTTGAAGTTTTCAAAAGTAAAATTAAAATCGTTCATTGCCTTTAAACAATACATGATGAACTCATTTTGGTAGTCTTGCGGAAAGGCTGGAAAGGTTCCTCCTTGAATAATGAGTTCTACTTTTTCTGTTGATTGGTTCAATAAAAAGAATTGTTCCAAGCGGTTAAAGACTGTTAAGTAGGGATCATAAAAGTTTCTCATGCTTCGCATTGTAGAAGGTTCTGTACCTGTGTAACTTTGTGGAACATCACCAAAAAAGGAGCCTAAGCCACCTGGGCACATGATGCATGTCCCGTGAGGGCAGTTGGATGGTTTTGACATGACAGCTATTGGAGTAACTCCAGAGTTTGTTCGCATTGGTTTCATTACAAAGAATTTCAGCTTATCAAACTGTTCTTGGTTTGCATGCATAAGAATTTGAATTATAGAAGGAAAGGCCTTTGGTTTGTACTTTCTACAAAGTTCTCTTCTGAGTTTGAGAATTTCTTCTACTGATTTTAATTTTCTTTTTTCTATTTCTTCAAAGAGTTCTTTGTAGAGCGGATCCATGTTGTGCGGGAGTAGGGAAAGATTTAAATACCTTCCTCTCTGTAAGTGCTTTATGGTGAAGGGACAGCCAGTATTGGCTACATTCTGGAGGAGATTTTTCGCGTATATTTTCGATAGTGTCTTTTTGACTTTTCTTCTTCTTGCTCCTTTACTCCATCCATTTGAAGAAGGTTTTAGTGAGGCTTCTCTTTCCGAAACGTTTTCTACGGCCTTTGATTCTCATTATATTTTTTTCACTCTGGTTATTGCTTTTTTTGTTTTAGTCTATTGGAGTGTCTTAGAATGCTGGCTTGGCCAAACTTTGGGAAAAATGATTTTTGGGATCTCTGTTGAAGGAACAAAAAAGAAGCCTTTGAGCTATCTTCAGACAGTGATTAGGAATATTACTAAAGTCTCCATTGTACTTTTGTTTTTTGATACTCTCTATATGCTTGCAAAAAAAAATAATAGGCGTTTTTTTGAAGTGCTTAGTGATACACAGGTTGTTCAAGAGGTAGGCAATGAGTAAACTTTTTCGTCTGTTTTTATTTTGTGTTGTTCTTTGGGGTATGAGCTATTTTGTTGCATTCCTATTCTTTACTGATGAAGGATTTAGTGCTTCTGGTGATCAAATAGCAGTGATTCCTGTTCAAGGAATGATTACTCTTGACGGAGGAAGTTCTTTGCTTTCTTCTTCTACATCCGGAATGGCTATTGTAGAAAAGATTAAACAGGCAAATGAAGATGATTCTGTGAAAGGGATTGTTCTTGAAATTAATTCTCCTGGTGGAACAGTTATGGGCTCTAAAGTTGTTGTTGATGAATTGAAAACAGTGGATAAACCTGTTGTTGCAGTGATTACAGAGTCTGGAACTTCTGGTGCATATTGGGTTGCTTCGCAGGCAGATTATATTGTTGCTGACCAGCTTTCTATTGTGGGGAGTATTAGTGTCTTAGGCTCTTATCTGGAATATGGTGGACTGCTTGAAGACTACAATGTGAGTTATCAACGTTTGGTTACTGGTCAGTATAAGGATATTTCTACTCCTTATAGAGAGATGACTCCTGAGGAAGAAGCTTTGATAATGGAACGATTACAAGGTATACATGATTATTTTGTGGCTGATGTTGCTGTAGGAAGGCATATGGATGTTGAGGAAGTTAATGCTCTTGCCGATGGCCTTTTCTATCTTGGGCAAGATTCTATTCAGTTGGGTCTTGTAGATTATATTGGGGATAAAGATTATGCAATAGAACTTACGAAAGAGCTTGCTGGTGTTTCTGATGGCTCTGTTTCTGAGTATAAGGATGAACTCGGTTTTTTTGGAACATTTTTTCAGCAATACCTCTCTTATAGTTCTTATTACATAGGTGTGGGTATAGGAAAGGTACTTTTTAGTACTGAAACGCCAGAGTTTCAAATTAGGGTCTAAATGTTTTGTTTTTAGTTAACACAAAGCTTTATATAAGGTAAATTATTCTCTTTTTCTAGGAGTTATTGATATTTATGGCACAAAGAACCGGTGGATTACGAAGAAAAACACGATCTAAATTAAAGAAGAATGTTCGTATGAAAGGAAAGATTAGTATACGAAACTATTTACAGACATTTAAAGTAAATGATAAGGTTGCTTTGGTTATGGAACCTTCTCTACACATGGGAATATACCACCCTCGATTTCAAGGAGATGTTGGTGTTATTCTTGGAATGCAAGGAAATTGCTGCAAAGTAAGAATTATTGATGGTAAAATGCAAAAACTGTTTATTGTTCATCCAGTTCATTTACGGAAGGTACAACAATGAGTGAGTTTCAGGTTATCGAAGAAATTCCACTCTCCACTGTAGATGTGAGAAAAGCTTTGAAAGCATTACAAGTAGAAGCTCCACTTTCCTATAGAGGAGAAAAGACTAATACCTACTTAGATTCATTTGCATTGTATGATGAAAAGGAAGCTCAAGAGCTTGTAATAAAGATTACTGCTTTAAACATTCCTCGATTAAAAGACAGACATATTGTTAAAGTGATTGATGTTATGCCCAAGGATTTAGATAGCCTTCGTTTGCTCTTAGCTACTGACACTTTAACTATCAAAGATGAAGACTTAAAGAAGATATTAGATGTTATCCCACAATAAAACTCAACATGACAACTGGATCCAAGGAAGAATTTGTAGTAGTATTAGACTTTCTCCCAAATGGATATCCATTTGATTCTCGAAATTCTTTTAGAAAGGGACCTATTGCACAAGTGATTAGTAAGAATACGTTTACTCTTTTAGAAATTATTCCTAAACAGGGTGTTCAATTACAGTCTACAGAAGAGCTCTCTATTGGTGAAGGTAAGAGAGATAAGGTTCATCATGTTGTAGGGAGAATTGGGCCAGAAAAACTTACGCAAACTGCTCAAGGAGAACTTGAGATTATTGTAAAAAAGTTGGTTATAGAGAGTCCTGAGAGATATATTGATTTTTTTAATAAAGCTGGGCCTATTAGTACTCGGATGCATCAAATAGAACTTCTTCCTGGTATTGGTAAGAAGCATATGTGGGAAATTCTGGAAGCTCGAGAGGAAAAACCCTTTGAGAGCTTTGAAGAGATTAAAAGTAGAGTAAGCCTTATTCCAGATCCTTTAAAGTGTGTTATTAAAAGAGTCATTATGGAAATCAATAATGAAGATAAGTACAAGATCTTTGTACGGTAGAATTATTTGATTTTATATCCAAGGAGTTCTTTTACATCAGGAGGTAGGGAGGATCTCATTCTTTCTTCTATAGCACATTGGATTTCGTGCCAGTATCTAGGATTGTATTTTGTGATCATAGTGAGAAGTCTACTATCTGACATTTCTAGCCTGTGAGCATCCATATCTGTCCATGGGCTTAAGAATGGAACGTTTTTTTCTTTATGAAATCGGAGATAGGCATCTAGTGGATACCTAAGAATATCTATTTGTATCCCTTTTCTTTCTCCTATGGGACTGCTTCCGGAGGATTCGTCAATGATTTCTCCAAATTTTTTCCTGCCACTGTCATCTCCTTCCTTTGGGAATGCTATTTCAAAGTGTAATTTTGCGGAGTTAGAAGAAGTGCCAAAACTATCTGCTGTGATAACTAATGTGTCCTGTCTTCTGAGAAACATTTTATAGATGTCTGATTCCCTTTGGCTTTCTGGATCGTAAAGGCTGTGCTGGTGAACGAGCTCAAAACCTTGGCTAGCGATAAGCAATTGCAGTGTTTCCCAGTTTCTGACATTTGCCCTATTCCTTTTTTCAAAAGCTACTCTTTATATACCTCTGGTTGTATTCTTTCTCAAGTCTTTCGTTATATCCGTAAGATATTTTCGCTTTTCTGAGGGATAACAAAAGCTTTTTAAAGAGAGAATTTTTAATCAGAGATACGCAATGGAAAGAGAACCACATAAAGAAAGAGAACAACACAAAGCTAATGTCAAACAATTAGTGAGAATACTTAACACAGATATACCAGGTCAATATCATACGGGTCATGCTCTTACTAAGATTAAAGGAATAGGCGTTAATTTTTCTCATGCTTTTTGTGCACGATATAATATTGATAAAACAAAACTGGTTAGTGAATTAGCAGAACCAGAAATTAGAGAAATTGAAGCACGATTAAGATCTGTTAGGGAAATAGATTCTTGGTTATTAAACAGGCAACATGATTATGATACAGGAGAAGATGTACATCTTCTTACTACAGATTTACGATTCAAAAATGATTTTGATATAAAACGCTTGCAAAAAGTTAGAGCATACAGAGGTATGCGGCATGCGGCCGGCCTTCCATGTAGGGGGCAACGTACTAAGGCTCACTTCCGTAAGGTTGGGAGAGCTGTAGGCGTTTCAAAAACGAAGGCTAAGCCAGGTAAAAAATAAATGGGAGATCCAAGAAAACATCGAAAGAAATATAGTGGTCCGCTCCATCCATGGAGACGTACTCGAATTGAAGAGGAAAAGATCCTCACAGAAGAGTATGGATTACGAAATAAAAAAGACTTATGGAAGATGACTTCTAAACTGGGACACTTTAAAAAACAAGCGAAATCTTTGATTGCTCGTCAGGGTTCTCAAGCTGATCTTGAAAGAGGATTATTTTTAGCAAAATTACAACGTTTGAGTCTTATTGGTGTAGATGGAACTGTTGATGATGTTCTTAGTCTTAATCCTAAAGATATTTTTGAAAGACGATTACAAACCTTGTTGTATAGAAAAGGCCTTGCACATTCTGCTCTTCAAGCTCGACAGTTTATTGTTCATGGACATGTTTTTATTCATGGTCAGAAAATGAATGTTCCTTCTTACCTTGTTCCAGCTGGACAAGAAGCATTGATTACTTTTGATCCAAAGTCTGCTCTTGCAGATCCTGATCATCCTGAAAGAATGATTAAAGAAAAAGCTCCTGTAGAAACAGAGAAGGGCAAGAAAAAAATAACAGAAGATGTTGTTGAAGAAATTATCTTTGAAGATGAAGGAGTGAAAGCATGAGTCTCCCACCTAAACCTGGAATGCAACAAGAAAGATTAAAATGGGGAGTTGCGCATATTTATTCCTCTTATAACAATACTATTATTCATATTACAGATATCTCCGGATCAGAGACTTTGTCTAAAGCTTCTGGTGGTATGGTTGTGAAAGCACACCGTATGGAGTCTTCTCCTACTGCAGCAATGGCAGCAGCAAAAATTGCAGCTGAAGGGGCAAAGGATAAAGGTGTGAATGCACTTCATATTCGTGTTCGAGCACCTGGTGGACATAATGGACCAAGTAATACAGGTCCAGGAAGTCAAGCAGCTATACGAGCACTTTCTCGTATGGGATTACGTATTGGAAATATTGAAGATGTCACTACTGTTCCTCATGATAAATGTAGAAAGAAAGGTGGAAAGCGAGGGAGAAGAGTTTAGATGGAAATCAAATTACTTTCTCAGGATAAGACCCAGGTTAGAGTTGTTGTTAAAGGTACTACTCCTGCAGAAATGAATACTTATAGGCGAACAGTTCTTACGACACTTCCTGCGATGGCTATTGATACTGTTGAGTTTGTAGAAAACTCTTCTGCATTATATGATGAAATGCTTGCCCATAGATTAGGGCTTGTTGTTTTGAAAACGGATACAGAATCTTACTTTGAAAAAGCGAAATGTAAATGTAAAGGTGCAGGTTGTGCACGATGTACTCTGGAGTTAACTTTAGAAGTTGAGGGTCCAGGTATTGTGTATGCAGAACAATTAAAATCAAAAGATCCTGCAGTTATTCCTGTGCATGGAAAAACACCTTTGGTTAAGCTTTTAGACAATCAAAAAGTTAAACTGATTGCTCATGCAATTTTATCTACTGGCCAAGAACATATTAAATTCAGTCCAGGACTTTTATATTATCAAGGTTATCCACAAATTAAAGTAGGAGCAGTAAAAAATCCAGAAGCAATTGCTGAGATGTGCCCTACAAATGTTTTTGAAGCGGATAGTAAAAAACTGACTGTAAAAAATAAAGAGGCATGCATCTTATGTATGGCTTGTGTTGATGCTTCCAAGGGAGATGTTGAAGTCTCTGGAAGTGCAACTGATTTCATCCTTACAATTGAACCTTGGGGTCAATTAACTCCTGGACAAATGGTAGACGGCTGTGTTGATGCTCTCCACGAGCAGATCGATGCTCTTAGTGAAGAGATTAAAAAATTGAAATAAATGATCTTGCGCGGAGGTGGCAGAGCCTGGTCAAATGCGCTACCTCGAGGGGGTAGTCCCTTAGTGGGTACGAGGGTTCAAATCCCTTCCTCCGCATATATAGGAAAAAAATGAAAACAAATTTACAAACACGGACATTGATTAGCGAGCTTCAAAAAGCTGGAAAAACAGTTCCTCTATGGAAAAGAGTAGCAGAAGAGTTAGAAAGCTCTACACGAAGAATGGTAGCTGTGAATATTTCTAAATTAGATACTGTTGTACAAGAAGGTGAAATCGCACTTGTTCCTGGAAAAGTATTATCCTTAGGTGAAGCTTCTAAAAAAATGACTGTAGCGGCATTTTCTTTCTCTGAAGCAGCGCGAGCAAAAATCTCTGTAAAGGGAGAAGCTATAAGTATTACTGAACTACTCAAGAAAAATCCTCAAGGAAAGAAGGTGAGGTTAATAAAATGACAGAAAATCATATTGTGATTAATGCAGAGGGAATTATTTTAGGAAGACTTTGTAGTTATGTTGCAAAAAAGGCATTGCTTGGATACACGGTTGATGTGGTGAATGTTGAAAAAGCAATTGTCACAGGGGACAAGGATGTTGTTCTTGCAAAATATAAACGATTTAGTAGAATGGGTGGACCTTCCTTTGGGCCTTTTATTGGAAGAAGTTCACGAGAGTTGTTTAAGAGAAGTCTTAAGAGAATGCTTCCGCATAAGATCGCACGTGGAGTTCAAGCATTTGCTCGAGTAAAAGCTTATAAAGGATTGCCATTACGCTATAAAGATCTAAAATTAGAAACGTTACTAAATTCAAATGTTTCTAAGCTTCCAAATACTAAATATATCAAATTGGAAAGAGTTACTGAATTTTTGGGTGGAAAATGAAAGTTGTACAAGTATCAGGAAAAAGAAAACGAGCTGTTGCTCGCGCACGATTGAAAGAAGGTAAGGGAGTTGTTCGAATCAATGCTTTGACTCTTGAGGGAGTAACTCCACAGTTAGCGAAGCTTATGATTATGGAACCGCTTGTTCTTGCAGGAGATCTTTCAAAAAGTGTAGATATTGAAATTCATGTTCAGGGTGGTGGCTGGCATTCTCAAGCAGAAGCAGTTCGCCTTGTTGTTGCACGGGCACTTGTCTTGCATAGTGGCTCTAAAGCATTGAAACAAAAATTTTTAGATTATGATAGGCATCTTTTAGTTGCAGATACAAGAAGAGCAGAAGCTTCTAAACCTAACGATTCCAAGCCTAGAGCTGCACGTCAGAAATCATACCGTTAAAGGAGACCAAGAAAATGATTATACCTATTCGCTGTGCATCCTGTGGAAAACCTATTGCTCAACTTTGGGGCGATTATCAAAGAAGAACAGCACAAGGTGAAAGTGCAAAGACAGTTATGGATGAATTAGGATTAGTTCGATACTGTTGCAGAGCACAATTCATGGGTCATGTTGATCTGATTGATGAGATTGCGAAGTTTAAGAAAGGGTAATTTTCTTTAATGAACTGGGAATGTTATGAAACCAGTAGTTTTTACCGTTGTACATCCTGAGAGTTATTTCTTATGCTGAAGCACTCACTCTGTTGTAGAAATCATTATAAACTTTTTTTCTTCTTTATACATTATGAGAGATGAGCAATGGTTGAAAGATCGATTAGATCAGATGTGGATTTTATTATTCCCAGATATTGAACGAAAGAATACGGTTGTTATTCGTTTTAAAGGACGTTGGAAGAATAAGTTTGGGCATATTCGTATGCTGAAAAATAAAGATACAGAAATTGTTGTGAATTCTCTGTTTATGCATGAACAAGTGCCAGAAGCAATGGTGGATGCAACGATTGCGCATGAACTCGTTCATTATATGCATGGCTTTCAAAGTCCACATCCTAAGTTGTATAAACATCCTCATGCTGGTGGCATTGTTACACGTGAACTTAAAAGAAGGGGATTTTCTCATATTCTCGTTGTAGAAAGAGAGTTTCTTAAGAATGATTGGTATAAACTGCATAGAGAACTTACTGGGCAGAAACAAGTATCATTTCTTCAGAGGCTTTTTGGTTAGTATTTTGTAGCCTCGAAGTCTTTATAGTCTCTTTTTGCTTTCTTTTGGTTATGGTTTTGTATCCAACTATCTTATAACTTTCTTTTAGTGAGTGGAATTCGAGTATATTTCTTGCAGACCTTACAATAGGTAATGATTTTTCCATTTCGTGTTCGGTTTGTTGCATTGACTCCGGAGAGTAGAAAACTATAGCAATGTTTACAGAAATGTCTTTTTTGGATTTTAGTGAGACGTATATTCATTTTCATTGCTATACGCCGAGCTATGGCAATGTAGCGGTTTGCACGCTCTGCATTCTTTGTAAACACGTCCTCTGCTTTTTTGAAGAGTATTTCCATACGCTCTACAGCGAGCTTTTTTTGTTTCTCTGGGTCTATATTTTTCTTCATCTAGTCATCACTATCTTTACTTTCTCTTTCAAAAAAGACATTGTCCGCAGTTACAGACCGAAGTCCTAACCTTGGTTTCATATCTATACTATAGTTTTGTAGCTTTAAATGTATTATGTACTTGTGTATAAGAAAAGAATTTAAACGCTTTTTTTGCTGTCTTTTTTGTGGAGTATCTTACTGTTTCTCCTTTGAGGTATAGTGATTTATAATTGTTTCTTTATTCAAACTTGATTTGAATTTCTTCTATTTCTTTTAAAGTCAGGTTGATGATGTTTTTTTCTTGCAGTGCGGGGCGAAGACTAAAAGAAATCTCTTGTAATGCTTCAGATTTTGTTTTTCCCATTTTCATGAGGATCTCTTTCAAAGCATTCTTTGTTTTTTTATCGTACTGGGAGAGAAATGATTTTAGAAATTTTGCGGGGGTGTTTTTTCGGGCTATTTTAATTAATGCAGATTCTACTTTTGGTTGTGGATCAAAGGCTTGTTTTGGAATACGTTCAAGATATTCTATGTTGTAAAATGTTTCCATAAGTAGATGTAAACGTGAGGGCACGTAGCCTTGTAATAAGTCTGTAAATTTATCTGGGACCACGAGTACGAGTGTTTCAAATTCATATCGTGTAAAAATCCATAGAAGTGGTTCACAGATAGTGTAAGGAAGGTTTGAGACACATTTTGTAAACTCTGGGAGCTTTTGCTGCGTTGCATCGGCTTGTATAAAGGTTATATTTTTCTCTTGTTTGAGTTCTTCCTTTAGTTTTTGGAGAAGTTCTTTATCTTTTTCAATGACTGTAAGAATTTTGCCTTTTCCTATAAGCAATTTGGTGAGGTTTCCTGTTCCGGGACCAATTTCGAGAATACTGTCTTCTTTTTTGAGCGATGCAGCTGTTACAATCCTTTGTAGAAGTTCTTCATCAATCATGAAATGTTGGTCAAGCATTTTTGTATATCTTTATAGTCTTTTTCGGCGTAGGTTTGTTTATATTTCTTTGCTTTTTCAAGGAGAGATTTAGAAGGGAAGTATTTGGTTATGAATTGACACGTTTGTGTGACATTCTTAGGTGCAGGTGTTCTTTTACAGCGTTCAAAGTCTAAAAGGATAAGCTTACCTTTTCTTACAATGCCGTTTTTTGTAACACGGTGCATCTCTAATTTATTTACTTTCATTGTATCAAGAGTGTAGGCTTGTTCTAAGAGTTGTTTGAATATTTTTAGTTGCTCTTTTTGGTTATGTGTTTGAAGGTACTCTTCTAGGTTTGGACCTTCAATGTATTCCATGTAGATTTTGTTTTCTTGCAGTTTGAGATACTTTGGTCCTAGGCCTTTTTTGTTGAGTATTTGCAGCCACTGTGCTTCGTTTTCTATGCGGTTTATTGCCTGTATATCTTTTCTTTCTTCTTTGATAATTATTTCTCCATCTTTGTAAATAAGTGAGCGTTTTCCTCGAGCAAAAAGTTCCATATATTCTCTTACGATGGAAAGCTTTATAAAATAATTCCCCTTAAAGGAATTCAAAGAGGAATATGAATGAAAAAGAGGTCAGTAGTTATTTCTAGTGTTTTGTTCTTAGTACTTTTGCTACCTTTTGTCTTTGCAGAGGATAATACTACTGGTTTTTCTGCACAAAATGGCTATGATTGGCTTTATGATCAAATCGGAAGTGATGGATCTGTAAATAGTGAAGTCACACAGACGGCTTTAGCAGTTATGGCTCTAGATACGCAATCTTATGACACAACAGATTCTCAGAGCTGGCTAACATCCCAACTTTCTACAGATTATTGTTACCCTACTTCTCCATGTACAACAACTGATACTGCTTTTAGCGTTCTTGCATTAAATCAATTACAAAGTGATGGAGATTTTGATTCTATTAATTCTTGGTACCAAGATGCTCTTTCTGCATCTGATCTCTCTGGAGAATGGGATTTAGAAGTAGTTACTTCTGCTACGGGTAGTTGTGTCGTTTCCTATGACCTTGAGGATATTCTTCAAGAAATAACGATTACTGTTGAAGAAGGAGTTTTTACGGAGTGTGGTGATACACATTTTTTAGACCTTGATAGTTGTTTACAATCAGGACTTATTTCTGCAAATCCAGGAATAACTTTGACTGTTGATTGTAGCACACTTGAAGGGAGTGTTGTTCTTACTCATCTTTATCAGAGTTCTTCTACCTTTTACTTGCTTGCAAATGAAAATGCTGCTGATGCAGAGTTTCAAATAAATAATGGTTGTTATGGAAAGTCTTCTGGAAGTAGCTGTGATTTAGATAGTACTTTGTATAGTAATTGGGCTTTAGGAAAATTGGGGAGTACGATTAATACTTTAGTGTACTTAAAAGAAAATTATGATGATACTAACCCTAGTAGGGTTGCGCTTATGTATCTTGTGACCAAGGATACAAGTTATTTAGATACTCTTGCTTCCTTGCAAAAGAGTGATGGAAGTTTTGATAGAGATTCTTATACTACGGCTATAGCAATTCTTGCTTTGAGTGATACGACAACATACTCTACAAATGTTGAGGATGCAAAATCCTATTTACGTGAAGAACAGACTACAGATGGAGATTGGGGTGGAAGTGTTCAAACGACTGCAATGGTCCTCTATGCTGCTTTCCAAAGTGAATCTGTGACTCCTGGTGTTTCTACAGGTGGCGATGATACGTCTGTAGATAGCTCTGAGTGTGAAAAAAATGCGGATTGTGAGCTTCTCTATGGAACTGATTATAGCTGTGATGCTGGATCTTGTAGTTATACTTCAAGCACGGGTAGTTGTCAAACGGATGCAGACTGTGATACTGGTGAGGTTTGTTTAGATGATGGATGTGTTGCAAGTGATTGTGATTATGGCCAATATTGCACTGCTGGAAAAGCTTGTTGTGATTATAGTGCAGGGTATAATGAAAATGTGTATAACTGTCCAAGTGATTGTAATTGTGGAGATGGGATTTGTGATGATATAGAAACAGATTCTAGTTCTTCTGATGAGTATTATTGTGCAGAAGATTGTGGTGGTGAAGATACAACTAGTACAGATGAAGATACAGAAGATACTACTTCAACAACGACAACAAGTTCTGATGAAGGAAGTAGCTGGTTATTGTATGTGGTACTGTTCTTAGTTTTCATAGGTTTAGGTGTAGGTGGATACTTTGCATACAAGAAGGGAATGTTTGATAGTCTCTTAAGCAAATTCAAAAAGGGAGGAAAAGGGTCTTCTGGATTTAGTCAGCCATCATCCGCTTATAATCCTTTTACGAGTAAACTGCCTCCACAACAGTCTCCTCAACAAAGGTCTCCTTTTGGTGCTCCGCCTCAACAACCTAAGCGTCCTTTTTAGATCTATGAGAGTATACCTTATTCTTTGTGCTTTTCTTTTTCTTATTCCTGTAGCTTCTGCAGCTTCTTTGACTGTGTCTGATGAAAGCTATCTTGCAGGAGAAACTGTGCAAGCAACTGTTGAAGAGCAAACTGTTACGAGTGGAAGTATTTTGCTTGTTGATGGAAATGGAACTGTTGTGAGTATTAGCCCTTTGTTTAGTGAGTATAGAGATGGTTTTACATTGCTTTACTTCAATTTACCTGTAACGCTTTCAGTTGGGGAATATACTCTTTCTGTGGGAAGTCTCCAAGATACTTTTACTGTTGTGCAAGGAAGTCCGGTGCTGCGTATTAAGCCTGGAGTAATTATTCTGAGTTCTGGTTCTACAAGTTTTTCTGTAGATGTTTCTGCTCAGGGGGATGGAACGACAATGCTTGTACAAGCTTCTGATTCTACTTTACGACCGAGGAAATCTAGTGTGACCGTGAGTACGTCCATGACAAAAACGGTCTATGTTGATTATGCGTATTCTGATGTGTACGAAG
>SICW01000021.1 GCA_009691355.1 Candidatus Woesearchaeota archaeon
CTTGATATGATGAAAAATGCTGTTAAGTGGGCACATGATGCTGGTATTGAAGTACGGGGAAGTTTTATTCTTGGATTGCCTGGAGAAACACCAGAGATGGGGCAGAAGACAATTGATTTTGCTTTAAGTTTAGATTTAGATTATGGCCAGTTTAACTTTGCTACACCCTTTAAGGGTACTGAAATGTATGATGTTTGTCGTAATGGCGATTATGGTTCTTATTTCGGGGAAGGAGATTTTGCAAAGCATACTATTGCTGGGCTTGTTTTCTTGCCGAAAGGGTATGATACTCCTGAGCAATTGCTTAGATTGAGAAGAACAGGATATAAGAAATTTTATCTGCGTCCAAAATATGTTTGGTTGAAGTTGAGAAGCATTAATTCGTATGAGGATATTTTGCGATATTGGAGAGGGATTCTTTTTCTTGCAGAAGTTCGTCTTTTGAGTAAGTCTGGGGGCTATTAAACCTTTTTTGTTAGAAGATAATATGTTGTTCCTAATATTCCTGCTGTGTAGTTTATCATAAGAAGAATGACATACATTGCAACTGTTGCTTCTGCTGTGACTCCTATTGTGCTGAAGAGTAATGTCCCAACTCCTTCACGGATACCTAAACCGTTGGGTGTGAGAGGTATTAAACTTACAATGAGCGTTATTGCATTAATGATCATGAGATAGAAAAAAGAAAGATCTCCTATTCCTAAAGCCTTGAGTACGGCCACCATGAGAAGTGTATTCCCAATTGGTCTATATAGAGTTATGATTATGTTTATCGCGATCTTGTCTTTGTGATGCTGAATAAGATTTTTGAATGTTCTATTAAATCCTTTAAATTTCTCTGCATGTTTTCCTATTATTTTCCTGATAAATCTTCTTCCTATTCCTGTAAAAAGAAATAGTCCTCCTACAATACAAAATAGAGTAAGTGCAAGTCCAAGGTACAGTTGGGAAGAATTGAATATTGTAAATACTCCTATAGTTGCGATTGTTCCAAAAATGATGAGTGTAATTAGTTTATCTATAACTGTTAGAGCTGTGCTTTCTCCAATGTCAAAACCTTTTTCTTTTAAAAAATAAATAATGGAAAGGTCGCCTGTTCTTCCTGGAAGGATAAGGCCCATAGAAAATCCTAGGAGATAATAACGCATCCATTCTAGAAAGGGAATGTGTTTTACAGAATCAAATAATACCTTTAGACTATATCCTGTAATGAAAGTTGAAAAGATAGAAATTCCTACCCCTATGAGAATCCAAAATAGATTTACCTCTTTGAGAATAGTTAATGTTTCTTTTACGTCTATTTTACTGATTAAAAAAGCAAAGATGATAATGCAGAAAATAATCTCTATAGTAACTCTAATCTTTGATTTCATTGCTCTTGGATTCATTTACGAGCTTAAAAGTGTTTCTTTTAATCCCTCTTCAAGGCGTATCTTTGGTTCCCAGTTTAGTTCTTTTTTTGCTTTCGTGATATCAAATGCATAATCCCATAACTCATTTTCTCTATAGGGGAGGGAGGTGTCTACTGGAAAATTTCCTGTTATCTCTTGTGCTATATTGATAACATCTCTCATAGGAAAAGATTCTCCAAAAGCAATATTGTATACGCCTGTAAATTCTTCTCTTTGAAGTATGAGAAGCGCACGAGTAAGATCATCAACATGCAGAAAATCTCTTTTTTGTTCCCCCAGGGTCATAGGAAAAGCACCCTCTCTTTGAACTAAAAATTCTTTGAGTGAAGAAATAAACATAGGCCCTTTCTGTCCTGAACCATAAACAACACTTGCTCGTACAACAGCAACATTCTTTCGTTCTAAAAGAAGTTCTTCACAAAGAATTTTTGTTCTTCCCATAGGATCCTGTGTATCAAGAGCCATATCTTCTCTATAAGGAGCTTTCTGACCTTGATAGACTAAACCTGAGCTCATAAAAATAACTCTCCCGGAATAGGCCTCTAACAAGTTTCTTGTACCCAGAACATTATTCTGATAAAGTTCTTCTTCTGTGCCTCTTATTCTTCCACCAAGATGATAAATAAGATCGGGTTGTATTCTTTTAACAATATTATCTACTTGATCTTTATCTGTAAGATTTACTTGGTAATAATCTACACCAGAAACCTTTCCAGGAGTAAGATCGAAAGCTGACACAGTGTGCTCTTTAACAAGCTGCTTTACAAGTTCTGTACCTATAAATCCGGCTCCACCAGTAACAAGAATATTAGCCATGTTTGATTAAAAATTCCTTATACCAAGCAATGGTTTTTACAAGGCCTTGGTCGATTGTATGTTGTGCTTCCCAATTGAGCATGCGTTTTGCTTTTTCACTACTTAAATATTGGTCTTTAATCTCACCTTTTGCTTGATTTAAAATAACAGGTTCAAGTGTACTTGGAAAGAGTGTTGTTATTTTTTTCACCAGCTCTAATACTGAAACTTTATTTCCTGTGCTAAAGTTAAAGGCATTTCCTTGAATTTCTGGTCTATGCAAATTTTCTGCAAGAGTAATATTTGCATGTGCTCCATCATCTACAAAGACATAGTCTCGGATATAGGTACCATCACTTCGTATAACTGGGTTCTTGCCATAATATAGTGAGCGAATAGTATCAGGGACGATTCTATTCCAATTTAAATCTCCTGGGCCATAAAAGTTTCCACATCGGGTAATACCTACTGGAAGCCCATATGCTTTGTGATAACTCAAACTAATGAGATCAGTACAGGATTTAGAAACATCATAGGGATTGTCTCGTCCTTGAAGTGGTGCATCCTCGGTATAGGGAAGATTTTTTTGTGTTCCATATGCTTTATCACTAGAAGCAACAACGACACGAGAAACCATTTTACTTTGTCTGCATGCTTCTAAAACATTCCAGGTTCCTTTAATGTTACTTTCAAAAGTAGAAAGAGGTGAACGTAATGCCGTTCCAACAATAGTTTGTGCACCGAGGTGAAATACTGTTTCAATTTCATATTCATTTAATGCTCTCTCTACTGTATGGTAGTCTTCAACTCCTCCCTTTACAATAGTTACTTGTTTATCATGCCCATCCTTATAAAAAGGTGAATGGTGGACTTGATCTCGAACTAGGGCAATAACATTTGCTTTTTTTGTAAGCAGTTGCTTTATCAAAGAACTTCCTAGTAATCCTGGTCCTCCAGTAATAAAAACATTATGGTGCCTCCATGCTTCTTCAGTCATTACCATACTTTCCATGCTGCCTTCCCGGATTCCCACGTTTGATTCAGAAATTCCATATCTCGGTATGTATCCATACATTGCCAAAAATCATGATGTTGAAATGACATAAGCTGTCCTTGTTCGGCTAGTTTGTGCATTGGCTCTTTTTCAAGCATGATGTCTTCATTTTCTGGCAGAGAGTCAAACATTTCTTTTTTGAATACAAAAAAACCACCATCAATCCATGCATTTGGAAGCTTTTCGTTTTTAGAAAAGCCAAAAACTTTGTTTTCTTGGTCCATCTTCAAAAAGCTCCAACGAGGAGGGGGAAGAATAGAGGTAACGGTTGCAGTTTTATTGTGATTTTTATGAAATTCTACAAGCTTATTTATATCAATATTTGCAACTCCATCTCCATAGGTGACCATAAAATTATCTCCATCAATATATTTTTGTATTCTTTTTACACGGGTTCCTGTGTTACTCAATAGGCCCGTATCAACCATACTGATATTCCAGTCAGGCATATCATTTTTACCTAGATGAGTTTTCTTTCCTGTTTTGGGATTTACTATGATGTCTCGTACTCTATCTTCAAAATTAAGGAAATAATCTTTAATCATATCCCCTTTATATCCTAAACAAAGAACAAAATCATTATACCCGTAATGGGAATAGATTTTCATAATATGCCAAAGAATAGGGTATTGTCCAACAGTAACAAGGGGTTTAGGTTTAAATTCAGTTTCTTCTTTCAAACGAGTTCCCATTCCTCCACAGAGAATTACAACTTTTTCTTTGTCCATAAGGCTACTCTCCATTTGATAAGATTCTTTCCAAATTCTGTCACAGTTTTTATGGAAACGTTTGATTTTCCATTTTTCCTCTCGTCAAAGTGAACTTCGATTTCCTGAGCTTTATAACCTTTGTGAAGTACTTTTATCATTATTTCGGGATCAACAAACCAGTCTTTTGATTTGAGATCTAGTCCTTGATATATTTCTTTTTTGAAAAATTTTGGTTTCCCATTAATATCTCTTGCAGTTGATAAAAATAACATTTTAAATAAGGCATTGAAGCTAAAAGATGCAAAAATTCTTTTCCATCCATCTCCTCTATTGTAGCGGATTCCTTTGCACATAACTACATTTTGATCTTCAAAGCGGTTTAGAACTCGTAAAATATCATCAGCTGGGACTTGTCCATCTCCATCAACATACCCGATAATGGGACTTGTTGCAGCATTTAGGCCTTGAATAACTCCCCAGCCATAGCCTAGGTTTATAGGTATGAGAATAGGTTTTATTTGGGAATATCTTTTTGCAAGGGTATCAATAATTTCTCCGGTTTTATCTTTGCATCCGTTTTTTACAAGAACTAGTTCGTATTCTAATTCTTTTTGATCAAAGGAAGCAATAGTTTCAAGAACAACCTTTTCAACAATTGCTTCTTCATTATACATAGGCATAATTAGAGAAAACTTTTCCATATTTTTTATAAATTGTGGGCATTTTTAAAGTTTATCTTACTGTAGTTTCTAAACCTTTTTTCATATAACTTTGAACAATAGATATATCAGAGGGGTCATAAAAGCGTTCAAGTAGGAGGTAATTTTCTTTGTTTATCACTGCATTATGCACTTTTTTGCCAACATCTGTTTTTCCTAACTCTCTGCTTGCTTCCTCTATCATTTGTAAAACCCAGTCTCTCTCTCTGTTTTCTTCAATATCTCTTAGGAAGGGATTTGTTTTTGTTTTGACATATCCTTTTTTGATTCTATCTAATTCAGAAGCAACGATACTCATGTAGTATTCTGCTGTCCACCCTCTAAAATTAGCTTGTTGTGAAGCTACTGCAACTCTATGGACTAGAGTAGGATATGCTCTGTGTGTATGGTTTACAACAGTCATTGCAGGAGTACTTTCACCAATGGTCCTATACCCTGGAGATATGCCTTGTGGAGAGTCTTCAATATGCAGATGTTCTGACCCAATAGTTAAAGAATGATACAGTTCATGTATTTCTCTAAGAACACTATTTGAAGGATATTTAGCTAAACGTATAGGTACATCTCTTGAACCCAAGGCGTATAAACAGTTTTCTCTTTCTAGACTTTCAACAAGTCCAATAATAGAACCTACACCCTCTTCTGTGTTTATTACAAATTGATCCAAATCAACATTCACAAGAATACCATCATCAAAAGTATGATTTAGTTGTACTTGTTTTGCGCTCATTCCTGGTCCTCTATCTACTGGATCAAACATATACCAGAAGGAGAGAGGTAATCGTGATACTTGTTTTTTGATTGCTTCTTCTGAGTCTTCATCTAAATTATTTACTGTTAGCTTTAAACCCATTGTGTACATTGGTTCAAGTCTTTCTAAAATCTCACCTGCCTTGATAAGATTGTCTATACCTTCTGGTAGCCATTCTTTCGTTAAAGGGTTATTTATAAAATACCGGGCAATAAGAAATTTTGGTTTCTCCATTATTTCCTTTTTCTAAGTTCGTTTTAAAAACATTATGGATTCTTACAGTTCTAAAACTTTAAAAAGGTCAGAAATGTTTTTTAGAGAATATGAAAGCCTGTAATCTTTGTGGAAGCTTTGAAATTCAAAATTATGCTGACTTTGGTACATATCGTTTGCAAAAATGCTCTTCCTGTGACCTACTCTTTACTGATCAGGATTCTATTGATATGACCAAAATGTATAGTAAAGACTATTTTGATGGTGTACATGGAAATTTCTTTGTTGATTGCAAAAAAGATTATGCTACAAGAATAGACAAAAGTAAGAAACTCCAAAATTTTCAATATGTTCTCAAAAAAATTAAAGAAACTAAAGGTCAAGGAACGTTTATGGATATTGGCTGTGCAACGGGAGTATTTTTGGATATGGCACAAAAAGAAGGGTATGATGTTACCGGTGTAGATGTGTCTGATTTTGCATGTACATATGCAAGGGAAAACTTTGGGGTTAAGACCCTGAATGGAAAATTGGAAGACCTCAAGATAGAAGAAAAGAGTTTTGATATTATTACCATGTGGGATGTTATTGAACATGTTCCTGATCCACATGCTTTTCTTGCAGAAGTCCATCGTGTATTAAAAGATGATGGGATTATCTTTGTTCTTACCGTAAATGATTCCAGTCTTATGGGTTGGGGTGCAGAAGCTGCTTACTTAGGAACATTAAAAACTATTCCAACATTTACACGGATGATTCATCCCATCCATCATAACTATCATTTCAAAGAAAAACATTTACAAAGATATCTTGAAAAGAATGGATTTTCTTTGTCTTGGAAAGAAAAGAGTGAGATGCCTGTTCAAAATATTGAGGGAAATACTCTTGTTAAGGTAATGGCACAGACCTTGTACTTCTTTTCAAACCTCACTCACTTACAGCATGAACTGAGAATCATTGCAACAAAAAAATGAATAAAACAACTGGTTTTTGGTACAATCTTTTTGATATGCCTGCAGTTTACAATTCTGTACGTTCTGTCCTTCTTTTTGGAAAAGGGAAGATGTTTTCTGAAATTACTAAATCTGTAGCTTTACAGGAAGGAGAAACTCTTCTGGATGTAGGAAGTGGCCCTGGAGAACTTAGTCAATTATTCTCTAATGATTATGCTGGTGTTGATTACTCTCAAAACTATGTCTCCTATTCACAGAAAAAGTATCTTGGGAAAAAATTCTTTCAAGGAAATGTCCTAGACTTAAGTATTCCAGAAAAATCTTATGATGTTGTCCTTCTTGCCAGTTTTATTCATCATTTCAGTGATGATGAGGTTAAGAAGATATTAGCGAATATGCAGAAAGTTGCACGAAAAAGAATTGTTCTTCTTGAACCTTGTCCTTGGAAAGGAAATCCTTTAGCAGCTTTATTGCTCAAACTAGATAGAGGAGCGCATATCCGTTCTTTTGAGGAACAAAAAAAGTTAGTAGAAGAGTATTTCTCCATAGAAACATCATATACATTTACCTCTGGGATGTATAAACTTTCTCTTATTGTTGCACAGCCAAAGGTAAACTAAGAATACAGCTTGATCCGTTTACTGCTTTGATAGTCCATCCACATGTTTCAATAGCATCACAATATTTGCCGTTTGCGAGTACTTGGGTCATATTAAAATCTGTGTGGAATGTATCTAAGTCTTTACAGTGGCTTGTATTTGTATAAAAATCTTTGTAAAGTGTATTTAGAGATTCGATATAGCTATATTCTTTATTGACTTCAAACCAGCCTGAAGCAGAGCTTACATTATAGTAAATTGCGGCGTAGGAATATATTGCACGAGAGTAGAGGTGTGTACTATTTTCATTGAACATGAGGAAATGGCTGTTTGTATCTAGTAGAGGTATGAGTGCAATAGCTTCTTTGTCTTCTGTATTCCAACTTTCCATTGTTGGGGTTTTGATTATGTTATATCCTACTCCAGCAATACTTATTATTATTAACCCTATAGCAAGCATAACTTTTCTTTTCTTTGTGAATGATGCATAGCCTAGTGTTATAAAAATAATACAAAGATTGAGCATGAGAAAATCTTGCCAGGGATCGGGATAAATATTTTTTATTATTGGAATGAAAAGTGCGAGTCTTGTTAGATATAAAAAATTATAGACAAGTGTTGGGCTGTAGAAGAGTAAGAGTTTTTTTTCTTTTTTTTGCTGATATACAATGAAAAATGTTATGAATAGTGCGTGAGAAATGAATACTCCAGCAAGGTTATTCCAGAAATAACTATGCCAATCTAAAAGCCAGTTTCCAAAATTGAATTTGAGAAAACCTGTTTCTATGGTTGCTTGAAGAAAATGAAACAACCAAAATGATGAGAATAGAATGCTTAGGCACATTAAAATAACTAGTTGTATTTTTTCTTTTTTCTTTTTTACAAGGAATAACCCCAGTAGGAATGCTGCTCCAAGTACCGTTTCTGTCTGGTGGGTTAGAATTAGCCCTGCATAGACAATTGGAAGAAAAATGGCTTTCCAGTTTAGTTCTCTTTCTTTAAAGTATAAGCAAAGATAGAAGAGATATACAAGTAAGGTTAGTGCCATGAGAGATGGAATGCGCCCTTGTTTGAGAATGGCTCCTATCATCATAGGGTTCGCATAAATAAATAGAAAAAGTGCGATTCTTTTGATTCTAGATACTTTTAGTTCTTTTCCAATAAGCCACGTGCCTATAAATCCTAGAAAAAATAGTAGCATACATGAAATAAATGAGCTGATTAATACATTTCCTGAGATGAGATACCAAGGATACGTGAAGAGTACCCATCCTGGGGGATAAATGTTAAATAGTGTGAACCCATTATACCAGAGTGGAACGTGACCAAAAAAACCATACTGTGAGAAAAAAGAAATGTCTGCAATGTAGGCAGTAAGATCATTAGTTGTATCCAGAGGAAAACTGGTGAGAATTTTGGAGAAATCAAGAATTCTGAAAATAAAATTTGTCGTGAGTATAATTATTGGGAGGATAAAGATTTTATCTGAAAACTTCATGAACTTTTTCTTTTTAAGATGTTTTATAAGCATTGCGAAGCTTACTTTTTCATATCTGCAAGCAGGCCAAAAAGAATGATTTGTATTCCTGCAAGTATAAGCATTGCAGAAAGGATAACTCGTGGGATCCCACCAACAATACCTTCTGTGATAAAAATATACAAAACCCACAAACTTAAGATTGAACCTATTGCTAAAAGAGTTATTCCTATCTTTCCAAAGAATGCAAGAGGATTGTAATCTCTATAAATTCTAAAAATATTTATCCATGCTTTTACTGCGTAATCAAAAGGGCCTTTCATTAAACGACTTTCTCGTGTTTTTCTGGCATAAATAGGGATTTCTTTGATTCTGAATTTTAAACGTGCTGCACGGATGAGTTGTTCATGTGTATACGTGAAATCTGTAGAAAAATGAATATCTGTAGCAAGTTCTTTTGTGAATGCCCGGAATCCGGTTGTAGAATCAGTTATTTTTGTTTTGCATAGCTGGGTGAATACCTTTGCGAAGGCCATGTTTCCTACTCTTTTAATGAGAGGCATATCTTCTAGTTCTCCACTAAATCTGCTTCCAATAACAAGGTCTGCGCCTTTTTCTATTTCTTCAAGCAGCTTAGGAATGTATTCTGCAGGATATTGACCATCTGCATCTGTATGTACAATAATGTCTGCTTTTTCATCAAGGCAATGTTTTATTTCTTCTTGAAAGGTGATTGCAAGCCCTTTGTTTCTCCCATTAGAGTGTACAACTGCTCCGAGCTTTTTTGCAACTAAGACTGTATTATCTGTGCTTCCATCATCTTGTACATGAATTTTATATTTGTATTTTGTTGCATTCATAATAAGACGAATCTCAGAAATAACTGCTGGAAGAGTTTCTTCTTCGTTATATGCGGGAATGGTTATTATAACAAGCATGGGTGCTTTCTTTAAGTTTCTCTTTAAAAGGTTTATTGTAGTCTCTTCTTTTGTTTTATCTACTCCTGTGAAGAAAGATATTTAAATGACCCTATAATCTTGTTTTTAAGATGGAAATTAAGCAAAAAACACAAATGGAAGAAGAGACTGTTCGCCATATACAAAAAGTTGCTTTTGTGTATTTATCTGTTCAGAGTACAAGCTATGTTCTTACTGATGATCTTGGGTATGCAGCGTTGCGAAGACCTCAATTAGGTCTACAATATATGTGTGCAGTCTTAGAGAAAAAAGGTATTCAAACTAATATTTATGATCAATCTGTCCATAATTTTAGTTTTAATTGGTTAGCTGAGCAATTGAAAGATTATGATATGGTAGGTTTTTCTTGTTCTGATGCACAAGAGGGGAAGGTTAAGGAATATTGCACAAAATTAAAAGAAAAAAGCAATATTATTACCGTTATTGGTGGTCCAAGTACCTTTTGGAGTACAAATTTCTTAGATCATCATTGTGATATGGTGATTCATGGGGAAGCTGAAATTACTATTAGTGAAATTGTGGATTATTATGAAGGAAAATTGAAATTAGTAGATTTAAAAGGTGTTTCTTATAAACATAATGGTGAGACTATCAAAGCTCCACCACAACCGCTTGTTCAAAATCTTGATGATCTTCCTTTTCCGGATAGATCCAAAGTAGATATTACAGCGTATCATGATTATTTTCTTTTTGGGATGAGAAAGCCTTACATAACTATGACTGCTTCTCGAGGATGTATCTATAGATGTTCCTATTGTAGCTCTCCTACACTTTGGAATTTAAAAGATAGAAGAAGAAGTGTAGATAATGTTATTGCAGAAATTGATGAAGTTGTTCCCAAGTATGGTATTAAGTATATTGCCTTCCAAGATGATATATTTGGGATTACTCCTGATTGGATTCAAGATTTTTGTGCTAAGCTTATTGCAAAACCCTACAAAGTGCGATGGATGTGTATTATTCATCCTTTAACGTTGAAGGGTGATGATATTGTAAAAACCTTGACACTCATGAGGAAAGCTGGTTGTGATACTTTATCCTTTGGATTGCAATCTGCAGATGCAGAAGTTCTCAAGAATATTGCTCGATATCCAAGTGAACCTGAAAATTTAAAGAAAGTATTGCATGAGGCAAATAAATTAAAGTTTGTTACGGGGGTTGCATTTATTTTTGGTTTACCCGGTGATACTTATGAGACCATGAAGAAAACAAAAGAATTTGCATTAACATCAGAAGCAACGCTTGTGAACTTTTTTACTCTCACAATTTTACGTGGATCTCCAATGGAGAAACAGTTCAAGAGTGAAGCAGAAGCATGTTCTATTCCTCAAGAAGAATTATTGCAGCTTACACAGCAAGCATCTAAAGAGTTTTATACTAATCCAAAAGTTCTTGCACGTATTACAACTAGAATTATTCGTAATAATCCCTCTTGGCCATTTAAAGTAAGTGCAACTTGTTTGCCTTCTATTCTAGGAAGAATCGGTTTTGCTCATAAGAAGAAAACTAGACAAGGTGTGGGAAGAGTAGAAGAGACAGCTTTTGCAGAAACGACATAGCGAAAGATATAAATAGACAGTTTTCTTTATTTATTTTATGAAGGTAAAAAAAGAACGGCCATTAGGGATAAAGATTCTGACAATTTTATACTCTTGTGGGTCTGTTTTTATGCTCCTTGTTGGAATTATGGCTTTAGCTTCATCCTATTATTTAGCGAATTATCCTGCAGAAGTAGAAAGTGCTTTTAGCGCTGAAGAATTGGCTCAGCTTGGTTCTGTTGCTGCTTTAGTTCCTTTCTTTATCATGTTTGGAATATTCTGCATTCTTATTGCAGTTTTAGATATCTTTTTGGGTTTGGGTTTCTGGAAGGGCCAAAAATGGGCTAGAATACTTACTCTTATTCTTTCTGCTCTAGGGATTGTCTATGGGATAATTGGAATTATTTTATCCATCACTGATAGTTATACCATTTTTTTAAATCTTTTCAGTATAGCTATTGATGGAGTTCTCATTTGGTATCTCATGAAAAAGAATGTTATCCTTTATTTTACACAGAAAAAAGATTAATTATTCATTCCAGACATTCCAAGAACCATTTTTAATCCTTTAAGATTTCTTTTAATATCTCGTATATTTCTTATTTTTGATGCTCGTTTAAGAATATATCCTGGTCGTAAGTAGAACTTTCTAAATGCGAAATGCTGCATTTTCTGAAGTTGTGCGATATCTTTATACCCTTTCACTAAGAAAACTGGTGCAAAAATATGATAATCTTTGAAATTCTTGTTTAAAGTTCCCCATTTATCTGCAGTATCCCATAGTTCTGTGCCAGGGAATGGTGTAGTAATAGAAAATTGTGCATAATCTGGATCGAGTTCAATTGCAAAGTTAATGGTTTTCTTTCCCATTTCAGGGGTCTCACCAGGAAGACCAAGAATAAAAGATCCTCGAACTTCCATACCTGATGCTTTTACCATTGCAACTCCTTTACGGATCATTTCTAAGGTTGTTTTTTTCTTAATATTATCTAATAGTTCTTGGTTTCCTGATTCTATACCAAAGAACATATTCCAACAACCTGCCTTTGCCATTGCGTTGACAATTTCTTCATTAATGAGATCAAGGCGTGATTCACAGCTCCAGGCAATCTTTATGTTTTCTGTTTCTAATG
>SICW01000022.1 GCA_009691355.1 Candidatus Woesearchaeota archaeon
AATTGCAGGAATTTATTGTTGCTGGACTTCCTGGAGTGGGTACACAGCTTGCACAGAGCCTGCTTAAAGAATTTAAAAGTATCACGAAAATAGTTACGGCTTCTGAACAGGAATTACAAGATGTGGATAAAATTGGAAAGAAAAAAGCTGGTGAGATTAGAAAAGTTCTTGATGAAGAATATATTGAAAAGTAAAAAAACTAACAGTCGATATAAATTGTTGCTGAACCATCTGTTCCGCTTCCATCAACCATGGTTATGTCAAGCCCATTAATTTCTATAGTCTCATCAACTGAGACTAAACCTTTCTTCCCGCCAACAGATATTTGTGAGGAGAAATCAGAAGCAAGAGTTACTTCAAGCTCTCTTCCATTATATTCATAAGGATCGTCTAAGACAAGAATGATTTCGTTTTCTGAGCCGCAAGGATCGGACTCTTCAACTACTTCCTCTTCTACTACCACTTCTTCTTCAACTGTGGTATTTGTTTCTTCAACTTTTGTTTCATTTGCTACAGAATCGATAACAGGGGCGGTTGTTTCTTCTGTCACCACCTCTTTTTCCCCAGAAAGACCAATCACCGCGTCCCATGTTATCGCACCTGTTAAAAATAAAACACCTAAAAGTAAAACTCCTGCTGTAAGAAAACCCAAAAAAGACATTAAATAAAGATCTCTTCTTGTTACTGATAAAGAATCTTTCTGTTGTGATGGCTGTTGTTCAGTTTCTTCAGATCGAAAAGGTCGAAACTTTTGTTGGGGCTCCTTTGAGCCATCACTTACATCTTTTAATTTCATTTATCTTTTTACAAGTAGATTTCCTATTTAAAGTTTTTTGTTCTGCATCCATCATAATCACATATGTGCCTTGATATCCACAGCCCTTACAAAAGA
This sequence comes from Candidatus Woesearchaeota archaeon, assembly GCA_009691355.1. Taxonomy (GTDB): domain Archaea; phylum Nanobdellota; class Nanobdellia; order SCGC-AAA011-G17; family GW2011-AR17; genus JAGVZZ01. The sequence goes on from SICW01000022.1 coordinate 893, forward strand.
ATATTCCAGTGAATATATCAGAGTCAATTCTTTTCTTCTTACATTTAGGACAGATTAACATTTTCAAGAGTTTTATAGAGAGAACCATTCTTTGTTAAGGTTGAGCTCATGAGCTGAAAAGAATCAACCTTGAAAGACCGAGGCTCTATTATAATCGATTCTACAGAATTGAAGAAATCTTTCTTTCTGCGAATGGACTTTATTCTTCCCAGAGTAATATGTGCCTGAAACTTTTGTTCTCCAGGAAAAGATGTAAGAAGATGGCCATCAATCTTTTGTTGAAGTTCTATTACCTGCTCTTCAGGTTCAAGAGATATCCAAATTACCGTCGGACTCTCTGCATGGGGAAAGAAACCAAGCTTAGCTACATGAAGTGAAAGTGTTTTTGCTTCTATTTTTATTTGGCTTTTGATTTTAGAAAGATCTTTTTCTTCAACTTCACCTAAAAACTTTAATGTGAGGTGAAGATTCTTCTTTGAAACCCATGTAATCTTTGCTTCTTTGAATTTCTTCTCTAACTGGAAGAGATACTCTTTAATTTCTTTAGGAAGATCAATTGCAAGGAAAAGTCTCATACTCTTTTAAAAGAAAAAGAAGTTTATAATAATTTAGTTCGTATATGCTGTTGAAGATATTTTCTCTAACTGTTTTTGTTTTGTACGTATAGGCTTGAGAAGTTGATTTAGCTCTTTTGCAAGTGCATTTTTCAAATCTAAAGGATGTAATTTTTTCTGTGCAAAATCTTTCTCAAGATCTTCATAGGAACTATATTTCAAATTTCCACCAAATTTTTCTGGCCTCTCTATAATAAACTGCTCCTTTTTATCTCCCTTGAGAACCATAATTACATATTTTGTAAACGCAAGTACACCGTTCTCTTCAATTATACCTTCTGGACATTCTGCACCACGGATCTTTTTATTTACGGTCTCTTCGTCATCTAAAAGATCTATTTTTGTTTTAGGATCAGAAGAAGACATTTTTTTTCCTACAAGACCAGGAATAATAGGGGTCATCACTTCAATACGAGATTTATATTCCACTGCGGGAAGATTTTCTCTTGCGAACATGAGAATTTTTCTTTGATCAAGCCCGCCATATTGAATATCTACTTCTAAGTACTCTTCATCGAGAGATTGCATGATAGGATAGATTAGGCCACTTAACTTGGGATTATCACCAAATTTGACTACTTCTGCTGCAGCCCGTTTACAATCATTAATGGTTACCTGTGTACTCATTTTAAGAAGATCATAAAAATAGTCTTCTTTCTTTTGAAAAGAGGAACCCTTTACCATTTCAAACTCTTTTATGTCTGCACCAATACATTCAAACATCAGAGGAATAATTGCATGATAATATTCGTATCTTTTTTCTAATGTTTCCCAAGGGGTCCCATCAAGAGCTCCATGGATATCTGCAAGTAGTAACTTTACTTTAAAGCCAGCTTTGAGAAAATCTGCAAGCTTTAACACCCACACAAAATATCCGATATGAGGTCTACCTGTGATTGCTGTCCCCAAATATACAGATGGTTTCTTTTTTTCTTGGAGAAGTTTTTTCAGCTCTTCTAACGTTACTACCTCTTCTGTGTTTCTTACTACCAGCTGAAATCTTTTTTCAACATCCATACCTTAGAAAAAACAGACTTTGTTTATTAAGTTTTCTTCCCATTGAAAGATTTTCAGAAAAAGAAGGTTTAGGCTTATAAAAAGAAAAGGGAGAGAAAGGATATGGAAGAGCAAAACTTTTTACGTTTCGCATTACTTATCTCCCTATTGGGAGTGTTTATTCTTTTTTTGTGTACTTCTTTTTTTCATTATGACCTTAAAGCAATCCAGGATATAAGCACAGACATGGATGGAAAAATAGTGCGTGTTCAGGGAAAAATACTCTCTTCCAGAAATGTCGCTGAAACATACATTCTTACTCTTCAGGATGATACGGGGAGTATTCCTGTTGTGCTTTATACTGCAAAGGAAATAGATTTTAGGAAAGGAAGCTATGTTGAGGTAGTAGGCACTGTTGATGAATATGAATGTAGCCTTGAAATTAAAGCAGATGAGATTCTGTTTTTATAACTCTGAAAAGAACTGTTGAGGGAGTGTCGTCTGTTTTTGTATCTGAACTACATGACAAAGTTCCATTTCTCGGATAATATCCCCTAATTGCACACGTAAATCTCTCAGAAAAGTGTGAAGATCTTGCATACTTGCACACTCTACATCCAATTCAAAATCCCACATCCCAAATACTTTTGAAATTGAAATAACATTTTCTTTTCGTCTAAACATGCGAATGAGCTCCTCTTCTTTGTCTAAAGAAACATTGGAAAGCTTTAGAAAGATTTTCTGTGCATTGTACCCTAGTTTTGAACAATCTATGTTGGTCGTGTAACTTTTTATAACCCCTTTTGTTTCTAATGCGCGAACCCGAGAAATAATTGTTTTGGGAGTGACTTTATATTTTGAAGCAAGCTGTACGTAGCTCACTCTGGGATTCTCGTAAAAAGAAAAAATAATTTTTTTATCCAGAGGAAGAAGACTTGCTGGATCTCTATCACCACCTATAACAATAGTGCCCATGTGCGTTGCATAATCTGTAAGATATCTTCTTTTCAAATCGTAAGTCACTGTATTTGTAAGTACATAATAATTTTTGATTAACTTGGGAAATTGTGCAAGCAAGATGTGAATTTCTTTATTACAACGTGAAGCATTTTTTGTTGCGAATACTATAAAAAAATCCCAATGGCCCCCAAGCTCGGTTATAGATATAACAGATGAATGAGAAGAAAGATGTTTGAAGAATAGATCTCTTTGTTCTGTCTTTGATTGATTTATGGTCATTAAAACTTTATAACTGTGATAGCCTAAACAGGCATAATCAAATACTGTAGAATAGCCTGTAATTACCCCAGATTCTTCAAATTTTTCAATCTTATAAGAAATTCCTTGTTGGCTCATTTTTAGCTTTTTTGCAATTTTATTGAGAGGGGAACGAGCATGTATGTTTAACTCAAATAGCATCCAAAGGTCTTTTTTAGAAAAATCACCCATTTTTATTGATTTTTACGTAAAAAAAGTATTTAAATCTACTCTTTTTTTAGATAATCTAGAAGAAATGTTTTAATACTCCTGAATGGCATGATAGTTTGTTTAAAAAGGTGAAATTATGGGTTTAGGGAAAGGAAAACACAAAAAAAATGTTCAAAAAGGACTTCTTTTTAAAACAGTTAAAGAAATAGACCAAATCAGAAAAAAACATTTTGGTCTAAGTTATGATATTAAACATGCTGCAGCTTCCGCAAGTAGAGTTGTAGGAAGATTTGTGAGCTATGTTCAGTTTGATACTCCTAAAAAACCAGCATACCTCGTTCTCTTAGGTGTCTCTGAAGAAAGTCTTAGAGATACCCATAATGGTGCTGTAGGTATTGCAACAAAATATTTGGGAAAGCCCTTTGCAAAAGTAATGCCTCAGCTTCTTGAAGATATTGGAAACTGCGATGGAGCAGTTATTGTAAACCAAGAGGGAAAGGTTGCTCGTGTGGGAGCACAACTTACCAACTTAGACACAAAAAAACTCCTTAGTTTGAGAAAGAAAGAATTTGGAAAAAAAGAGAACCCTGCAGTGCTCCTTGGTTTCTGTGGTGAAGTTGGAACAAGGCATACCTCTGCAATTGTTGCTTCTTATAAACACCAAGGTGTACAAGTTGTTACCCTTAGTGAAGAGTCTGGGGATATACGAGTGTATGAAAATGGAACTATTATTGCTTCTACTAATAGAAAAGATAGGATTACTGGGAGACCAAAGGTCCATTTCAAAGAGCCAAAGCAAGTCTCTCCTTTGGAAAAAATTGCAGAACTTGCAACTATGAGTATTTAACTCAAAGATTTTTAGCAACTTTTTGCAGCAGTGTAGCCCTCAAGTTCAGATTCAGAGTGTATGCAAATAAGATTTTCTGGTTTTATTCTCTTTGCCCATTTACAATCTGGGCTATGATATAACTTAGAATTTTTACTTGCAACGTATAAACAACCTTGTAATGGGTCTGTACAGTTCCACATTCCTTTCTTCTGATCTTGTGCTTCTTTCTCTAAAACTTTTAAATCATAATAATATTTTGTTGTTTCATTATACCTGTCAAAAACACGGGCGTAGCCTTCTTCAACTAGATAGCCATTGACAAACGTGTTATTCACATAAATGTACCTTAGAGAACGTCCGTATTTATCAAGGTCTGTTTCATCTCTTTCTAGGATTACTTCTTGAGCCAGCGTTAACTCAGTAAGCTTTTCTTTTGCTTCTTCATAATAACATTCTCCTATTTCTGGTGTGTTTATTCCCGAGAGTCTAATTCTTCCAAAGTCTACATCTAAAGTATCACCATCAACAACACTTTCTACAAAATAAGGGCCATCGAGATCTGTTTGTTGAAGTGAACAAGCACTGAACAATAGGAGCAAGATACAAAGGAGGTGTTTCATAGAAATGAAGTAAAAACGAGTTTAATAAAGAAGATGCAGAAAAAACTGAAAATCCTTCAGAAAAAACAGGATTGGGTTTATTAAAATAAAAAATACAAAAAGCCTATGTTTTTTGAACTCCTGCTTGCAACACTTTTAGGTCTTCTCTTAGGAAGTCTTACAGGTATTATTCCTGGAATACATGTAAACCTTCTCTCTGCGTTTATCCTTTCTCTTTCTCCACTTCTTCTTCCGTACTTTAGCCCTCTTTTACTTTGTGCATTCATCTTAAGTATTGCAATTACACATAGCTTCTTAGATGTCATTCCTACAACCTTTCTAGGCATACCAGAAGGGGATAGTCCTTACATCCTTTTTCCTTCACAGCAATTAGTTCTTGAAGGGAAGGCATACCAAGCAATATTTCTGAGTACTTTTGGAGCTTTCGGAAGTTTTCTTCTTGCACTTGTTTGTATACCTCTTTTTCTTTTTCTTACCAAGAATCTTTATCCGATTATTGAACCCTACATAGGATGGATCCTACTTCTTCTCTGCCTTTTTCTGCTCTTCCAGGAAAAAGAAAGGCTTTGGGCAACATTTATCTTTCTCCTTTCTGGAACACTAGGCTTGGTAGTTCTTTCTCTTCCTTTAGAACAAGGTCTCTTTCCTTTATTCTCTGGACTCTTTGGTGTGAGTTCTCTTCTTCTCTCCTTAAAGGAATCTTCAACTATACCTCCGCAAAAACAGGACGTTCCAGAATTAGATGAAGCTCCTCTTGCAATTCCCTGCGCAACATTCATGGGATGGATTGCAAGCTTTATGCCTGGGCTTGGACCAGCACAAGTAGCAACAATAAGTACACGGCTTCTTTCTTTGAGTGATAAAGGGTATCTCATTCTTTTAGGGGGACTTTCTACAGTGAACACCCTTCTTGCACTTTTGAGTTTCTACCTTTTTGAGAAGACACGAAGTGGTGTCCTTGTGAATATTGCAGAACTTATGCGTTTAGATGAGTATACACTTTTTCTTTTTCTTATCATTGCCATTATTGCAGCAGGACTTGCAACTGTGCTTACTATTACTTCTTCAAAGTATTTTTCTTTATGGATGATAAGAATCAATTATTTTTGGTTAAACATTACAGTTTTAACGTTTATTGTGATTATGACTTTGTTTCTTACAGGATTTTTAGGATTTCTTATTTTAATTGTTAGTACTGCAATTGGAATTCTGCCAGAAATGAAGGGTGTTGCAAAGAGCCATATGATGGGGTGCTTACTCCTTCCTGTACTACTCTTTTTTTTATAAGAAGAAAAAAAATAATAATTGGACTGATTTACTCGTCGCTATCAAAGCCGTCATCATCATCCGTGTCATCGTCCCCATCATCATCATCATCCATGGATAAAGGGTTGTTTAAGAGATCTTCTACTTTCATTTTTAGTCTCCTCCGAGTTTTATTTTGTGCTGGGAATCATACTGACTATTTAAGCTTTATCTTTTTGAGGCTCTGTAGAACTGTTCTAAATTCAATCAACCCGGGATTTATCTTCACAAAATTAGCTTTCGAGGAATGGGCCTAGATTTTATTTGCCATTAGGAAAAGATTTATCCCCTACAGAGCCATTTTTAAAGAGTTGTTCTTTTAAAGAAACTTATTTTTAGGATGGTTATGAAAGAAGAAATTGTCTTTACAGAAGCCCCAGGAGATGAAAAAACATTGTGGGAAAAAATTCTGATTTTATTACTAGGACTGTTCCTTCTGTTTCTTCTTCTAGGATATTTTCTTTTCCCCCTTGATACTTTTGCAAGTCTGATTGATAGTGAAACCATTCATGATGGGCTTGTTGAACAAGATGTTACTGTACGTTTTGAAAATGGGAGCTATGAAGCACTTTTAGAAAGGTATAATGAGTACTTGCGTGAAGAGTTTAAAGTGTGTTTACTAGGCAACTATGATGGTGTGTACCATGTTACTTCTATCTATGATGTTGCCATGTACGAACAAGCATTTGATCATGTCGTCTCAGAGCCTTGCCCTGATGAAACACTCATTGCGTTGCATTCTCACCCCTATAGACAGTGTCTTGCTTCTGCACAGGATCTCAAAAGTTTAGAAAAGATGCAGGAAGTAAACCCAAATGGGCTCATAGGCATTATGTGTGAAGCTGAAAGATTTAGTTTTTATGCCTGAATGTTAAAAATAGTGAATAAGCGTTATACCGCTTAATTGGTTTAATACCTTTTTTGTGCGCGGAGAAAGAGATTTATGAAAAATAGAATAAAGTTTATAAATTTGAATCACTGCTACTTCTAAAATGGTAGCAGCTCTAACAGAATCTTTGATTATTCTTCCTGCAGTAGGAATGGGTATTATTCTTGGTGCATATGAACTGTTTTTATTAAAAGGGGATGAGAATTTTTCCGGTGCTCATTGGTTTGGTCATGGACTTCACATTTTTCCGCTTATAGTTGTTGCGTGTCTTGCTTCCTTTAATATTGATTTTTTTCAACAGAGCTTAGGTAGTTCTTTACCTAGCATTCTTGCAAACGATATTCTTCTTCGTGTTGCAATAGGCCTTATTATGGCAATTAAAGTTTATGCTGGGTCAGCAGTTGTTCCTGGAGCAAAAGGGAGGGGAATGCATGAGAGTCTATTCCATGTTCTTCTTATCGGTGCTCTTGTTTCAACATCTCCTTACCTTTGGCCTCTTGTAGAACCATTTGCACCAACATGGTTAGGTGGAAGCGGTTCTTAAAAAAATATTAAAAAATTATAATTTTTTCGTCAGAAGTTTTTTCTTTGTACTATCTACTTTAGAAACAAATGCTGCAGGAAAATCCATAGTCTTTACTTCTGGATCTTGGAGTAATGCGAGAAAGTCCTCTTCTGCTTTTTTTAGCTCTTGATAGAGGCTAATGTATTGATCTGACCCGGAATGCATTTTTGTACGAAGAGCCTCTATGGTGGAAATGAGTTTATCCGCCTTTTTCATAAATATTGTTTCTGGTGTGAGAAGTTTCTCTTCACGAGGTCTTTCGTCTCTTCTTGGCTCAAAATTTCTTTGACTAGGAGTGTTTTTGAGTCTTTCCAAACGATCTCTCATTGTGTCTACCATTTTCATTTATAAACGAAGAATTTCTTTTAAAAGGATTTAGAGACTAGAGTAGAGGTTTCGGTTTAGGCATTTCCTGTTCTAATTTTTCCTAGTTGTGCTTTTAACATCTCAAGGATGTTTTCTGGAGTGCCATCTTCTGTAATGGGGTTTCCTGCTAAAGCGTTTTCCAACCAAAGTAAGGTTTGAAAAATAGGATGATCTCCTTTAGCTATATCCTCAAACTTTCTATTTAGTACTCCAAACCGTTCTAAATCTTGGCGTAATTGAGTAAGGGTTTTTATTGCATCACTAAAACCGTTTCTAAGAATTTGTGTTTGGAGAAGAGAAAAATAAGCCACAATTATGTCCCATCTTTTTACTGTGGATTCGTCTTTTGCTCGATTTAATGCACGACTTACCGCAAGAGGTATCCTTTCCTTAGTGCATTCGTATTTAAAAAACTTTATAATGTTTTTAGTGCAGACCTAATTTCTTCCTTTAACTGCTGCACAATCTTAAGGCTTTCCTCTGAAGTCGGATTGTTCTCCATGTAGATAAGACTCTGAAAAAGACCTTCTCTTCCCGTTCTTCCATAAGTTTCAAAGGTTTCTCGTATCCTTTGTACTGCCCCACGTGCCATTAAGGTTTGTTCTTGTTTAATGTAACCCTCTAAAGCATCTAGATAACGTAGAACCCATTCCATATCGAAGCGTATATTTCCTCTTGACATGTATTTGATTTTATAAAAAAGAGTTTATAATCATTTCGCGTGTGCATTATTGATCTTTGATCCAGATATTGCCTGCCTTATCAAAAGCGAGCTTTCTCTGAAACTTAGAATTTTTAATATAAATTTGTGTGGTGCTAATGTCACTATGGCCTGCATAAGACTTGATTGCAAAGGAGTCTACCCCTTCATCTGCCATATGCTGTAAACGAGAATGACGAAGCATATGAGGATGGAGCTCTCTTTTGAGAATTTCCTTACCGTCTTTTTTAATATTATACCACACAGTCATTGACTTTATTGGAAAAATAAGGTCTATAGGGGCTTGAATATTTTTTTCTTTCATATACTCTTCGAGAAGTTTTACCGTTGTATCTTGAATAAAGACCGTCCTTGGCTTTCTCCCTTTTCCAAGGACTTGTACTTCTTTTGTTTTGAGATCAATATCCTTCACTTTCAAAGAAGTCATTTCTGATACACGTGCGCCCGTATCGTACAAAAAACGAACAATGAGCGCATCTCTAGGATTTTTTATAGTTTCTACTAAATAAATTAGTTCTTTCTTGGACAACACAGAATCTGCAAGCTTTTCTTCATCTGTCATTGCAGAATTGTTTGTCCGTTTGAAAGCCACAAACTCTTTGATCACCTTTTCTTCATATTTTTGGGAAAGAAGGTAGAGCCATAGCGCATAGCTTGCCAAAGGGTACTTTCTTTCTTTCAAGTAAGTAGCATGTGTTTTCTTGAGAAAGGCAAGACTTCCCCCTTTAGGCGTATCTTCAATGAATTTTGCGAGCGTGATCACTCCATACTTTGTTTTCTCTCCAAGCTTTCTTCCGTTCTTCTTGACAAAGCTGTGAAGGAATTCTTCAAATTCACGAAGTGTAGATTCTTTCATGTTGTCTATAATCTAATGCTCTGCGTATAAAAGCATTCTCCGCGTGGACACCCGGCACGTGCGCGCAGGGCTTATATAGTGGTTTTTTTGCGTAAACGAATTAGTGAAGAATGGAATGAGAATAAAGAGGCTAGAAATTAGCTTTTCAAAGCAGTCTAAACAAAATAAATAGTATAATCTAATGGGGAGAAGTTTTATCGAGGAGAAATAAGGCTATTTTGAGCTTACTTTTTGCACCTAAACTTTTATGTTTTGCTTAAATCTTTTGATAGGAGTATAATCTAATAAAATATTGATAAAAAAGTTTAATAAGATTCAAATTTCTTCTACTCATATGAAAGCTTCCTTGTACCATATCCAGATCAATGTGCATGATGCAAAGAGATCCTTACCTTTCTACAAAAGACTGTTTGCTTACTTAGGGTATAAGATTATTGATGAGAGCTCAGGTCATATTGGGGTGAGTAATGGAACCACAGATTTCTGGATTATTGAAACAGAGAAGGCCCATAAAGAAAAAGAATATCATCGTAAAGGCACGGGACTGAACCACATTGCCTTTCGTGTCTCTTCAAAACAGGATGTTGATACTTTTGTCAAAGAGTTTCTGAAAAAGGAGAAAACTAAAATCCTTTATGATACACCTAGAGACTATCCAGAATACAAGAAAGGATACTATGCTGTCTTCTTTGAGGATCCTGATAGAGTCAAGATAGAAGTTGCCTTTGTTCCTAGTGAAATCTATATAGGCCTTATTATTGAGGAAAGCCTTGAAGATCCGCGAATATTGAATGATTTTAAAAAATTAGATGTAGAGATTACAAAAGATCGTAAGCCGGAGGATCGTTGGCACATATACACTGTAGAAGCTTCTCAGAAAAATATTGAAAAACTTTCCAAAGGGATTAAGCTGAAATTGTGGTTTGCACACTTCTGGAGAGAAAATGAACTGCTTGTTGTTTTTCCAAATAAAATATTTACTCTGGAGCGTTCTAATGAAAATAACTGGAAAGAAGCAATAGACTATGGACTTGCACAAGGTATTCCAAGAAAACAACTCAACTTTAAGAGTAATTAAACTTTATTTACTACATCATAGACTAGATGCAAATATGAATCTTTCAGAACGTTCACTTTCACTAGCTTCAGGACTCCTATTTTTTGCAAAGATTTTTCTGACTGAAGAGGCTCTCCACCTATAAGGCTAGGAGTTTTCTCCCCACCAACTAGAGCAGGACACATAACTAAAGAGACCCTATCAATAAGCTTTTCGCGAAGGAGAATACTATTGAGCGTTGCACCAGACTGGAGAGTTATGTTTTTTATTTTATACTTTGATTTTAACACCTTAAAGAGGTTAGCAAAATCGATTTTAGTTTTATAAAATATAATTTCTAGGTTATCTGAATTAATCTTATAAGCCGGATGATTTTTGTTTGTTGTTACAATAAAAAGAGTTTTTGTTCTTTTGAGCAAATTACTTACGCCAAGGATAGTAAGATGGCTATTATCTACTAGTATGAAGCTTACGGGAATCTTTTCTATTTTCTTCTTAGACTTATTCCACCCAACTTTGACCATAACCCTACCAGAATTAAATGAGTGGAGATCTGTATTTTGTTCTAGGTCGTAATATTGTGAGAGACCTTCCTTTAAACCATTGATCTTAGGTAAATCCTTGTCAAAATCTCTTTTATCCGTTGCGCCTGTTGATATCTTTCCATCTAGAGAAGATAGCATAAAAAGGGTATTAAAAGTTCTTATATCGCCCCTTTTCTTCAATTATACACTCTCCATAATATTCTGTATTTGCTTAGACTTTTTAGTGTGTCTATAATTTAACTATTTCTTATTTTTTCCTTTCTTTTCTGTAAACTCGATATATCCACTTTCTCCTTTAAACTCTTCCATCTTTTCTTTTTTTAGATAGACATATACAGACTTTCTTACTTTTTTCTTTGCTAAGTATCCTTCTGCTTCAAGCACATTTACTAATTGAAGTATCGCTGAACGCACATCTTCATACTTTCTTGCTGGATATACTTCTGAAGCTAGCTTTGGTAAATTACTCCAAGTTTCTGGCTCTTCTCTTTGCATAGCAGCTAATGCCACACATACTCTTCTTTGGCCTTCAGGAAGTTGGCCTAGTTGCTCTTCAATCTCTGGAAGTCCTTCTTTAGGAGAACTTTCTTCATCTTCTTCCTGAACTCTCACTTTTT
>SICW01000023.1 GCA_009691355.1 Candidatus Woesearchaeota archaeon
ATTAGTGCGGTAAGCATTGCCATGTGTTCTACACCGGAACCAGAGACCATATTAATTGCAACATCTCCTGAAACTTTCCCATCTAAAGCTTCCTGGATTATCTTTTTCATGCTTTCTGTGCCTTTGTTTGCATCTATAAGAATAAGCTTTACTGGCTTTTCAGAAGTGAACTTTTCTTTTCCAAAGTCATTTGTGATGAGAAAGATATTTCTCCATTCATGGTTGTTTATGAGCTTTGTAACTTCTATCCATGTCCCCTTTCCTGTACTTAAACAGCAAACTAAATCGGTCATCTCGTTGTATATTAAATAAATGTATATAAAGATTATGTCCATACAAATCTATCTACTCTTCTAACGAAAAGCTTTAATACTGCCATTCTATTCTCGTCATTATGGAAGATATTGTTCAATATGTCTGTAATGACTGCCGATTTCGCTTTAAACGAAAGGCAAGCTGGAGTGATTCAGTATGCCCTAATTGTGGAAGAGAAGGTAGTTTTGAGCGTGGAGATAATACTATTAATAAGTTTATTAGGGAAGTTGATTAATTTTCCCTTTTTGCCAGTCTCTTAAGATGAGTCTTGCGGTTTCGTTTATGTTTGGTTCTCCACCTTTTACTAGTTTTTTTAATCTTATTGCAATATTTTTTAGAACTTTTTCTGGGGAACCTTCTTTGACATCATAGTATTTGCATATCATCTGTTTTTTGTTTTTAATCAGTTCCATTGCAGCTAAATCAGGGTCTTTGGTTTTTGTGAAGTCTGTTGCTCCAATCATTGCAAGTTTGACTGTATCTTTCTCCATGTAAGGCAGAACTCCTGGCGTGTCCATGAGATAGACATTTTCTGTGATTTTTACTAGTTGTTTTGCCTTTGTATGTCCTGAGTGTGGGGAGGTGCTTGCGGATTTTCTTCCCTTTAATGCGTTAATGACTGAGCTCTTTCCTGTGTTTGGGTAGCCGACTACGCCTACAGATACTTTCTGGCCTTGTGCAATTTCTAGAATTTTGTGTAATAAGACCGTTGTTCCTTGGTGTTCTTTTGCTGATATATATATACAGTTAGGGAATTTCTTTTTCCATTTTAGAAGTGTTTCTCTTGTGACTAAGTCGGACTTATTGAGTACGTATATAATATCTTTTTCTCCTGCTTTTTCAAGAAGTTCTGGGTTGTCTGTTTGCTGAGGAAAGCGGGCATCTAGCACAAGAAGGATGATATCTGCTTCTTTTACCACATGATTGACTATATCCCAGAAGTTTTTCATTTGTTTTATAGGACTTGTTCGTCTTTTAAACTTTACTTTTTAGTATCATAATTCATATAAAGCGGAGGAAAAATACTTCTTTTATGAAACGATCCATTATACTACCCCTTTTCTTAGTTTTCTTTACACTTACTTTTCTTTTTGTTGTAAGTGCAACAAGCTGTGATGACCTTTGTCATATAGAAAAAGGTTATGTCTATGGTGCTTGCCGTGAAACAACTGAAGAAGAAGGCTTTTGTGCTGGGAAGACTGAGGATGTGTATGGATTTTCTCAGTGTACTGATTATGAACGTTGTTGTTGTGGGAATGATGCAACTAATGCTCCTTTAGAGGAAGAAGAAAATACAACTAATTCTGCCACAGGTGAGGTTGTTTCCTCTGAGGTACCTGATTCTTCTGGATTTGATCCTAAAAGTCTTTTTTGGCCGCTTATTATTGTCGTAGGTGTCCTTGCTTTAGGTGTATTTATTAAGAAAAAAGCCTTTAAAGATGAGGATAAGAAGGAAGAAGAGTCTAAAGAGGAAAAGGTAGAAGAAACAAAAGAAGAAAAGAGTGATACAGAAGAAATTAAAGACTAATTACTCGTATTTTTTTATCTTTTGTTCCAATTCTGATATTTTTGAGTTCAAATTTCTTTAAACCTTGTGCTTCTGCCCATTTCTTTGCAGATTCTTCGGTTTTGAAGGTTTTTGGCCTTGTTTTTCGATCTCTATTTTCAGGCCTTGCACTTTTCAAATGTGTAGGAGAAGCCATTTTTCTTTTTGTTCTGGTGTGTACTTTTGCCATTCTTTGTCTGGAGAAATTGTATGTATTTAAATGCTTTCCTTTCCATCCGGTTATCTCTCAATAGTAATGACAATCAGAAAAGCTTATAAGCGAGTTGTTATTCTGTAGGGGTATCAAAACTCGCGAGGTTTATAGAAAATGAATATAAAAAATACAATTGTAAGTGGTGTTTTAGGTGCAGGATTAGTTTCTAGTCCGGCTTTAGCACAAGACGTTAATCCTTATGCAGCTCTTCAGAGTGTGCCAGGAAGTTATGAAATTGTTTGGGTTGCACCCGGAACAAGACTATGGAATGTTGCTTCTGAATATACTAGAGGTAATGATAATCTTGCTGATGGAGTTACCAAAACTAGTATGTGTGATGATTTAGCTACTCGTCATGGGGTAGTTGTTGCTACAAATAAAATCGCAGATTTAACTGCACAATTAGCTAGTGAAGCTGGGTATAGCGCACTTGAAACTGCTATGAGATTAGATAGCGTTGCAGTTGTTATTCAAAATGGTGTTTGTGCAAATACTACAACTGTTGCACAAAAAGATGGCATTCGAGGAGATGGTTTTTCTGGGATTACTTTAACATATCATGGAAAAGTTCCTGTTGCTATCCCTGCAGAATTCTTGACTCCTGTAGTGACATATGCTCCAGTAGTTACTCCAGTAGTTACTCCAGTAGTTACTCCAGTAGTTACTCCAGTAGTTACTCCAGTAGTTACTCCAGTAGTTACTCCAGTAGTTACTCCAGTAGTTACTCCAGTAGTTACTCCAGTAGTTACTCCAAGAAGTTCTGGAAAAAGTCCTTCTTCTAGAGGGAATGTTGCTGGTGGATATCAGAACTTACATGAGTTTGGTGAAGCTCCTTTAGCAGGACATGGTGCATGGCTTGAAGGAAACTTTAGAGTTCCTTTGAATGATCCTAAGAATGCTTTAGGATTTGACTTAAATCATGCATGGCTTTTTGGTCTTACCTACACTGATAACGAGGATAATACTGTTCGTGTTATTGATGTGGATATGACTCCAGTCTATACAAGAGCACTTGGTGCTAACACACGTTTCACTCTTGGTGTTAATGTTGATGCACGAAATGCTGCTGTTAGTTATGCAGGTATAGATGCAAAGACAGGACAGTGGGCTGTTGGTCCAGAACTTGGTCTTGAAGGAAGCTTAGGAAGGCTTCGCTATGATACCAGTGCATCTGTTGGATGGGGTAATGTTTCCACTGCAGTAGATATTGATGGATACAATGCAACAGAAGATCCTTTGACTAAAGTAAAAATTAATGCTGAAGGTATTTATCGTGTAGGTTCCGTTTTAGGTCTTGGTGTAGTTGCTGGTGTTGAAAGTGATTCACAAGATGCAACGACTCAAGATGGCGGACTTGTTCCACAAAATGAAGCAAGATACACTATTGGTCCAGTTCTTACTGTTGGAAAAATACACGGTCCTCAAGTAATTTTAGGACTTGATGATGTTTTACTCCATACGCAAGCTGGAGATGATACACTTGCAGATACTAACTCTTTGAGAGGATATGTTGGAGTAGGATATAGTTGGTAAGCTTTAGGCTTATCTCCTTATAGGAGTACACATGAAGAAACAAATATTTTTATTTATTGTATCTGTTCTTATGCTTGTAGCATCAGTTGCAGCAGTGCAAGCTTTGGATGTCGTTATTACTCCAAGCTCTCCTGATGCAGATGATTCCCTTACAGCATATGTCAGCGGATATGAAGAGACTACTTTTGATTTTTATTGGATGAAAGATGGTGCGACGTACAAAACAAGTACAGGCGAATCTAGTACTTTAAGTGCATCCTACACAAGTCCTGAAGATGAATGGACAGTAAGTGTTTGGGTGCCTGAAAGTGCATGGTATGATTCCTATGAAGTTGGAGATGAATCTGTTACTATTGCAGGAGAAGCTCCAAGTACTTCTGATGGAAATGTTGTTATCGAACCAAGCGATCCTTGTGGTGATGATGACTTAACCGCATCTGTAGAGGGGTATGAAGATACTACTTTTGACTTTTACTGGATGAAAGATGGTGCAACTTACAAAACAAGTACAGGAACCTCTAGCAGACTTTCTGATTCTTATACAGATGAAGGAGATGTTTGGACTGTTGTTGTTTGGGTACCAGAAAGTGCATGGTATGATAGCTTTGAATATGGTAGTGAAAGTGTTGAAATTCAAGATTGTAGTGAAGTAGACACAAATACCGCTCCTTATGCTGCAGATATTCATTTCACTGTCACAGAAGGGGATATGGTTGATGTTGATCTTGTTCAATACTCTAGTGTTTGGGATTATCTGCGTGCTGGAATTTCTGCAATGGTTTCTGAAACACAAGATGTTCCTACATATGATTCTGATGGCGATGTCTTAGCTATTGCTTTTGGTTTACCTTTGAATTTCGTTAGTGGACAATGGCAGACAGAAGTTGGAGATGCTGGATTTTATGAAGTACAAGCTCTTGTTGGTGATGGAAGTGACTATGAAGAAGTTCTTATTGAAATCACTGTAGAAGAAGCTCCAGTAGTTGTTGTAGATACAGAAGCGCCTTTAGCTACAGATATCCACTTTAGCGTTACTGAAGGGGATCTTGCAGATGTTTCTGTTGTGTATACAAATAACTATGGTACTTACTTACTTGCACAGTCTGCAAATTCTGTGTATGAGAGTACAACTCTTTACGTCTATGATGCAGATTCTGCTGAAAGTGCATTGACTTATACATTTGGTTCACCTTTAGATGCAAATGGAGATTGGCAAACTGTTTTAGGTGATGAAGGTAGTTATACTGCTGACTTTACTGTAACAGATGCTGAAGGAAATACTGGAAGTGCAACTATAGATATTACTGTTGATGCAGAAGGTGAAGAGCCTTGTACTGATTCTGATAACGATGGCATTTGTGATGAAGATGAATGTACTGATTCTGATGCAGATGGTATCTGTGATGAAGATGAATTGAGTACTGGAGACTATGAAGGAGATCTTCTTGTTGTTCAGGAAGTACGAGTCTTAAACGCACATACTTTGTATTCTGCATATGATGTCTCTGGAATGGATCTAGAAACTTCTGGTGTCTTTTACATAGAAGATGATACCTTGTATAGTACTGGTAGTGATGATACGGTTAAAGTGCTCTTGACATTAACAAATGACAATAGCTTTGATACACGTGAAATCACAGTAAGCTTTATCTTTAATGGTGAAGAATACACTAGTGCTTTTGAAGATCTTGACAGATCTGAAGAAGGTTCACAAATCTATGCAGTAGCTATTCCAGAAGGTTTGGAGACAGGAAACTATCCTTTACTTGTTCAAGTAGAAAGTGATGACATCTCTTATGAAACAGCATTCAATGTACATGTTGTGAGCTTAGGAGATTACGTTACTTCTGCTGAAACAGATGAAGAAGATGTTTCCCAAGAAGAGTCTTTAGGATTCTGGGACAAAATTGGAGCTTTTTTTAGCTCTCTTTTTTAATTTTTTTAATTATTATATACTCAAGGTGGTAAGAGATACAAATGGAAGCTCAAACTTTAGATGCAAAACTTACTGATGATCCTTTTTGGTCTGTGGATAGTAGAGCAAGAAAGTTAATTCTTTCTGCTAGGCTTGTTGATAAAAAAGCTTATGATAGTACCTATTCTTCACGTTCAATTGAGACAAATAAGGATCTTGTTGAGTTGTATATAAGGGGAATTGAAAAGTGGAATTCAGTCCCAGAGATTTCTCAACTGACTAAAGAATGTGATCCTTTTGTTTTAATGGGATACGATTATAGTTCAGTAGCTTTTGGTATATTAGAGAGATATCTTTTTGATCATGGTTTTATTTCTATAAGGCATTATAGAGATCGTTCAGCTCAGCTTTTGTTTTAGTACATACTGTATATATTTTCTTGGGATTAGCTTCATTTCTTTCTTTGTTCTTGTATCTTGTATGACTACTTTAGAAAAGTTGGTGTTAGGCGCAAGTACCCTTATTTCTTTGTCTGGGTGTGTACAGTTTCCAGGTTATGATAGCAGTGTAGATCCTCTGGTTGTTCTCTATCCTGGAAGTCCTACGGTAGAAGATGATTTGCATTGTCGTGTTGATGATACTGAAGAAGAGGTTTTTGATTTCTATTGGTTTGTCAATAGGGGACTTGTTCAGGCAGAAACTGGTGTTGCAGGCCTCTTTCCTTCAGGATATGCTCGTTCTGGGGATTATGTCGAGTGTAGTGCTTGGACTTCTGCTAGTTCTGCTTATGATTCCTTCTCCTTTGGGGATGTAGGAGTTTATATAGAATAGACTTTTTCTTCTTTTTATTGTCCCCTGATAGTAGTTATAAAACAGAAAAGTATATAAGGGAGCTTCTTCTTCAAAGAGTAAGGTTGTACAAATGAAACTCACACAAATTGGACTTTTAGGGTTGTTAGGCTTATCTTCTCCAGCTCTTGCTGAAGATCCTCAAACTCTTGTACGTATTATCCCTTCTGCTACTTGCATCGTTGGAGATAAAGAATACAGAGTAGAGTTTCCAAATACTGATCGTGAAAAAATGTGGGTCTATACTTTTGACCATCCTACAGAAAAAAGATTACTTGATTCTTTTAATACTAGTGATCTTGATGTTGTACATGGAGTACGTCTTGATTATCTTCAAACGTATCAATTACAATGTGGAGAGAAGAAGCAGAAATGAAAAAAATTCTCTTTGTTCTCACTTTTGTATTTATTTTAGCATTCCCTTTTGTGAGTGCAGATTCTAGTGATTATGAGATGACTGCTGTGTATGTGAATGGTATTCAGGCAGAAGGATCTACTGTTCAGGTAGAGCTAGGAACGAATGCACAAATTCAAATTTATGTCCAGGGAACTGGGGAAACGACTGATGTTCGTGTTCGTGCATGGCTTGGTGGATATGAATATGGTGATATAGAAGAGACTACGGAAGTTTTCAAAGTTGAAGATGGTGTTTCCTATAAAGAGTTTTTATATTTAACGATTCCTGATGATTTAGATGTTTCTAGTAATGAGTATACGTTGCATGTGGAAATTTATGATGGTGAAGATAAAGAAAGCCAAGAATATACTTTATACTTAGAACAAGAAAGACATGAAGTTAGTGTTGAAGATATTCTTCTTTCCTCTACTACAGTTGCTCCAGGAGATTATTTTGGAGTAAAGGTACGTCTTGAAAATCAAGGATATAAAGATGAAGAAGATGTGAAAGTTACGGTAAGCATTCCTGAGTTAGGCATCTCTAATAGAGTGTATGTTGATGAACTCCTTTCTGGTGATCAAGCTGATGCTTCTACAGCCTATTTGGTAATCCCGAGTGATGCTGCAGGTGCATATGAAGTGCTTGTCACTGTTGCATATAACAATGGGTATTCTGAAGTGACTGGAACCAGTTATATTCGTGTGGAAGGAGAACAGGTGTATGATGAAAATACTTTTGTTTCTGTTTCTTCTATTACTGGTTTAACTGTTGGTGAAACAAGTACATACAAAGTACAAGTGACTAACCTTGCAGATAGTGCGAAAACATTTTATCTTACTGTTGATGGCCTGAATGCTGAGTACAGTTCTCCTATTACTGTTCCTGCACAATCTAGCGGACAGTTTGAGTTTACTTTGAGTCCTGAAAGTGCTGGAAGTGATTCTGTCTTTGTTGAAATAACTACAGATGAAGGACTTGTAACACAAAAATTACTTAGCGTTGATGTTGCTGAACAAAGTGCATCTTGGGTTCTTCTTGTGAGTGTTTTACTTGCTGTGCTTGTTGGACTTGGTGTTCTTTTTTATTTGAGGAAGTTGTAAAATGAGTTTGATTACAAAAATTGGAATTGGAGCTTTCGCTGTTCTTGGTGTTGGTATCCCTATTGGTGTACATTCTTACTTAGAAAAGAAAGAAAAGGAAGCACAAGAAGAAGCTGCTCGGACACTTAGCTATGATTGGCAAAGGTACTTTCGTGATGTTTGTGAGCCAGGTGCTTCTGTTTCCTTTACAGATGAGACTGTTGATTTTTGCTCTGATACAGGTTCTGAAAAAACAGAAAGAGAGCGTATTCTTGAGATTGCAAAAGGAGATGGCTCTTATACCAATGATGCTGGTACTCCTCGACCAAGAAGACAATACTATAAGAGGGGGGCAAGTGGGGTTCCACGAGGTTTTGGTGGAGATTTTATAGGTGTTTACACTGCTATTCCTAATCATGAGACACCTCGAAGTGTAGAGGTAATTCCTAAAGATTCTCTTCGAGATGTTTGTTATGTTCGAAATTCTGGTACTCTTATTATTGGTGGAAGAAAATATAACACTGTTAATCTTGAAGGACAGTTGCGTTATTGTTTAGATCAATCATGGCGTACTGAGGAATGTGATGTACGATATGGTGCTGTTGTTTTTGTGCAGAAGCCAGATTTTTGTGAAGATTTAAGTACTTTTCAGCAGCATATTAGCACTACTGAAGGTGAAGTTTCTTTAGAAAAATGGAAGCAAAGTAGGACTTGGAATTCCTGGTGATAGTAATTCTAAAAAATGAAAACTGAACATAGAAATCTTCCCATAATTACTGGAATAAGAGATATGTCTTCATTAGAAAGAGATCGGTATCAATCAGAAGTTAATAAACCCCAAACTCTAGGACAAAAACTATCTGATCTTTATTTTGAGCCAAAGTTCTTTGAAAAAAATGGAAGGTTGTATGAATGTTTAGGTGTACGATATATCAAAAAAGGAATAATTGGTACGGTTGGGATACTTCACAAAAAATGTGGGGAGCATAGATATGCCAGTTCTTATTTTGTCGGTCAGGAAGATCGGTCGGTAGATGCATTGAAAGAATTTGAAAATGGAACTAGATTTAATGAGTCCGTTCATATTTTCTTCGGATTATATTAGGGTAGTGCGGCTATATATAATTTTATGGATGAAAGCTCATTTTTTTACTTTAATACTGCATTGGCTATTGCAAATATTGCTTGTGTAATGGTCCAGAGATATAATCGTGTAAGGGTTTACAATACTATAGAACAAAAATTAGAAATGAACTCTAAGTAAATTGAAAATCTTTATGAAGAAGATATTCTTGTAGAGGATTCTGGGACAAAAAGTAGTTAAAGAAGTTATACATGATAGTTATACTATGCAAGAAGTCATGGTAAAAACTAAAAAATGGGGAAATTCTTTAGGTATAGTCCTCCCTGCTGATGTAGTCAAGACAGAACATTTGAAACCGGGTGAAGAAGTAGTTGTAAAAATAGAAAGGAAGCATAATGTTCTCAAAGAGATGTTTGGTGCTGTAACATTTAAAGAACCACCTGAAAAAATCATTAAAAATATGAGAAAGGAGTGGGATAGTAAATGGTTATGAAATATTTAGACACTTATATCTTATGTGAAATAGCACTAGGGAATCCTAAGTTTAAACATTATGAAAATGAAGTATTTATTATTAATGATTTGACCTTAGCAGAATTTTATGGTGTTCTTGCAAGAGATGCTTCACTTTCTGTAGCTGAACAATGGCTTATGAAGTTAAAATCCTCTTCTACTCCAGTAAGATTATCTTCTCTTTTGAAAGCAGCACTTTTTAAAAATCAACTGAAACATAGACATCTTTCTTTTTTTGATGCAATAGGATATATTTATGCTCAAGAACAAGGAATTCTTTTTGTCACAGGAGATAAAGAATTCAAAAACCTTCCTGGTGTTGAATTTGTTCCTAAGTAACTAAATCTTTTTAAATTCTTTTTTATCCTACTGGTGCATGGCAAAAAGAGTTGAGTCACCTTCTTCTATTAATACTTTTTTTCAATGCAACAGAAAATATTACTATCACTATATTGAGAAACTTCCTACAAAAGCAAGTATACATACTGTGCGAGGAAATATTGCGCACTCGGTCTTGGAACATTTTTATACCCTAGATGTCTCTTCCTTTCAGAATTATGAAAAAGATTTTAAAGTTGCTGTACAAAAACTCTTTTTAGAACAGTGGGGTGCGTACAAAGAAGAATTATTTGCTTTGCAATTACCACAAAAGGAATTAGAATTTTATTTTGAAGAGACTCTTTTGATGCTTTTAAATTGGTGTCATTATTATCTTAAAGAGTTTAAAGAAAAGTTTTCAGGAAGTATTGAAGAGACTTTTACAAAGATGAAACCTATTACGGAAGTAGAATATAGCTCTGACTTTTTGTCTGTGCGTGGGTTTATTGATGCAATTAGGTCTGAAGGTGAGCAGGTACATATTATTGATTATAAAACGAATGCGAATTCTGAGATTAAGGACAGTATTCTCTTACAGTTAGGTATTTACTCCCTCTTGTATCAAGAGAAACATAATAAAATTCCTGATAAAGTAGGTGTTTTCTTTCTTAAAGACAAACTTTATCTTCTTCCTGTAGATCAACAGCTTCTTGAGAATGCACGCTTTGCAATAGAACAAATTCATGCTCAGACCATGACTACTGAGAAAATTGCAGATTATAAGAAAAATATCACTCCTCTTTGTAAGTGGAGAACGGGGCAATGTGATTTTTATTCTGTTTGTCAACCTTATCGTTGAATCATTTTTTAGGCCCATCTTTATATACCCACTTTATTTTTATCCTGTTTATGACTGTACAACATGAAGATACCGGAGAAGAACATACTCTTCATCCTATTGAAGATCCTACCGATGAATATTTTGCATTACGGGAGCGTGCGTTGCATGTATCTAGAAAAGGGAATAGCTGCTTAGCAACACAATTAGCAGCTTTAGCTGTTGCCAAAGACCTTGTTTATGGACTAGGTAAAGGTACAAGTACTGTTTCTTATGGGAAAGTATTCTTTCAGGGAGATTTTGCGTTACTCAGAGAACATGCTCCTGATGGCTATGCTGCTCTCCATGTAGGATATAATGTGGATGCATCCATAGAAGATACTTTTAGAACTCTTGTTGCTCCACGAAGAGAAAAAAGGTCGACTCCTTTCGTTTCTCCTTTAACTGAACGTATGCAGGCTTTTGTTAGCCATGCTGAAGATATTTCTGATTTTAGAACTTCTTTACAGAATGGAAGGGTTTCTACTTTTGATACAGGTGCTCTAAAAACAAGAATACGCCATAGTCAACTTCTTCCTGAAATACGTGCTGTTTATGAGCAACTTCTTTTAGAAAGTAGAGAAAAAGGTTTTTACTAATAAGTTACTTCTTCTAAGGCTGCTTTTGCAACTTCAAGTTGTTCTTCTGTAGGTTCTCTTGTTGTGAGACGTTGTAGTAAGAGTCCTGGAAAAATAAGTATTTTAAAGAAAATGTTTTTCTCACATTTAGGGCTGATACGAATAATTTCATAACCTATGCCTGCAATGAGTGGAAGAAGAAGTAAACGTAAGAGGTATTTGTTTAGGAAACTAATATCTATAGGTAAAAAAAGATATACGATAATAC
>SICW01000024.1 GCA_009691355.1 Candidatus Woesearchaeota archaeon
CTGCAACGAGCTTTATATTGACCAAACTGTCAGAATTTATTTTTTCTATTCCAGAACTCATAGTGAGTTTTTTTATTATGCTTTTTGTATTTTTCTTTGCTCTACGAGATGGAGAAACGATAATAAGCAAAGCAAAACAATTAATTCCATTAGAAGAACACTATAAGAAAAGATTTGAAAAGAAGATTACCTCAAGTATTGAATCTCTCTTTTACGGAACCATGGTTCTTGCAGCAATAGAAACCATTGTAGCTATCATAGGCTTCTACTTTCTGGGAATTTCAGCTCCAATATTATGGGGTTTTGTTGTAGGTTTAACTGCAGTTCTCCCAGGAATAGGTGCAACAGTCATTTGGATACCTATGGCAATCATAGCCTATTTTCAAGGAAATACAATCAATGCAATAATCATAGCTCTATTTGGATTTTTAATTCTCTCAACACTTATTGATACCTTTCTCAGAGCTAAAATTCTAGGAATGCGCACAGAAACACATCCCTTAATTATCATAGTAGGGGTACTTGGAGGGATAAGCGCATTTGGTTTTATTGGTTTATTCATTGGCCCACTCATACTTTCTCTCTTTGAGCTCATTTTAGAGATATATACGGAGAAAAAAAATGAAGCTTAAAGTCCGAAATGTGCAACTCACCACTGGAGGTCCTCTTGTTGCAGTCTTGCATGAAAAAACAGCAAAGGCCTTGGGAATTTTTCCTACAGACCGTTTACATGTAAGAAGAATGCACAAAAAAGAAGGAGCAAACTGTGTCATTAATATCACAAAAAAGGGTGTACAAGAAGATGAAATTGGTTTATTTGAAGAAGTGATCAAAAAATTAAAAGTTTCACATGGAGTGCATGTAGAAGTAGAACAAGCAGAGCATCCTGTATCGATACAGTTCATAAAAAAGAAGCTTGAAGGAAAAGAGCTCACCGAACAAGAACTAGATCTCATAGTCAAAGATATTGTTGCCAATGAACTTTCTGAGACCGAACTGACCTACTTTGTATCTGGCTGCTACAGTCATGGTCTTTCAATCAAAGAAACAGTTGCTTTAACAAACGCAATTGTCAAGAATGGAGAACAGTTGCATTTCAATAAAGGGGAAATTGTACTTGATAAACATTGCAGTGGAGGAGTCCCTGGAAACAGAACAACGATGATTGTCATCCCTATTATTGCATCGTTAGGGTACAAAATTCCAAAGACTTCTTCACGAGCGATCACATCTCCAAGTGGAACAGCTGACACTTTCGAAGTCTTAGCACCTGTAACACTCAACAAGAAAAAAATAGAAGCAGTCGTGAAAAAAACAAATGCATGCATTGTCTGGGGTGGTGGAGTAGACCTTGCCTCAGCAGATGATAAAATGATTAAAATACGTCACCCATTAAGCATTGATCCAACCGGAATGCTCCTTGCAAGCATCATGGCAAAAAAGAAAGCTGCTGGTGCAACACATGTTCTTATCGATATTCCCTGGGGAAAAAATGTAAAGATAGAAACAAAAAAACAAGCAAAAGTTCTTCGAAAAGGATTTCTCAAAGTAGGAAAGCTTCTAGGATTAAAAATAAAAGTACTTCTCACAGATGGCTCTCAACCAATAGGAAACGGCATAGGCCCAGCATTAGAAGCAACCGATGTTATTTCCGTATTGAAAGGAGATGGCCCAAACGACCTCAGACAGAAAGCCATTTTCATGGCAACAGAAGCACTCAAACTTATTGGAGAGAAAGATGCTGAAGAAAAGGTCATCCAAGCATTAGAATCAGGAAAGGCCTATCAAAAGTTCAAAGAAATTATTTACGCACAAGGGGGGCTAAAACATCCCAATATCCCAAAAGCTCAATTTTTCTATAGCATAAACGCAAAACAGGAAGGAAAAATTAAAGAAATAAACAACAAAAAAATAGCACTCATCGCAACACTTGCAGGCGCTCCAGAAGAAAAGTCTGCAGGAGTATATTTACGTGTACGAGTTAGCCGCTGGGTAAAGAAAGGGGAAAATCTTTTCACAATCTATGCAAATACCAAACAGAACCTAGATACTATAAAAAGACAATTAAAAGAACTAGATCCCATCGTCTACGAGTAAGTATAAGAATGTTTATAACTAGTGTTTCTATCCTTCCCCTATGCAAGAAATTAGATCCAAGATTCGTGCAGTTCCAGACTTTCCTAAACCCGGAATTCTATTTAGAGATATTACAACCCTTCTCAAAGATCCAGACGGCTTAAAGGACGTCATGAAATACTTCAGCATTCGATATAAAGGAAGAAAAATTGATAAAATTGTAGGAATAGAAAGTCGGGGCTTCATACTTGGAGCAACATTATCCTACATGCTAGGCATTGGCTTCATTCCCGTACGAAAAGCAAACAAACTTCCAGCACATACACGAAGAATCGATTACGCTTTAGAATATGGCACAGACACCTTAGAAATTCACTCTGATGCGATTATACCAGGAGAAAGAGTACTCCTTGTTGATGATCTGCTCGCAACAGGTGGCACTGCAAAAGCTGCAGCCCAGCTTGTAGAAAGTTTAGGTGGCATTATTGTAGAATGCGCTTTTCTTATTGAGTTAACAGATCTCAAAGGAAGAGATAAATTAAATGAATACAATATTTTTAGCCTCATTGACTTTAAAGAAGAGTAAAAGCTTTAAAGAAAGAAGCTTTGAATTCTAGTAATGGAAAAAAAGAGTGTTCTTTTCGTATGCACAGGCAATATTTTTAGAAGTGTAAGTGCAGAATATGCATTAAAGAAATTTTTAAAAGAATCCAACAAAGACTGGAAAGTTGATTCTGCTGGAACGGTTGCAAAACCATGGGATATGCACCCTAAAACAAAAGAAACGCTCATAAGCTTAGGAATACATAAACCACATCACAAACCTCAAAAAGTAAGCAAAGAAAAGCTCAAGCAATATGATGTTATTATTGCTATGGCTCAAGATCATAAAGATTTCATCCAAAACACTCTCAAGCATAGAAACGTGTTTTTATTTAATGAGCTCGCAGTAAACAAGGACAGCTCTGTAAAAGATGTAGATCCTAACTGGAAACAAAGAGAAGATGTAGACCGAAAGATCAAACAAACCGTAGAATATATCTTCTCAAATACTCCTAGGCTCTATAAAAACATATGCGAAAGATTTTATTTATTTCAAGACCTAGTCTCCGGAGAGAAAGAACATCGAAGTGGCTTTCCATTCATAAAACTCTATGAGACAAAAAACTCTGTATCTTTTATGTCCATAGACATTCCTCCAACAGAAGATGGGCACATACTTGTTATTCCTAAAAAGAGATATGTAGACTTTTCGCAAATTCCAAAAAACACAATGAGTGAAATAGATCATTCTATACAAAAGATTGGAAAGACTCTCATGCAAGAACATGGAGGCTATAATATTCTCCTCAATAATGGCGCTGATGCAGGACAATACATTTTCCACACACACTTTCATATCATTCCTAGAATGTATAATGATGGAATACAAATTGAAGTTTGGAATCACAAAAATATTTCAAAGAAAGACTTTCTTAAACTTAATAACAAATTAAAACAACAAATAAGAAAAACAAAATAAGATTATTTTTTCCTTTTAGCAGGAGACATTCTTGGAGCTTTTTCACCTAAAATAAATTTTTCTAAACGTACAATCTTATTTTCTAATAGAAAGATTCTTCGCATACCATAGATCATTGCAATCACAGCTGCAAGAGTAATATAAGATATTAACAGAATTTGATTTTCAATACTTGCCATATAAACACCTCTAAGACTACTACAACCTATACTTCTTTAAATAGTTTTCGCAGAGCTACAGTGATGAAGCAACACTTTTTTGTAAAGCTAAAATGCTTTTTTCTTCACTTTTAAGATCATAGGCATTAGACTGAAAAGTATGCTCTCCAATACGATGACTCCAGCCTGCAAAGGCTTGTTCTAAATCAAAATTGACAAAAGAAGGATCAGCATATTGCCCACCTTGAAGATAGTGTGCAAGAGAACGAGAAAGAATTTCTCTACGAGGGTGATCGTCGCGTAATAGACCTCTCCAGAATTCTGGAACTTCTACAAGCGATGCTGGAGAAAAATCATGAATAGCACCATATCTATTTGCATATATTCTCCCTGAGCCAGAAGATCTATCACTGGGATCAACAGCAAAGAGAGGGCACCCAATATAATGCCTTGTCCCATCTTCTAAAACATCCTCAAATGCAGAAGAAAAAGTATTATTTCTTCTTCTCTTCATCTTCTTCTAAGTGTTGTATCACAGAAGCAAAGGCTGGCCTTGTTAAGAAAACGCCTATAGTAACACCAGCAATAGTCGTCAATGCAAAACCTCTAAGCAAACCAGCACCAGCATTCCACAAAGGTATCATTGCCGCAACAGTAGCTGCATAGGCTGCAAAAATAATAAAAAACGCCCTTTTCAAGCGTTCCTTAGAATTAATATCTTCTTTTCTTCCATGCACAGCCTCATCAATAATAACAATTTGATCATCAACCCCAGTTCCAATGGCAGCAAGGATACCTGCAATCGCAGCAAGATCTAAATTCCAACCAACGAGCGCCGCAAATCCTAAGATCAAAAACAACTCACAAATAAGGGTAAACATCACAGGAAGAACAAATTTCAACCGTCTATATCGTATCAAAATAACAGCACCTACTGCAAGAATAGAAAACAACGCAACAAAGAGAACATTTCTAAGGAAACTCTCTCCAAGGACAGGTGAAATACTATCCAGTTTTGCAATTTCTAAATCAAAAGGCAAGGAACCAGTAATAAGAATAGTTTGCAAGGTATTCATATTTTCTGTTGCACTTTCAATCGCAGCATCCTGTGTACCACCAACACCAGGTCCAGAAATAGAAATACTTGTGGTTGCTTGTCCTTTCAAATCACTAGAGATAAACAAACTATCAACTAACTCTCCATCTAAATAAAGATCTAAACTTTGATTCAAATAACTTTTTCCAGACTGAGAAATCGTATCTAAACCTGAAGTAATTGCTGCCTGTCTTTCTGCTGCAGCTTGACTTAAAGTAATGCTAAAGTCAAAACTACAACTATAGCCATCTGCAGAGGGATCACAACTACGTACTCCAGAACAGCTCCCATCATTTCTACAAACATAAGGAATATCTTCTTCTCCACCACTAAAGACAACTTGATCACCTATTTTTGCTTCAAATTTTCCCTGTTGAGAAATAAGATTCTTGACTTCTTCTTGTGTAACACCAGCAAGTTCAACAAGCACATATTTATTTCCTTCCCAATCTGATGCACTCCGTATTTTAATATCAGAAAGACCATACACATTGAGTCTATTACTCAAAACATCAATAAGGGTACTAATTTCATCATCAGTAACAGTATCATTACTTACAGGCTGAAGAAGAACCCGTGTTCCTCCAGTAAAGTCAAGTCCAAAAGCTAAATTTGAAGTTTTTGTCTCAGACACGGTAATCGCAGGAACTTCCCGAGAACTATAGGCAATCAACCCTGAATCAGTATTTATACTAATCACATGAGGAGGAATAAGTGTGTTATAATCAGTAGTAAATTCTTGCTCAGTAGCAAAGGTCTCACCATTCACAGAAACAAGAGTATCACCAACAGGAATAATATTATCAGTAGTAACAATGCTTAAGTTTTCATCTACAGTAAAACCAATATCACTAGTAACGGTATAGGTAAAAGTACCCGAACTTGTTTCTACAGTAATATTTTGTTCAGAATACGTAAATGACGCAAGAGCAGCAAGAACATCGTCTTGTGTAGATATATCCGCACCATTAATAGTAAGGAGTTTTTGATCCACTGCAAGACCAAACTTTGCAGCATCACTGGTAATATCTACATGAACAATACTCACACCTGTAGCCCAAGGATTTGGAGCAAGAGCAACAAAACCCAGAACAAGAGCAATGAGAAGAAGCCAAACACGAAAAGTAAAATACTGTTTCATTCTTGATCTCCTTTTTTCTTTCCCCGTAAATACCAAATAAGAATCCCTGCATTCATTGCATAGGTCATAATCACATCAAAGAGCAGCCCAATAATAATAATCAAAAACATTTGCTGAAGCACATAAGATGTAGAAAGAAAATACCCTACCCCTAAGGCAGCAATTGCCGCAACCGTCATTGTCAGTCCTGTTTTCATAGAATCAACAAGACGTTCAAATAAACTCTTACTATTCTTTCGTAAAAGCCGTGTTGTCAAAAGAATATCTGTATCCACAGAATAACCTACAAGTAAAAGTAATGCAGCAATACCAGCTGTAGAAAGTTTAATTCCCAAAAGAGGAAACAAAGCCAAAGTACAAACCATATCAGAAAAAGCAGAGAAAATAACTGCAAGCGAAGGGATAGGCGTTCGAAAAGTAACAAAAACAACAATACCCATAAATATGTACGCAAGAAGTAATGCAACAGCCATTTGTGCATAGAAACTCTGGCCCAGACTTCCACCAATAAATTCAATACTATAATTATCAGAAGTGAGATCTAAACCAGTAATGGCTTCAAGAGCAGGTTCAAGTTCTTCAGCAGAAACAGTACTTACTTCAATAGTCAACCCTAAAGGCGTAGTAGAACCAAACTCTTCTATAATTCGTATACTAAAATCTCCTTCAGGAAACTTTTCTAAAAGATCTTGTTCCAAATGAGGAAATTCTTGAGAAGTATATATCGTTGCAGTTGTCCCACCTTTCAGAGAAACATCCTTATCAACAATATCACCAGTAGTATAATAATGATAAGCCAAACTTCCAAATGCCAAAAGAACTATCAGCAAAGGAATAAAGAAGAGCTTTCTATAATGTTGATAATAAATATGCTGTATCTTATCCTTCATAGAACTTCGAAAAAGAACTAACCCTTTATAAGATTTATCACAACCTTTTTATATACACAAGCCATGAAAAAGAAAAAGGGGGACTGTATGGGAGATAAAAAACTACTATTTGTTATTGCAGCGCTTATTCTTACAGTCAGCTTATTCTTTATACCTAATCCTGAATTAACAGGCTTTACAACATCGCAAGCAACAGAATCTCCAATAACCATATACCTAGACACAACCATTTTTGCAACAAACTCCCCCATTACTGGAACAATAAACCTAACCCTCTCTGAAACCCTTGATCCTTCAGAACCACTAACCATTTCTCTCAACTCTCACACATACACCTACACCATTGAACAACTATTACAAGATGCAAATCTTTCTTTAGAATATGAAACAACACAATTTAATGCAACAAATGCAGCTTCACAAAAATCAGTAAGTTTTACAAGTGCAGGAACAAAGTTCCTAGGCTTAAAAACACCAAGATACGCAGAAGTCAGTGATATCTCCTACACATTAACTGCAACATCCATAGATGGAATAAATCCTTCAGCAGTAGCCATGGATTTTGGGAATGAAGGGACCATTGACTGGTATTATTTAGGTTCTTTTATGAATTACAATAGCACAAGAATAAAATCCCCAGATCTTGATACCACCGTAGAAAGCACAGGCTATATTGAAGCAGAAACCTACTACTGTGAATTTTTAGATCTCCCAAGAACCAAAGATATTACCATCAGTGCAAACTACACAACAAGTACATCTGGAGGAGATCTTCAAGCAGTGATTCTCTCTGTGCCAACAGGAAAACCAGGAGTAGGCTGGAGTGGAGGTTCAGACACTTGTGACCTCCCAGAATCAGGAACAAAGTCTTGTGTTATTAATTTAGAATATACCATTGAAGGGCAATATCTCGTGTGCATTTATACAGAAGGAGAAGATGATGAAAACTACTATGAAATTCCTCTAGATAGTTCTGCAGAAACGCAGACAGCATATACCTGTCCCACATCCGTAAATTCTGTCTGTCAAGAAACTGCATTCAATAATTTCTTTATCTATACACAAGCAGGGATATACAACAACAATCTTTCAAGTACCGTTTCTGTAGAGACATGGGAAACTTTTACAGGTTCTATGCTTACTGCAATAAAATACTATGTAGGCTCATATCCATATAGTGGACTCTGTAAGACAACAACCTGTACTATACCCCTAAACATAAGCTCACAAACTGCAGGAAACCTTACATTCAGTGACCTCTCTCTTATTTATGATTACAATGGAATCACACAAAGCAGTAATTCTTTCTATGACTTAGAACTTCCCACAGCAGACATTACCGCTATTGATGGCCAAGTTTTAGAGGACGGCGCAACTATAGAAATAGCCCTAGATACTCTCAACCTTAGCGAAGCAAGTATTGGAGACTACAGTCTTGATGCAAGCTTCATGAATACATCAGTAAGTTATTCTATAAGCATACTCAACGCTTCTGACATTCAAGATGCAACAACTTTAATCTACACAGCAACAACAAAACTAAACGCATTCTTAGATCAGAATTCCCAAGAATACCAAATCCTAAGCCTACTGGGAAAAATACAGGATATTGAAGGAGTATTGGAAGATCTAGATACATCTAAAAATAAAATTGGATTTACAGAAGAAAGCCTTCTCGTTTCAGAAATAGAAAATTCTCTAGCAGATATTCCTTGGCAAGTCTCAAGCACAGAAACAAAAAGCAAAACAATCACAACAGGTGAAAAGGATATTCCTTCTAGTTTAGGAGATTCTACAGATATCCTTGCCATGCAAAACAGTATTTCTGTAAAGGCAACACTCAATGCAGTAAGTGTAGAAACATATAACCTCGAAAAAAGTACATACATTTTAGTCAAAAAAGAAATCACAGCAAATGAAGATATCAATGGTGCAACATTATATGAACTCTATCCTCTTGCTTTTAGTGATCTCCTTTCTTCAGAACGGCCAACAGCCAGTTCTGGAACACAAGCAGAGTTTTCTATTGATATGAGTGAAGGAGAAACAACAGAGTTTTATTACATCACCACAGAAGCAGTATCACTCAGTGACTTCAAGAGTATTATTATCACAGAAATAACGCAAGAAGAGCCAATCATAGAAGAAACATCCAATTGTGGAGATTATGTTTGTGACATAGATGAAGACAGTGATTCTTGTCCGCAAGATTGTGGCTCAGAGTTTAACTGGCTCTATGTGATAATTCCAGTTGCAGTTGTACTTATTTTAGTTGGACTCTTCCTAGGAAGAAAAATGTTTGTAAAGAAAAAAGAAGGAACAACCAACAACACACTTGTATCCTTTTTTCAAAAAGGTACTGCGAAAGGAATCAAAAAAGAAGAACTCATAAATGATCTCAGAAAAAAAGGCTGGAAAGAGCCAGATATTCAAGCCGCATTAAAAAACGCAAAAGTGTAATCCCACCAGAGAAGGAGAAAACTTATAAATAAATCCTTGTTTTCCAAGCCTGTGGAAAGCCTAAAGGAAAAAGTAAAGGGATTCTTTAGTAAACGTGAAAATCAGATTATTTTAGGGATTATCCTCATTGCCTTACTCATTCGTTTATATTTCTTCTTTAAAACATTCAACCAAGCACTATGGTGGGACGAAGCTGATTACATGACCATTGCTAAGAACTATGGTTTGGGCACTCCAGAAGTTGCTGCTCCTTGGCGTGCAAGAGGGATGTCCTTAATTTTTGGAATATTCTATTTTCTAGGAGCAAACGAAATATTTCAAAGGCTAGTTGTTGTAACAGTATCCACACTTGCTGTATTCATGACCTATCTTATTGGAAAAGAGTTTTATAATAAAAAGGTGGGGATGATAGCTGCAGCGATTTTAGCAGTAAGTTGGGTTCATTTATTTTGGACAACAAGATTCTCTGGAGAAGTTTTTGGAATGGTCTTTTTTGGGTTCGCAGCATTATTCTTTTGGAGAGGCTATGTGTTAGACAAAAGTAAATGGTACATGATAGCATCAGGAGCACTTATTGCATATGGGATATTTTTGTACGAATCTGTAGGAGTCATTTTTGTTTTCCTTGCAGTATATCTTTTAGCCACAGAAAGATTCCGTTTCTTAAAAAAGAAAAAGTTTTGGTGGGGAATACTTGGCCTAAGTATTGTATTACTCGGAGTCTTTGGACATTACTATGATCTCTATGGACAAATATACCCCAGAGTTTCTCACATAATTGAAGGTTCCCTAGCTCCCGGACAAGAATTAGATCAAAAATTATCTTCACAAGGATTTTTCATGGTCTTTTTATCTATTTTCACCTTTGTAAGTCCCGCAGTACTCTTAGATTACTTAAAATGGCCACTTATTATTCTTACGGGTTTAGGGTTAGTTACTTTCCTAGATCTAGTCCTAGGTTTTGACCTAGTCATAAAAAATCAAGATGAGAAACTAAGAAAAGACTTCTTTATTTTTTGGTGGGCAATAGCAACCCTTGCTTTTTTTGGAGTCTATTTAGTAATAACGAAGGCATACTATGAACCAAGATATATTTTTCCAGCCTTACCCGCAATGTTTATCATTGCTGCAAGAGGGATAATACTTATTGCAGAATATGTAGAAAAGCAAAAAGAAAAAGTGGGTACAATAGCAATTATCCTTCTTCTACTCCTTGTAAGTTATTCCCAATTACCTAATGCAAATGCACAAATAGAAAATAGAGCACTAACTTTCTCACAAGAGCGACCTGCAGGAGAGTGGCTAAAAGAACACACGGAAGAAGGAGATATTCTTCTCGCATGTAGCCAAGTTGTTCCCCTGATTTATTATAGTGAAAGAGAAACGATAACATATAGATATAATACTTCTGAAGTTGATGCACAAATTACAAATTGGTCAGTACCATACATTATAGTTGATATGTACA
>SICW01000025.1 GCA_009691355.1 Candidatus Woesearchaeota archaeon
AGTGATAATGCTAATAGTGATTGTGTTGCTTACGGTCCGGGGAGTCCATAATGAAGAATAAAAAAGCAGAGCTGGCATGGGAACAAATAGCCATCATAATAATAGGTTTAGTCGTAGTTCTAGTGATCATCATTTTTTCAGGACAAATCAAAGAAAAAATTATAGAAGGGATCAGTTACTTTTCAGAAACAATTTTAGGAAGATAATATGACAGACGCACCAAAATCAGCAATCTCAGGGATCTTAGTAGTGATTGTGATTTTTGTAGTGCTGATTGTATTCTTTACTCTCATGGGTGATTCTAGTGGGCAAATTACAGATATTTTTAATGAGGTTTTCTTTGGAGAGCAAACCGCTACAGAAGAAGCAAAGCAAAATACTATTGACGCACTAAAAGATCTTCTGGAGCAAGTGGAGAAATGTAACTATGATGAAAACGTCAATCCCGAGGGCGAAAATGCTTGTTTTTGTTTTACTGGTGTTTTTGGAGTAGTTTCTAATGCTCAGTATCTTTCTATCCATAATGGGGACAAAACAATGACAGCAACAGCATATGATAGTGGAGGTGCCTCTCTTCTCACACAACAAGAAGCATATGAGATTGGATTATTTGCAGTACAAATAACAGATGCAGGAGAAAAGTTAGGCTGTATTTTTCCAGAACAGTATTTCATTAAAGGTATCGATGACGAAGTAAAAGAAACAAGTGGGTATTGGGGTTTAGATCCTTCGTACGCTTCAACAAATAACTGGTATGTTAAGTGGGAAGATGAACGTGGAAACAAAGCTGCTAGTGAAAGTGGAGAAGATTACTATTTTGGTTTTTATGGAGATAAGTATACCATTGGAACAGCTAGTGATTATTCCTACGGATATTATCTACGATCTGCTCCCAAACTGTACAAACTCGATGACACAAAGTATTGTTTACTTACCGACCTTATTGAACATAGACTTGTAGATGTATCTGGCCTTGACTACCAACCAGTCTATACTCTTACTGAAGAACAAAAAAAGGAGTCAGCACCCTTTACCGATTTCTTTACAGATAGTTCAAAATATTGTAACAAAGAAGAGTCCTCTTCTACATCAACCCCAACAAATACCTTTGCTCCATCTGGAACATTTTATTGGGTATCGCAAGATACAGGAGGGTATGGAGAATCTACAACCCTTTTTGGAACAAAATGGAATGGTGGCTATATCTGCGGTGTAGATCCCTTTTCTTTTAGTATTTTATTTACCGCTGTAAGTGTAGAAATACAAACAAAAGTAAGAGAGGCATACAATAGTGAGCATAGTGAATACCCTATTTCTGAAGGCGGTGTAATTGGGTTTCCTGACAGTCTTAGTTATTCTGATTTTGTTGAAGAGACGCAAGGAGCCTACACCATAAGTCCTGCATGTACCTTTCAAGTAGAAGATCTGGATGCAGATAATATTCCTTTCCTACAAATAACCTGCCAAGCACAATATGCAACTGGGTATGGTTCAAGTATGTGTAATGAGGTTGTTGATGGAAATAGGTATGGCCAAAACCTTGCTCCAACAGATATAGAAAATACTATTCCTGACCTTAATGATAACGGGTTTGATCCAAATCTGTATTATGTTTCAGAATAAAAGAACCTATAAAGAACTGTGTTCCAGTGCTTACAAAAAAGAAAAGATCTATATTTAAGGCCTTAATCACAGAAAGATTTAAATATCTCTAACTACAATAAAGAAGAAAAGATGGTGATATTAAATAAAAAAGGGATGGATATTTCTTTAAACTTTATTATTCTAGCAGTATTAGCTTTAATCGCTCTTATTGTCATTGCATTATTCTTTACTGGTGGCTTAACAAATTTATTTGGACAAACGGAAGATGTTGGTTCTATTGGCTCTGAAAAAGTAGCATTATACACTGCAAAGTGTAATTTTTATTGTAGCTCACGAGATAAGACTGCATGGAATAACCCTCAGTTTCCAGAAGATGTTGCAGCAGCATATCAGGGTTGTCCACAAATTACAGGAAAGGATTATGACGCTAGTTGCTGTAATGATGCCAGTGGAAAATTATTAACTGGCCAAGACCTTAGTGATTGTAAGGCCGCAGCAACATCCTAGTAAAAACATTTAAATATCCTTCTTCTTTCTATTGTCTTATGAATAAAAAAGCTGAACTAACGATGGAGACAGTTATTGTTCTTATCCTTCTCTTAATCGTACTCATTGCCGTTGCATTAATATTCCGTAGTCAGATCATTTCTTTTGTCAATAGTATTAGTGGGGTCTCATCGGGATTAAACACAGACCTAGCCAAAGCAACAGATGCACTTTCACCATGAGCATTCTCAACAAAAAGGGGCAGGACATTCAGCTCAATTGGGTTGTGGGAACGCTCTCCGGTGTACTCATAGGCTCTATTCTCCTTGCAATAGGCTTACAATGGTATATAACAACCACAAAAACAGAGGATAGTTTTGATGCACTGATTGCAAAGCTTGAATCTCTCAAAGATAAAGAAAGCACATCTATGGCCTACTTTCTTCCAGATGGCTATGTCCTTGTTTCTTTTAGTGGGGGAAAAGATTTTGATACGACTAAAGATGACATCGTAGGAAGAGATCTTATTTCAGAAGAGTCTTGTTTTGGAAAAATAAAAGTTCCCAAGGCCTGTGGAAGTGAAGACTGTCTTTGCGTCTGTGATGGTTCCTATGAGTATGGCTATGAAGATGCCTGTATAGAAGATCCCTTAGTCTGCTATCCTTTTACCAGTGCAGCAACAAAAGATCTTTCTGTATCTGATCATGGGTGTAGCACAGGAGTATATCGACCTGGTCCAGATAATGGGATCTTCAGTTTATACCTAGTGAGAACGGGCAATAATATCGAATTTTGCTCTGTAGAAGGTTGTGTCACGCAAGAGCAAAAGCTTGCAGTGGATGCAACAGACAACTTAGTAAGCACATATAATACTTGTACAGAGAAAAGAGATGATTGTGCTTGTGCAATAGACTGGACTTTCTTTGAAGCAAATCCCTACGCGTTACATTTTGAAGGTACTGCTGTAAGCCTATTAGATTTTACCACAAATAAAGAAATATACACTGCAACACTTTCTAGTTCTGCAACAACCAAAGTTTCAGGATTCTCTTCAGACATATACCTATACAACTATGAGTATGTTCCAATATCTGGACAAGGCTATACAAAATTCAACGACCTTGTCATTTCTCCAAGCAAAGAAACAATTATCCTTTCAAGCAGTGACCAGGCAACAACCCAAATAACCCTCTCAGAAAGTCTAGTAAAAACTACTTCCAGTCTTGCATTCGTAGAGCCTTCCTATAACTTTACAACTCTTCCTTCTTGTACGCAAACAGAAACAGTATCTGATCAAGAAATTAAGCTAGCCTAACAACAATATTTTTAAACGTACAAAGCATAGAAATTCTATGGATAAAAAGGGACAAGAGCATCAATTCTTTTTTGCATTTGAAGCGGTTTTAGGTATTCTCGTTGCAGGCATTCTCATTTCTGTATCTGCAAACTTTGATTCTCTTTCAAACGTCAATAAAATCTATGCACAAGAGGACCTGAAGGTTCTTGTAGAAACTCTTCAAGCATCGCCAGGGAACATCCACTACGATTATCAATTAAAAACTCTATACGATGTAAACATAGAGAAGGATAAGGTAACAGTCACAAAGAGTGATGGCCTTCTTGATGGCTATACCTATTATAATCTTAGCCTAACCAAAGAGCAAGGATCTGAACAGATCACGGAGGAGAAACATGTCTAAGGGACAATCAGTATTAGGCTACAAAGGAATTTATTTCATAGCTGCAATGTTCCTTCTTGCCTTTATCTTTCTCTATATGCACAGTGCTTTTGCAAATTATCAAACAGGAAAGATCCAGTGTACTAAGTCTAGTGTGCAAGAGATCATGATTGCAAAAGTCCTCTATGGCCCCTGTGTAACATACACCGATCCGCAAACACAGCAAAGTATTCCTGGAACAATAGATATCAGTAAGTTTACCAATGAAACTCTTGATACCTGTTTTTCTTTCATCACCGAAAAAATGAAACTTACTCTTAATGAAAAGAGAGTTGGTGACAGCATATACGATCCCTATTATATGAACAAAACTATCTGGGTCTACGATGGAGAGAAAAAAGAAAATTCTATCCTCCAATTTACCTTTGAGGAGCCTCCATGTTAAATAAAAAAGCACAAACAGAAGATTTGGGAATAGAAATCCCCTTTGCGATAGTTCTCACCATCATAGGG
The DNA here is from genome assembly GCA_009691355.1 of Candidatus Woesearchaeota archaeon. Lineage (GTDB taxonomy): Archaea > Nanobdellota > Nanobdellia > SCGC-AAA011-G17 > GW2011-AR17 > JAGVZZ01. The sequence continues at coordinate 4,284 of SICW01000025.1, forward strand.
GTGATTGCACTCACTTTAGTTGCTGCAGATTATAATTGGAGTACAGATCGTGTAAAGGGTGCCTTGCATGGAGGAACAACCGTGCATGCCTTTGATGCCAAGTTCATGGGCACCGACCTAGAAAATACTTTAAAACTTCAAGTAGGGGACTACACCTTTGGAGAGCTCATTGCTTATATGCCAAGAAACTATCAGGAAGTACAAGATCCTTCCTTATTTGAAGGAATGCTTTGGGATAAATGGCTTATTGATGGCCTTGCTTGTGACCAAGAGTTATACACAGAAATAAATCACTACCTTAGTCCTGTCTATGGCAAGTATTGGCAGATCAAAGCCTACTATCATGATGAAGAAATATTTTCTTGTTATCCTGCGGATATTCTCTATGGCTTTGGTCCAATACAAACAAATATGATCTTGCCCACACTTGATCCACAAGAAACCGTTTTCGTGCAATTAAAGGTGTACCAATGAATAAGAGAGCCCTTATTTTTTTGTATATCTGTTCTTTCTCCTTTATCATAGCAGTCTTTGTCTTCTATGGTTCTGTAGGAAAGCAAACACCAGGGGGTGAATCATGGTATCTTGGAGAAAAAGAAATACAAGTCTTTGAAACCTATCAACAAGCAGAGCAAGAAAGATATGCAATTGAGCTTGCAGCAACACTTTCTGCAAAACAAGCATCACAGGATAATTTTCAAGCAGATTTTGAAAAACGTTTTGGGCAGTATCTAAAAGAATATTCCCTTGAAGCAGAGAAGTATTCTTTTACCTATCAAACTAGTGAAGGAACTATGACCATTGTAGGTACAACAGAGCAAGTGCTCGAATTCAAAGAGGAAAGGTACATCTATACACTCACACCTGAGTTTAGTATTACCATCCCCTATACAGGAGAATCAACAGAAGAAGATGAATCTTCTACAACTACTGAAGGAGTGGTAACTTTCTGAAAGATTTTCAGTTTTTTCTCGGCAAGATTTATGAAGGCAAAAAAACGATAAAACAGTATGAGCTATTTAGACGCACTAAAAGAAAGACCAAAAATTTATATAGTTATTATCTCATTAATAACCATTATAGTTACAGTGAATGAGCTGAACACTTTTTGGCAATTTTTGTTAAAAAGCACTTACATTATTCAGTTTTGTTTGGCTCTTTCCTTCATAGTTGCAATAAATATTGCTATCAGGTGGAAAATATGGATACTCAAATAAAAAAGAAGAATGTTGTACTTAGATTTTTAGATGATGTTTGGTTTAAACCTCAACCTACAGTAGTATTGCTAGTTATAATTATCCTTATTTTTATAGCAGTAATATTGGCAAACAAATAAAAAATGGGCATCTTCAAAAGAATAGCAAATGATCTTTGGTTTGAGCCAAATCTAGCCCTTATAATCCTTTTAGGAATAGTCTTATTTATTGTTCTTGGTGCTTTAGGCCTGTTATATAAATAAAAAATGGTGGGACTGCCAAGATTTGAACTCGGATCAATCGCTAACTCCATAAATACTGGAGGCGATTACACTAGCCAGATTGTGCTACAGTCCCTTAAAGTGCCATTTTAAGGATGTCTTCTTTGGCTATGATAGAAATTCTACTCCCTTCTATATAAATCTTACCTTGCGGAGTTTTAGTAGTTTTATGAGTGATAAGTATACCGTCATAACATCCCTTAATAGATTGCATGTATCTGTAGAGTTGTTTTATTTCGTGCATAGTAATTGTTTTTTTCTGATAGTCTTTAATTTCTACAACAATTTTTTTTCCTTCAGCTTCTAAAATCGCATCTACAATTCCTGCACTTGTCTTATAGTATCTAGTAACATGCCCTCTTGCGGTCAGGAATGTGAGAACTTCTGTCTCAAAGTTATATGCTCTTTTTCTAATTTCACTATTGGTTATAGAAGGTACAGTTCTTCGGGGATATTCTTCTTCTGCAAGGTCATAAGCTTCTTTTAAAAACCCAAAAAGTTTAGAAGGAAGTATTCCTAGACTATAAATAAAATCTTGAACAGTACATGGGGGATTACTTTTAATAAATTCTAGTGATTCTAAAATTTTTTCTTCTTTACTCCTTTTTAAGGATCGTACAGGGCAGGGTATATCTGCTTCCTTATACATTTCTGTATTCCTTGCTCAAAAATTCTTTCAGTGTGAATCCCTGTAGCTCTTCGAATCTGCATTGTGTGAGTAGTAGGGTGCTCTTTCAAGTAATTAATCACGATTTCTCTATATTTTTTTCTTGTTTCTTCAGAGTATCCTTTAGCCATAAACAAAATAAAGAAGAAAACATCTTTATAAGTCTAGCGCGCACACGTGCCGTCTGTCCAAGCAGAAAAAATATTTAAGATAAATAGTTACTTTTTCAGTTCTGCAAAATACAGTGGAGTTCCATCTGGATCGCTAAATTGCGCAAGGGTAAGGTAGCTTTCATCAACTATTTTTGCCGAGACACCCTTGGTTTCGAGTTCAGCAACAAGTTCTCTAATATTTTTTACTTGAAAACCCAGAGACACACTTCCATGTGCTTTACTTCCTTTCATAGGATGAAAACAGATAGAAATTCCTGGTCCAGAAACTTCTGCCCATTCATTCTGGTAACGCTCTTTCAAGGGAAACCCTAATACTTCTGTGTAAAACTTAACTGCACGATCCATATTTGCAACCATGAGTGTGACATTACCTGATTTGATATTTCCCATAGTTCCTTAGAAGAAAAAGAACTATATTAATGTTTTGCTACAAAAGAACACAATAATTCTTTTAAATCACGAAATAAAAAAGACCATATGGTAAAAATAGGGATCATAGGTGGATCAGGTTTAGACGATCCAAAACTTCTTGAAAATTATGAAACGACAGATGTAGTCACTCCCTATGGGCATCCTTCTTCTTCAATTACCCAAGGAAAGCTTAGTGGTGTAGACGTTGCTATTCTTGCACGTCACGGAAAAAAACACCAGATTATGCCAAGCAACGTAAACTATCGTGCAAATATTTGGGCATTAAAAGAGGTAGGCTGCACACACATCATTGCAACAACAGCAGTGGGTTCCCTACGTGAAGATATTGCTCCAGGACATTTAGTGTTTCCAGATCAGTTTATCGATAGAACAACAAAACGTGCACAAACATTTTATGATACAAATAAAGTGTGCCATATCCCCATGGGTGAACCTTTCTGTCAAAAGTTAAGAACTCTTTTAAGTCAAACTGCTGATCAACAAAAAATTATTGCCCATAGAAATGCAACAGTAATTACTATTGAAGGCCCTCGATTTTCAACAAAGGCAGAGTCCCACATGTTTCGTTCTTGGAATGCACATATAATCAATATGTCCACAGTTCCAGAAGTTGTTCTTGCACGTGAAGCTGGACTCTGTTATGCAAGTATTGCAATGTCAACAGACTACGACTGTTTTATGGATACAAGGGAACCAGTAACACTTGCAGAGGTACTAAGAGTTATGCATGAGAACGCGGAGAAGGTAAAATCTTTATTGAAAGAACTTATCCCCAAAATTCAACATACAGATTGTTCTTGTAAGGAAGCAATAAAAACAAGTGTGATTGGATAAAAAGGTATAACAAAAGGAGTTTATGCTTCCACAATAATTCCTTCAGCTTCAAGAATTTTATGTTTGTAACCACCATAGATCATCACCTGATGATATTCTGCAACTTCACAAGGTAGAAAGGGTAATCTTCCAAATACATCATCACCACTAAGCATTCCTCGCTTTGGCTGTGTATAAAATATACCCTAGGGATTTTCTCTATCAAACCTAGAACAAAGAAGGTGGCTAGCTGAAAGATTTTCAAGCAGTTTTGGGAAAGTCTATTTGAGCTTCTTCAATATCCAGAATTCCTGCAATATCTATACTCAATGGTTTGGGATCCCCTGACTGTTGGATATTATTCATTCCAAAAAGATGATAACGAATAGTTCTTCCCTTTTGACTATAGGCTCTTCCCTTTTTTCGGTCTCCAGTTTCTCTTTCAACTCCAAAAGGATGTCCATATGCATCAAGAAGTGCAGGGGTAAAAGCTTCAAAACTTCTTCCAAAGTATGGGTCTATGTCCCCTTCTTCTAGCATCCCTCTGGGTTGTTTGTACTCTTTAGAATGAGCAACAACTTCACGAGGGACCATGGCAATCATAAGACGTTCATTTTTTACTCGAAAAAAGCTTTTGAAACAATCAACAAGACTCATAAAAACAATTCATTCCCTTATCTATTTAAGCTTTATGCCTATCAGCAGAAATCATAATTCCTAATGACCCAATAACCAAAGAAAGCCCAAAGAGTACAGGGTAAACATTCCCCATATTTCCACCCATGAAAAGATGCGGAAAAAAGAGAGATACCAGACTAAAGAACAGTAGCACACTTCCAAGAGTATAAAATAATTTCATAAAAAAAGAAAAAATTTATTTTTTTACTCCATAGAGCAGTCCTAAAGACACAACACCAATCCCTAAGTGTAAGACGCTCGTTGCAGTGTTAATATTTAGTAAACTCAAGAGTAAATCCCCCGTTACAGGAAGGAAGCCCAATACTCCTAAGCCAATAGCAATCCATCCCATCACCATGGTATACTGATGTCCTTCACCTTTTGTTCCAGAATAAATTCCAAATGCTCCAGCAATGACATGCAAAACACTTTGCAATGCATTCACACCGAATAAGCCTAGAATACTAGAACTAAAAAAACCCAAAACTCCTACGATACCAAGGACGATCCCTAGCACAAGCGAGTACGTTTTATGTACATCCCCCATCAAAAAACACCTCCTTTTTTGTTGGTATTAGTCTAAATTCTAAGGCAAGGAGATATTTAAAAACTTCTTTTCTAGAAAAAGACTTTCATAATCCTTATAAATCGTTTTCTTAAAAAGTGATCTATGAAAATCGCAGTTGCTGGTGCAGGTTTTGTAGGCATTGTACATGCAGCAGTAATGGCAAACCAAGGACATAAGGTTATTCTTTTTGATATCGATGCAAAGAAAATTGAGCATCTTCAGGCATATTGTAGAAATGAAACGAATACACTTCCCATTTACGAAGAAGGCTTAGAAGAATTATTTCGTAGAAATTCTCGCGAAGAAAGACTTTTTTTCACAACAGATAAGAAATCCGCAATAAAAGACTCTGACGTAATTTTTATTGCAGTTGGAACCCCCTTTGATGATAAAGAAGGCAAGGCAAATCTTCAGTATGTAGAAGATGTAGCAAAGACAATTGGAGAAGTCTTACAAGAGTATCCAAATTACAAACTCATTGTGGATAAAAGCACAGTCCCCGTAGGAACTGCAGAACATGTCAAGAGTATCATACGAAAGTATTATACTGGAGACTTTGATGTTGCATCGAATCCTGAGACTCTTGCAGAAGGCAGTGCAGTACAAGATGCACTCTATCCCAATCGGGTAATTATTGGTGTTGACTCTTCCAGGGCAGAAAAAATTCTTAGAGAGATTTATTCTCCTTTCTTTTTTCCCCATCAAAGTGGCCGTGTCCATGTCATGGGTCTTCGTGATGCAGAACTATCCAAGTATGCATTCAATACCTATCTTGCTGCCCAAGTGCACATGACAAATGTTCTTGCAAATATTTCTCGTAAAGCTGGTGCAAATTGGCGAGCAATTATCCCTGCAGTTTTGGGAGATGAAAGAATAGGCCGTTTCGTCCATCCCGGTCTTGGTTTTGGTGGGAGCTGCTTTAGAAAGGATGTCTCTGCATTAAAACGGACAGCAGAAGATTTAGGTTTAGATACATATACAACTGATTCTTTGAAAATAATCCTAGATCAGAATGAACATCAAAAAGAAAAAATCAATCACAGAATAATCCATCTATTTGGGGAAGATCTTTCTGGATTAACGATAGCTGTGTGGGGTTTAACCTTTAAGAAAGATACCAATGACGTACGTGATGCAGCTTCTCTAGTTGCCATTCCAGACCTTT
>SICW01000026.1 GCA_009691355.1 Candidatus Woesearchaeota archaeon
GAGACTGGACACCCTTAGCAAAGAAGTTCCAAGAAGAATTGCTTATGAGGGTATTTACGAAACAAAAAGTTGATGTTTTTATCTCTCAGTTTGTGAAGGATTTGAAAAAAGGAAAATATGATAACTTACTAGTGTATAAAAAGTCTTTACGAAAGTCTTTGAAAGATTATACCAAAACTACTCCTCCTCACGTAAAAGCTGCACGGCAGTTAAAAACATTTAAGGGAACAGTTGTTCGTTATGTTCATACGACTGAAGGTGTTGAACTTTTGGAGTTAAAGAAGGGGGAATATAATTACGATCATTATGTACAGAAACAAATCAAACCCATTGCTGATTCTGTGTTACTTTTCTTAGGATTGAAATTTGAGGAAGTGCTTTCTGGGCAGAAAAGTTTGTTTGGCTATTAGAACTCTGTGAGCATGTAGATGCCTTCTGAGAGCCATTCAAAGGTTGTGAATATTCGATATTTTCCAAAATTTATTTCCCCATCGTTGGCTAATTCTCTTATTTGAAGAGTATTTCCCACTTTGCTTTTTTTTGCTCTAGGAATAAGACTTTCCAGATGCCTTTTTCTTTCTAAATCCTTTTTTCCTACTCCTTGCGTTGTGAGATAGGCTTGAGCCATGCATCTTCTGTAGAAACTGTCCTGATCCATATCTTGCAACTCTCTTAAAGATCTTATTTGTTCTTGTTCATTCATCGGATAAGATCTTCTGACATAGTTCGCTCGTTCTGCTCTCCCTTCTCCTAACATTCTTTCTACTTCTCCTTTAATCGTTTCAGAAAGACTTATTTCTCCCATGCCTGTAAAGAGTGCATGATGTTTTTGTTTAAGTCCCTCTAAGGCCTTTACTTCTGGAAATGGAGGTCTCCATATTACTCCGTATAGAGAACTTGGAAGCTCTTGTTCTCCTTGAGGAAAGAGCTCTAGAATAGCCCCTATAATCGCTTCTGTAGAATATTCTCCTCCGTATGTGAATGTTCTTTGAAAACTTGTTAAAGCTTGGTCTCTGGACATAGAAATGGGGGTATTATCATCCTTTAAAAAGGTGTTTCTTTTCAGTTTTCAACTTTTTATTTAAGAATTTTTAACGTCTTATTGCTGGTGAGGTATTTCTTTTATTTGTAAAGCTTCGGCCTTGTTTTTCTCTTCTTTAGACACTCTTTTGAATCTTCTTTTAATTCTCTCACGGATCTTCATTTTTTTCCGTCTTCGCGTATATTTGAGAATATCTTTTATTGCAATGGGTTTTTGCTGTGATCGTCTTTTGAGAAGTTTAATCTCTTGTATTTCATGTTCATCATGTATAATAAACCCGTAGCTTTTTACTTTGGGGATATAGCATTTCTCTTTTTCATTTAACTGGTACTCGTCTCTCCAGCTTCCAGTATTAAGAATAAATTTTCCCTTTACCTTTAAGATTCTTGGCTTGTGTGTGTGTCCTATAACCAGTACTTTATATTTATTCTCTTGAAGTTTCTTCTTTACTCGTTTGTCTATCTTTATTTCAAATTCTCCTTCTAGAAAATGGTGGACATATTTTTTGAATTCAAGTAAGGGGAATTGTCTCATTGGGTCTTTTCTATGGCGGAATTGTGTGTAAAAGAAACTTTTTGCCATGTACCAAAATGCGTCAACGATCATTTTCTTTTTTAGTTTTAATGGTAAAAGCTCGATAGTTCTTGCTCTAGGAGTTAGACGTTCTACTAGAGGATATTCTTCCTTGATGCCTAAGTAATGATCATAGATTGCGTTAAATCCCCAAGGAGTCATAAGAAATGGTTCGGGGCTTACTTTTGTAGGGGAGGTATGTACCATTTTTTCGGGATCCATTTCGAAAAATACGTCCATTTGTGAGCCATGCTCGATATGTACAAGCCCATCTGTTATCTCAAAACCAGGAAAAAGGACTCTTTTTTGTTCTTCTTTGTCTTTTGTAATGTATTCTTTAACTTGGGCTTGTACGAGTTTGAATTCGATATCAAAATCATGGTTTCCATAAATAAAAATGATTCTTGATTTTGGATTTGTGTTTAGACATTCTCCTAACGTTTTGAAAAAAGACGTATGGGCCTTGTATATTTTTCCCAGTTTCCATAAAGAAATATTTGCTGTTACGTGACGGGGGTATTTTCCTTTGTAGGGTGCTTTCAGGAAATCAAAAGTATCTCCATTGAAAATAAAATCTATAGGATATTTTTCCCCATAGTGAAAGTTTTTCTTTAGTGTATCTAAGAACAATTCATCTTCTACAAAGTCATCAGTTGCATTCCCTTCACCTAATTCTGTATCGCTGAAAAGGAGTGTTAACTTTTGCATATTCTACTGGTGGTATTTTCCTCTTAAAAACCTTTCTGGAGTTCTTTTCCGGAAATAGGAGTTCTTTCACCTGAGCTTCTTCTAAGATTTCCCGTTTTTTCAGCGTGCTTATTTTTTTCTTTAATCGTTCTAGAACTCCCTTTTTCTGTCTGGTATATCTGATTATATCTTTAACCAAAATGCTCTTTTGTTTAGATTTATGTTTAACTAACCTTATTGATTCAATATCTTTTTGATCATGTAGAATAAAGCCATATGTTTTTGTTCTTGGTTTGTATGTTCTTTCTTTCTCATCTAATTGATATTCATCTCTCCAACTTCCTGTATTTAAGATTATTTTCTGACCTATTTTAAATATCTTTGCCCTATGTGTGTGTCCCACTGTAAAGACTTTACAATGCTTTTCCTTCAATTTCTTTTCAAGATTTTCTTCAATCTTTAATTCAAATTCTCCTTCTAGAAGAAATTTGACATACGTTTTGAATTCTTCTAATGGGAATTTTCTTAGGGGGTCACTTCTATATATCCATTGTGTGTAAGAGAATCCTTTTACAATATAGGTTACAGGATCAAGGACTACGTTCTTCTTTAGTCTTAATGGGAGTAGTTCAATTGTTCTTGCTCGAGGATTTAGGCGTTCTATTATGGGATATTTTTCCTTTACAGTAATATACTGGTCAAAAGTAAGGTTATATATCCATGAAGTTTTAAGAAATGCTTTTGGATGTTTCTTTGTTTGTTTCTTATGCATGAGCTCTTCTGGTTTAACTTTATACATCATATCCATTTGTGAGCCGTGTTCTACATATATTGGTCCAGTTGTAAATTCAAATCCAGGAAATAGAATCCTCTTTTGTTTTTCTTTGTCTCTTGTAATGAGTTCTTGAATCTCTTTTTGTACCCCTTTGAATTCTATATCCAAATCGTGGTTTCCATGAATAAAAATTATTCTTGATTTTGGGTTTGTGTTTAAACTTTCTTCTAAAACTTTGAAAAAAGAGGGATGTGCGTTGTAAATTTTATTTAGTTTCCAGATTGAAATTTCTTCGGTAATATGCCGGGGATATTTTCCTTTATATGGAGCTTTGAGAAAATCAAAGGTGTCTCCATTTAGAATGAGATCGATAGGATATGTTTTTCCGTAATGGAAGTTTTCTCTTATTGCCTTTAGGAGAAGCTCTTCTTCTACAAAGTCATCCGTTACATTCCCTTGTCCAAGCTCAGTATCACTAAAAAGAAGGGTAATTTTTTGCATGACCTTTGTCTATCTTTTACTATTAAAAACCTTTCTGAAGTTCTTGGAGGGTTTCTTGTTCTGTGTGTGTGAATTGACAGGTGTTTGGATTGAAGACATAGGTGTTTATTGCATCAAAATAACCACAGCGAAAATTGTCTAATGGGATGCCTGTACGTTTAGAGAGCATGTATGCATAAAAAAAAACTTGAGTAGAAGCAAACTTTTCTGCCTTTGCATTTGGTTTGTAATCCCAGATCCAGACTTTGTCGTCTTCTATTCTTAGTGCATCAATATGGCCCGTTAATGGATTCTTTGTGCCAAAGAGCTTTTCGTATCCCTGGAGTTCTTCTGCGTTTAACCATAGTGGGACTTCGATTGCAAGGGTATTCCTGTCGTTTTCTAACATAAACATTTGTACTCTTGAGTGGGCTGATTGGTATCTTGTTGCATTGTGCACATGGCCTTGCTTTGTGAGTTCAGTTACTTCATGTTTGTCAATGTGTTTGAGCTTGAGGTTGTTTAGATTGAATCTTAGTTTAGAAGAACGGGGTTCAATAAGAAAATAGTCATGAGGACAATCTGTGAACATGTCATAGAGGTATTTTTTGAGAGAAGGGTAGTTTGTTGTTAACTCTGCCGTTTTTGGTTCGTGCACTCTGTAGAAGTACCACCATCCATGTTTGAAAGAAATCTGTTTTATCACCGCTCTTTAGGTTAGCCTTTTTTACTCTTTATTACGTTTTTGTAGATTTTTCGGGGTTTCTTCTGCTTTTTTCCAGTAGTCTAAGAAATATGATTCCATTGCTAAGGCTAAAGATGGGTCGTGTACATGTATATTCTATTTTTCTGGGAGACTTTTGTCCTTTAATGTTATTTTACATTCTTCTCCATCTACGTGTTTGCAAATAATGAAGAGCGAGGAGAACGTGTACGTGAAATCCTGGGAAGATTCTTTACGTAAATTATAAATACCCTTTTTTCTTTCTTTTTTCTATGGGAGTAAAGATATCTGAGCTTGTTGATAAACGAGATCTTAAATGGGATGAACTTTCTGGGAAGAGTCTGGCTGTTGATGCTTCTAATGTTCTTTTTCAGTTTACCAGTTCTATACGACAAGCTGATGGAACGCCGTTAATGGATAGTAATGGACATGTTACTTCACACCTTGTGGGATTATTTTCGCGTGTACCTAACTTATTACAAAAAGGAATTACTCCTGTGTTTGTGTTTGATGGCCAGGCACCTGCGTTGAAAGAGAAAGTACGGGCTATACGAAGAGGACAAAAAGAAAAAGCACAAGAACGATACACGAAGGCTTTGCTTGAAGAAGATGAAGAAGCAGCAGGTAAATATTCGAAACAGTTTTCCTATATTACAGGAGATATGTTTTCTGAGGCAGAAGAGCTCTTGCAAGCAATGGGACTTCCCACTGTACAAGCACCATCTGAAGCAGAAGCACAATGTGCATATATGGCACAGAAGAAAGTGGTGTGGGGTAGTGTTTCTCAGGATTATGATTCCTTGCTTTTTGGTGCCCCAAAGCTTGTGTTGAATTTAACCTTATCACAAAAGAGGAAGATTACTGGTGGAAGACATGTGTTGATTGCGCCTTATCTTATTGAACTGAAAGATGTGCTGGAAAAATTACAGTTAACGCAGGATCAGTTAATTGTTTTAGGTATTCTTATTGGAACAGATTATAATCCTGGTGGTATTCATGGGATTGGGCCAAAGAAAGCATTGAAATTATTACACCAAGAGAAAGACTTTGGAAAAATCTTTTCTTCTTTAGAAACAGACTTTGATTGGAAAGAAATCTTTGAGACATTTAAGAATATTCCTGTAGAAGATGTTCGTCTACATGTTGGAAAAATGGATGTTGAGAAAATAAAAGAAATTCTTGTGGATAGACATGATTTTACAGAAGAACGTGTTGATCAGACACTTGAAAAATTAAAGACTACTGTGGTGAAGCCTAAGGAAAGTTTGAAGAAGTGGTTTTAGTAAAGTATTTATTTCTCCTAGGGCTTTTTAGTTCTATGAAATGTATCAAAGTTCCGAAGAAAGAAGCGCAGAAGGTGAAAGAAATGCTTATGGCAAAGAAACTTTTTGCTTTAGGCTATGCTCCTGTTGCGGGAAGGACGTACATTTATTTTCCTGTGAATAAAGAAGTGAAAGGGTATACTCTTGTGGAAAAAGAGATTATTCCAGTAAAAAAAGAAGAATTAGATTTTAGCTCTTATGACCAAATAGGGGATATTGTGATTGTTGGAGAAGATGTTGAGCTTGTAGAAGCAAAAAAACTGTTGAAACGACCAAACGTAAAAGTTGTTCTTCGTAAGAAAGGTATTCATCATGGGGAGTTTCGCACACAAGATTTGGAGTTTTTAGCAGGTGAGAAAAGGAAAGAGACAATCTACATAGAACATGGTTTACGCATGAAACTGGATGTAGAACAATGTTATTTTACTCCTCGTCTTGGAACGGAACGGATGCGTATTGCAGAACTCGTGCAGCCTGGAGAAAAAGTTCTTGTCCTCTTTTCTGGTGTTGCTCCTTATCCTTTAGTCCTTGCAAAGTATAGTCAAGCTTCTCTTATTTTTGCAGTAGAAAAAAATCCGGTTGCACATCAATATGCCTTAGAGAACTGTAAAAAATATATGTCTGTTGTTCTTTACAATATGGATGTCAAAGAATTTTCCTATCCTGAAAAGTTTGATCGCATCATTATGCCTCACCCTAGTGCTGCTCAAGAATTCCTTCCTGTAGCATTAAAACATTTGAAAAAAAATGGAGTGATACACTTCTACACCTTTGCAGCAGATACAGAAATACCTGAAAAACCTGTTGGACTTATTCGTACAAAAGTTCCTACGTTTAGGGTTCTCTCTGTTATTAAATGCGGACAGTATGCACCTAAAAAATATAGGGTGTGTGTGGACTTTACGGTTTAAAGTAAATCCAGTAAACTTTGTGTCCAATTTGTGTGTTGTTGTGTTGAAGCTCCATGTACAGCATATGCTGTTAGATTTGCAAGGAATTCATCGGTGAAAAACTTTGCTCCAGTTGCAGCGATTGCACCTTTGAGAATATAGGACGGATGCTTTTGTTCTATTGCTTTCTTTATCCCTAAAGCTACAATGCCTATAGCAAGTACAGATGTAAGCCCATAGGTTTCTGTGTGGCTTATTTCATGTGCTAATGTTTGTGCTAAATATTCTGTTCCTTCTTGTGCTCCAAATGCATCTTTGTGAAATCCACATGCATCCTTTAAGGTAATTTCTTTTGCTCCGTATCGTACACTGGAAAGGTCGAAGTAGGTATCAGTGCAGGCAAGAGTTACTGTGTATTCAGTGCCAAATATATTCTTTGCAGTGTTTCCATGGTAGTTTAAATTCCAGTTGTTTTCCTGGATGTATCTCTGTATTTGTGTTTCTAGTCTCATTTTTTCCTCCTTTGATAGAGCTCTCGCTATGTTGTTTGCGTTTGAGCATAAGCCTTCTATTTTTGAATGCATTTATGTGTTGGAGCGGGGATTTTAACCCAGAGATCCTGCCAAGGAAAGAGGTTTCCTCAGGCCCTTTGTTCCTCTGGTTCTAGGGGGTTTTTGAGATCTCTGCACTACCTGGTTATGCGATTCCAGCACAAGTATTTCTAAGAAAATGGTTTTAAAAAAGCTTTACACAAAAAAACTGAAAATCTTTCAGAATTTCTGAAAATCTTTCAAAATCTTTAGCAAAAGTATTATAAGGGGTCTCTTATTTTTGAGGGTATGGCATTTGACAAAAATTTGGATAAATCATTATTTAGTGAAACTGTAAAGTTTGAAACGACAAAAATAACCGTTAGTGTTTTCTCTTATAATGGTGGTGCAGAAAAATTGCAGATTTCTCGGGAAGACTTAAGTAATACTACTGGAGAGTATAGTTTTAGTAAGCTTGGAAGACTGTTTAAAGAAGAAGCAGTAGCGATATTGCCTCTTATGCAAAAAGCTTTGGCAGTTATGAAATAATTTTTTTCTTCCATTAATCTTATATACTTCTCGTTTTTTTTTGTTTATATGGAAAAAATTGCTTTTATTTGTGGCTCTGGTTTGAGTGATGCTTTGGATTTTCTTTTGACTGGGGTTATTTCTCATTCTACTGTTGAGACCCCTTACGGGTTAGTATTACCTCATAAGATTGGGAATTATGGTGATACTCAAGTTGTTCTTCTTCCAAGACATGGTGAACAAGATGGAAAACCCGTTCGTAGTCCTGCGGAGCTCGTTCGAGAAAGAGGATATGAAGCAAATATTTGGAGGCTTCACAATCTGGGTATAGAACACGTATATGCCTTTAGTGCTGTTGGAGCCTTAGATTTAGATATTCCTTTAGCAAGTGAACATACCTTTCTTGTTCCAGATAGAGCCATGCGTGGATTTGCTGCATCACAGCATAGTTTTGGAAGTGAAGCAAAAATTGTTCATATGGGATTAGATGGTATTTTTGATAGAAATTTACAAACTCGGGTTGTTCGTGCTATACAAGAAACTGGTTGTACAGCTTTAGAAAATGGTTTGTATATCTATAATGGGGGCGATGTTTTTGAAAGTACTGATGAGGTTGCAACTTTAAAAGAAATGACTCGAAATAGGAAATCTCCAAAAGTCTTAGGTATGACTATTGTCCCTGAGGGAATACTTTGTGCACAAATGGAAATGCCTTTTGTTGCGATTTGTTCTAATGTGAACTATGCTTCTGGTTTAGTTTCTGGTGCGGTTGTTGATCATCAAGAAACGAGAAGAATTATGGCTATTGCTCGTGGGGATATTGTTAGAATAACACAGAAAATTTTAGAATCTTATTAATGTTTAAATCCAGTTGCAATAATATAGACTTCTTTTGATCCCTGTCTTGTTGATTCTGGGACGTATCTTTTGAGGAAGCCAAAGAAAGGTTTCATTTCTTTTACTAAGTCTTCTGTTTCTTGAGATTGGAAGGTCTTTACAACAAAGTTTCCGTTTGTATTGAGAAGTCTTTTTGCCATGACAAAAGATGTTCTTGAAAGAATATAGGATAATATTTGATCTCGTTCACGTGCCCCTGTTGTTTTTGGAGCAATGTCTGAAAGTACAACGTCAAATTTTCCTTTTAGTTTTTTTTGTACTTCTGCATCTTCAATATTTCCTTGAATGAACTCAATTCCGTCAATAGGTTTAATGGAAACAAGATCTACACCTACAATTCTTCCTTTAGTCATTTTCTTTACTATTTGTAACCAAGAACCTGGAGCACAGCCGATATCAAGAACGCTGTCATTATTTCTGATTATTTGATATTTCTTTGTAATTTCTATTAGTTTGTATGAAGAACGTGCACGAAGACCTTCTTTCCTTGCCTTCTCAAAATAATAATCTTTGCGATCGTAGCCCATGTTTTTTAGAAACCTATAATCATTTAAATACTTATTTTTATTCCAGTTTTATGGCTTGGCCTATAGAAATAAATGGTCTTGTGTATAGTCCTCTATTTCGAACGTTTGTTTCTTATCCTATTCATTAGGGTTTGTTGAAATGTTTGATACGTATAATCCTTTAGATTATCTATAAGCCTAAGTTGTCTGATTTCTTATACTTCATTGCTGTGGGTGCTTCTCCACCGTGCCAAGAAAATTTTGGACGAACTCTTAGGGGATATAAACGCTCAGAGTTATCATCAAGAATGATTGCTGCTCCAGATTCTGAAGGGAGAATGTTGAGTGATGCAGTGAGAGTATCCCCTAAATAAGATTGCATCATTGAGTTTAATGCATCAACATCTCTTTTTGCAGTGATTCTATGAGCAAGAACTATATCAGATTGTGTGAGAACGTCTGAGTGAATCTTTCCTGGTTGTTGTGTAATTAATAATAAAGATAATCCTGGTTGTCTTCCTTCTCGCAGAATTGCAACGAGTGCATCTGTTGCGGCAGTTTTTCCTTCTGCGGGAAGCAGTTCGTGAGCTTCATCTGCAATAAACCATACAAGGGGTTTTCGTTCTATATTATCTGTTTCCTCTTCAAGTTTAAAGTAGGAATATCCTGTTTTGATTGCTTCTACTTCTTCTAATTGACGAGAAATCATTCTTTCAATGAAGACTCTTTTACAAATAAGGCCTACAACAAGAGCCTTTACTCCCCAGCCTCCTTCTGAAGTTGCATATGCAGATAAATCAAGGACAGATACAGAACCACCTTTTACAAGTACATCAATCTTGGTTCCTTGGTCTGAAAATAAGCCCCAGCGTTTTGCAGTTTTAAATCTGTTTACTGCTTCGTTACGTACTTCTTGTGTGAAACTTATATCTTTCTTGCATGCTTCAATGATATCATCAAGATTGTAGTTTTCTCTTTTTTGCTCTGCAAAATCTCCCAGTGTTTTTTCAATAAGAATAGAGACTGAATGTGAGTTAGGAAGTTCAAATGCAAGGCGCCAATCCTCTCCAGTGAGTTCGGATGCCTGAATTGCAAATGCTTTGTCTGTGGGAATACCCTTGTCTTTTGCACTTTCAAATTGGCCTATTGGTGTGAAGACTTGAATTTTATCTAATCCTTTTGGTT
>SICW01000027.1 GCA_009691355.1 Candidatus Woesearchaeota archaeon
ATAAAGGCCTATTTCGCCATAGCCCTGAAAGAGACCAGGATATACTGCAAGCATATCTTCTAATGTTTCTGCATCTACGGTGGGTGAACCATTAGGATCATCATCATTGTCTGGAGGCATGATAAAAGGAACAAACTGGTCAGGATACTCTTGCATTGTTCTTCTTACCACTTCGAGCATTTGTTCTGGGATTTCTGGATATACAGGAAAGAATGCAAAAACTTTACTTGTCCCTTCTTGTTCTAGAGTACAAATGGTGTCAGCAATCTTAATGTTTACTCCAAGCAAGGGCTCTTCACTGTCTTCTTCCTCTTCTTCTTCCCCTTCATGAGGAGTTGAGTCAGGAATATTTGCAATGTGATAGTGCGTGTCAATTAATTTTCCCGTGTAATAGTCTTCTCCATATGTTGGCCCTTGCACAGCAAGACAATGTACTGGGGCAAGTGCTGCATCTATTCGGTCTTCCCAGACCTGCTCTTCATAGGAAAGTTCTACTTCTTCTTCGATTACTTCTGTAGAGATGTCTATAGTTTCTGGAATTTCTTCAGGAATGATTTCAGTTATTTCTGTTGTATCATTCTTATTAGATTCGTTTAGAGGAACTTCTTCCATTGAGGTCTGTTCTTCTACTATTGTAGTACATGCAGTTAGCAAAAGAAAAGCAAAAATAAGCCACACTCTTTTTTCCATCTCTTTGCCTAGGAGATGTTATTACATTTAAAGATTTTGGAAAAATTATAGAAAAATAAAGCGAGTCTGGAGGGATTTGAACCCTCGACCTATAGCTAACTTCTCTGCTTAGAAGGCTTTAGCGGGATCTTTAATCCTATCGCTCTATCCAAGCTGAGCTACAGACTCGTAATATGACAATGGAAAAGACTTTAGTTTTTAAAGCTTACTGTAGGATAAAATGGCCTTGGATCACACCTTCCTACTAAAATTTTTTGTCTTTCTTGAAGGGTTATTCTTGGTGGGACAAAGCCATATTTTTTAAAAATCTCATATTTTGTTTGGTGGTTGGCATTGCTAAATCCTATTTTCAGTTTCCAGTCTTCTAATCTTTCTTTTCCATAAACATTAACCCTTAAAACGTCTACTTCATTTTCTTTCTTCTTTTTACAAAGATCTACAAAGTGCTTTATTTCTAATTGACTCAATAATTGAGATATTTGTCTGATGATTTCATGAGAAGCACTATTAATTTGAATTCTAGGGTACGTGTTAATTTCCTTTAGAATACTCTTACAAGCCCCATATCTCTTGTCAAAACTTAAACATCCATCCCCTGCAAAAAATCCCCTAATAAAGGCAATGTGGACTCTTTTATCTCTTGAAGCTAAAATCTTTTTAGGAATGGTAACTGTATATGTTTTGCTTCCAATAGGGAATTCTAAAGAAATATTATAAAATTTCAGAACCTCTTTATTACATACATAGAAACCGTATACTGAGTTAGAAACCTTTTCATGAGGCTTAACTTTTATCTTGAATGCTTCTCTAAATAAGTTACTTACCACAGTATTATAAAATTCTCTATCTTCTATTATATTTCCCCAATAACAAAGATGATTTTTTTGCATAGAACCATCTGCAGCAAAAAGACCAGCTAGTTCAGCAATTGATGGAGTGATATCTGTCAATAGAATAAAGATATATGAGGACTAAGAATAAGGCCTTTATAAATTTCACGAGCGCGCATGCCGGGTGTCCAAACCTCTTAACGCTTTTTCTTTCTTCTTTGAGATTTCTTAAAAGCTTGTACCTTTTTTTCTACGCCACTTTGGACAAGAGAAAAGCTCTGAAAGTTATGATACATTGCCCAGAGGCCAAAAACAAGAAGCAGAGTTATTATCAGAGGGATAAATACAGAATCAACATACTCTAAACTAAGGAAAGAATTTTGAAAATAGCCTAAATAATTAGATGTTGCAAGGATACGACGTATACCCATGAGAAAAAAACCTAGTGGAACAGTAAGCCAGCCTTTCGAAAGATTATGGAAAGTATAAATTCTATATGCCAGGAATGCTCCTGTAAATAAGAGGACTAGATCAATAATACTAAATAGGATATATACTCCGTTTGCCATGTACAGTTCTTTTCTTTTCTAAAACTTCTGGATTTATAAAGTTTCTTGCTAGAATATATCTTTAGGAATGTGGACAATCGATAAATCATGATATCTTATATAAGTTTATTTTTTATTTATGCTTTTATAGGATGGATACTTGATACTTGTTATCGATCTGTTGTTGATGGTAAGTATAGCTCCGGAACTGCGCTTCCTTTTCTTAGTCTTATCTATGGCTTTGGGGGTTTGTTCTTAACGATCTTTTTTCGATATCTTCCCCTTCCCATCTTTTTTCATATTCTTCTTGGTACTCTTCTTGTTATTCTTGTTGAATTTTCTGGAGGGCTCTTTTGTTTGCATGTTTTGAAAAAAAGATACTGGGATTACTCTCAAGAAGCAGGAAATTTCTTAGGGCATATCGATATTATCCATAGCATTTATTGGTTCCTTCTTGTTATTTTTTTCCGCCTTCTTTTTCCCTTCTTCTTCTCTCATTGAAAATCTTTCGGAATTTCTGAAAATTTTGCGGAATTTTTGTGTAAAGCTTTTTTAAAAGAATGTCGCTAGAATAGTTTTGACGCTCATGTACCCTAACCAGGTATGGGAGAGGTCTCAAAAACCCCTAGCATAAGAGGAACTAAGGGCCAGAGACAACCTCTTGTCTCACAGACTTTCTGGGTTCGAATCCCAGCATGGGCGTTATAAGACATTTAGAGAATTTAAACTTTACGAAAAGAAAAAAGAGCTAGCGGGAGCTATGCAAGGAGGAAAAAATGAAACAACTAGTACTAGTAGGAATAATATGTATTTTGCTCGCCCAATTTGGAACGGCAAATATATACCTAACAGAAGTCATGCACAGTCCTACGCAAGTAGCGGACAGTGAAGGAGAATGGGTAGAAATCTATAACGATGGTTCTGATACTGTAAATCTCAACTCATGGACCATAGATGGAAAAAGTATTGGAAACAGAACGATTCAGTCAAAAGAGTATTTTGTTCTTGCTAGAGAACTCGTTGATAGCACGGATACCGATGTACAAAGTTTTGAATCCTATTGGGGAAATAATAATGGGATTTGGGATGAAGCATTTAGTGTAACAGAAGTCAGTCTTAGTTTGAAAGAGGAAGACACGATATTACTCACAAATGGAGCACAAACGGATAGCTTCACCTACAATACAAGCCTTGGGGGAAAGAATGGAAAAACACTTGAAAGAATATCTCTTAGTGAATGGAAAGAAGGACCTGTGGATGGAACACCTGGCGCAGGAAACTTTTCTGTAACAACAAGCACCAATAAGGGAAATGAAATTGCACTCTTCATTCAGGTGTTAAATAATCTCCCCAAAATTATGTCTATAAATATGACTGATGAAAGTGAAGAAGAGGGCATACAGATTATTCCCCTTTTAGGGCAAACAAAAGAGGTAGAGGTTAATGTGCTAGTCAATGATAGTGATGGACTAAGTAACATACAAACAGTTAGCTACTCTTTTGCAAATAGCTCGGGGAACTTCACCTTAGAAAGAAATGTGTCCCAAAGTACCGGATGGTACACAGGAATTATACTTTTGAGCCCAGAAATGCTTGCGGGAGACTATACCCTTGTTGTAAACGCAAAAGATAGCGAAAATGAAACACAAAAAGAAGAGCAATTTAGCTATGAAGGAATTGTTTCTACGCAACTAAACGTAAGCAGTTTCTCTATCACGATGCAAAGTGGGGGAACAGAAACACGAGCTGTAGAGTTACTCAATGGAGGGAATATAGCACTAGATACAGAGATCTCTGCAGAGGATATTGTTTCTTCAACAGGACTTATTCCAAAGAACTCTATATCTGTATTCCAAGATGTGTGGTTACCTTTAGAAAATCCTGTATGGCTAGATACGAACATTGCACCAAATGCAAAGAAGGAACTACAGTTTAGAATTCAACTTCCTCAAGAGGTAAAGTCTGGCCAGTATGAAGGAAAGATTTTCATCACTTCTATGGAGAGCGGAGATGGAGAATAAGCATCTTATAGAAGACGTACAATTTCTTTTGGATGAAGCAGAAGAAAGAATGTGGAGAAGAACAAGAGGAGTGATGATGGACTTGTATTGGCAGATAGGCTATTGTTTACGAGAGTACTCTGAACAAGATTTGCTGGTCTTTAGTGAAGAGCTTGCAATCATACTAGATATTGATGGTCAGATGCTTCGTACAGCCTATCGCTTCTACAAGGACAATCCCTTAAAGAAGAAAGTGATGAGGTGGTGCTCGTGAAAATTCTTTTTTTTCTTTTTTTGTTTCTTCCTTGTGTGAGCGCACTTGCAGTAACACCAACAATAGTAACGGTTACAGAAGATGTGGGGGCAAAACTTTATGTGTATAATACTTTAAATCAAACGATGGTTTTTCAAATAGAAGGCATCTATGCAGAAAATTTTACACTAGAAGGGAATACATTAAAAATCGTAGATATCCCTGCACAAAAAAAGAGAGGAATACTTCGTATCAAAGAATTATATCCGCAAGGCTTTGTCAATGCTGTTGAAATCCCTGTGGAAGTCCAAAGAAAGGCTAAAGAGAGTTCCTTTGATGTTACTTCTCTACCCTTTGCACTTCTTTCAGGGCTTAGCCTTACTTTGCTTTTTGTAGGAATGTATGGATGGAAACGAAAAAGGAAGAAAAATACAACTCTTATATAAGCAAAAATACGCCCAAAGATTTAAATAAACTGCTTCTCTTTTTGAGCTGATGGTCGACTTCAAAGCTGTGCAAGATAAGTGGCAAAAGAAATGGAAAGAAGAAAAAGCATTTGAAGTAGATATTGATACAAAAAAGGAAAAGTTTTTTATTAATACTCCTTACCCCTATATTTCTGGTTCTCTTCATATTGGACATGCACGTGCAGTCACAGAAGTTGATGTCTACTCTCGTTTTATTCGCTTACAAGGAAAAAATGTTCTCTTCCCCATGGCTTTTCACATTTCTGGGACCCCTGTTCTTGGAATTAGCTTAGGAATTCAAAATGGTGATGAAAAAAAGATTGCACAATACAAAGAATATGTACGTGCGTATGTTTCAAATGAAAAAGAAGTAGAAAAAATGGTTCAAAGTTTTGTAGAACCTTGGAACATTGTCAATTTCTTTATCCCTAAAATGAAAGAGGAATATTCTTCTCTAGGACTTGGTGTTGACTGGAGAAGAAGTTTTACCTCTGGTGATGTAGAACATCAAAGATTAGTGGAGTGGCAATTTCACATATACAAAGAAAAAGGCTACCTTATGCAAGGAAAATATCCTGTTCTTTATAGTAAAACCCTTAAAAATGCTGTTGGTGAAGATGATATTTCTGATGGGGATACAAATCCTGTAGAGAAAAACGAATTCACTCTATTAAAGTTTAAAATGGATGACGGGACGTATCTTATTGCTGCAACCTTACGTCCAGAAACAATGTACGGACAAACAAACATGTGGCTCAATCCAGATGTAGAGTACGTCAAAGCAAAAGTGGACGGAGAAGATTGGGTTATCAGTAAAGAATGTGCAGACAAACTCACATATCAAGACCATACTGTAAAAATAACTGGATCAGTAAAAGGAAGATCCCTTCTTGGAAAAAGCTGTCAAGCACCCTTCATTGAAAGAAAAATACTTATTTTACCTTTAAGTTATTGTGATCCTAATATCGGAACGGGTATAGTCACAAGTGTACCAGGTCATGCTCCTGTAGATTATATTGGTCTTTTAGATCTACAAAAGTCTAAGAAACTTTGTGACGAGTACGGTTTGGACTATGAAAAAGTCAAAGCAATACAAATTATTCCTATTTTGAAAACTCCAGAGTATGGAGAAAATGCTGCAGAAAAGATTTGTGCAGAAATGAAAATCCACTCTATGAAGGATATAGAAAAACTCAAAGAAGCATTAAAAATTGTATACAGAACAGAACACCATACAGGTGTCATGCTCAATAATTGTGGCCCTTATTCAGGTATGCCCGTTGCACAAGCAAAGCAAGCAATGCAAGAGAAAGTGCTCAAAGAAAAGAAAGGTGCAATATTCTACGAAACCTCTCGTCAAGCAGTATCTCGTGATGGCGGTGAAGTTATTGTTGCAATCATGGATAACCAGTGGTTCTTAGATTTCAATGCAAAAGGCTGGAAGAAAGAAGCAAAAGAAAGCTTGAAAAATATGGAGATTGTTCCAAATAAATATAGAAAACAGTTTGAAGATGTCTTTGAGTGGCTAGATAAACGTCCTTGTGCACGTCTTCGTGGAATAGGAACACAGCTTCCGTTTGATAAAAAGTGGGTGATTGAATCTCTTTCAGATTCTACTATTTACATGTCTCTCTATCCCATTCAAGAACGTTTAAAAAAATATAAGATTACAGGAGAGCAGCTTACACCAGAGTTTTTTGACTTTGTTTTCTTAGGTGAAGGGAAAGTTGATGATGTAAGTAAAAAACTAAAAATTCCCGTTGCACAACTCAAGGATATCCAAGATAATTTTAATTATTGGTATCCTTTCGATCAGCGTCACACATTCCAGCCACACTTAGCAAATCACTTATCTTTCATGATCTTTGCACACACAGCATGCTTTCCTAAAGAAAAACAACCAAAGAGAATTTCGTTCCATGGTCTAATTATATCCGAAGGGATGAAAATGTCAAAGTCTAAAGGAAATGTTGTCACCTTAATGGATTTAAACAAATCTTATGGTGCAGATGCCTTCCGTGCATTCTTGTGTAACTCTACAAGTATTGATGGAATGATGAACTGGCAATCTTCTGAAGTAGAAAAAACAAAGAAACATGTAGAACATATTTTCACCGTTTTAGAAGAGATGGTACAGAACAGAAAAAAAGGAACTATTTCCAATAAGGCTTTTCTCTCTCGTGTTGAAGGCCTCGTAAAACGCGCAACTATCAGTCTTGAAGAAATGAATTTACGGGATTATAGTAATGTTGTCTTATTTGATCTCTTACGAGAATATCAGCGTGTTGCAAGACTGGGAAAAGACCTTCCTGCAATCAACGAATATCTTTGTAGTCTTTGGATACCTATGCTTACACCCTTATGTCCGCATTATGCTGAGGAGTTGTGGAATCTTGGAAAAAATAAGGGATTTGTTTCTCTTGCATCTTGGCCAAAATACAATGAAAAATTCATTGATGAAAAAGCAGAGTTTGTAGAAGAAACAATTGAAAGCTTCGTAGATGATGTACGAGAAATTCAGAAACTCGTAAGAAAAGAAAAATTAAGTAAGGTGACGGTTATTTTAGCTCCTGCATGGAAGTACACCTTTATGAAAGACTTCAAGAAAGAATTTGCAAAGGAACGAGATATTGGCGTTCTCTTAAAGAAAGTCATGGATAAAGAACATGCAAAAGAAATCACTGCCTTAGTTCCAAGTCTAGTCAAAAATACTTCTAAAATCCCTTCTGTAGTCTTGACACAAAAAGAAGAGGAAGCTGTCTTTAAAGAATACAAAGCACAATTAGAGAAGAGTCTTTCATGTAGCATTGAAATTATTCTTGCAGAGAAGAGTAGTGAAGCAAAGGCACAACAAGCACTGCCAAGTAAAGCTGCTATTCTTGTTCAATAACTCTCATCAGGATGAAAGTCTTCCAAGCATTTAAATATTTCAGATGTTTTTCCTAAGCTATGGAAGAAAAGTTCATTCTCGTATCATTAAACGAAAAGAAATCCAGGGATATTGCAACTGTCATAGCCAATGCAACTGCACGAAAAATTCTTGATCATCTTAGTGAAAAAGAAAAAGTATCGCCTTTAGAGTTATCCAAAAAACTACAAGTACCACTATCCACAATCACCCACGCTTTAAAATTATTAGAAAAAGAAGGTCTTATTATTCGTGCAGACCATGCTTGGAGTGAGAAGGGAAGAAAAGTTTCCTTGTATTCCTTAGCAAAGAAAATGATTCTTATTGTCCCTAAAGGATATGACTGGAAAGAAAGTTTAAAGAAAATGCTTCCGATATTTTTGATTGGTGCAGTTGTAAGTCTTGCTCTAAAAATCTTCTTTTCTTCACAAGAAACAAGCTTTGCAATAGAGTCTGCAGCAGTTATTACCCCCACAAAAGAAATGAGCCTTCCCCTTACTGATACCACTTTCTCATCAACAATTGTATCCTTACCCTCAGAAGCATGGATCTATACTTTATCAATAACCTTTATTATAGTCTTGATCATTTTCATATACGATCTACGGAGGAAACGCACATGAAAAAAATAATAAGTCTTCTATTTGTACTTCTCTTATTGCCAATAGCAAGTGCAGCAAGTCTCTATCCAGATAGCTATGGCTATTATGGACAAAACCAATACTACTACACTGTGTTTGATGGTGAAGGAGAATCGGCAGTTCTTGCACGTATTGAATTACAAAACGTAGAAAACCTTACAGAGTTCTCGTTTAAGATTCCTGGAGAAAATATTAGTTTGATAAATATCGTCCAAGAGTATTATGACTATACCGAAGAATGTTCCAACTGGGAAGAGGTTTCTTGTTCTACAACAGATGATGTAGAAACTTGTAACAAGGAATGTACAGACTATATACGATATCCTGTGTACCCTCCAAGTTATGCACAAGTCAGCTATACTCTTGGGGAATCCGAGGGTATGACCAGTGTTAGTTTTGAAATTCCTGAGCAAGATCAAGACAATATCTATATTCTTGCCTACTACAAAACAAATTCCTATGTGAGCGAATCTGCTGGAGTCTATGAATATCATTTCCAAACTATTCAAGATGAGTATGATACAAATTACGTACGAGTAAGTCTTGATGTTGCAGAAGATTTATACTTAGAAGGTGTGAGCTCTGCGATTGACTATCAAAAAGAGGTTTTTGCAACAAGTGAGAGTGCAGACTTTGCACGAGTAGCCTCATCTCTTTCCTATATTGATACAGGCTATACAGAAACAGCAACATCATTAGACCCTTATGAGAGCTTTTCTGTAGAAGGAAAATATGCAAACTCCTGGTGGAATATCCATTGGTGGGAAGTAGTGATTGGTGTACTTGTGGGTATTGCTATCCTTGGTGCTATTATCTATGGAATTCGAAAGATAACAAAGAAGAATAAAAAATTAGGCTTACCTTTACTTCTGGGTGTTGCAAGTGGTATTCTCTTGTTTGGCGTTTGGTTTGCCTGTTCTTATCTTTTGCAAAATAGTTACTACCTTGGCTTCTACAATGACACAGTAATGCTCTTTATTATTCTCTTAACAATAGTCATGAGCATCTTCTTGCTTGCAGTACCAGCTGTGTGGGTAGGCTATACAGAAGGAGTGAAATCAGGAATGATTTGCTTTATTGCAACCGTGCTAACACTTTTCATTTTATGTGTCATTGCAATTAGTTGGTTGTCTATTTCTTCTGTAACAACCAGTCCAGAACCTATTTTTTATTAATTTTTTATTTTTACTGCTGGACACCCGGCACGCCCCCGCGCCAGCTTTATATATCCAACTGCTCACATGTTCTAAGCAATGATAAAAGTATCCAAGGATATGCCTTTAGCAGAAATCACGTTGAGAAAATACGAGAAGCCCTACGAAATGTCTCGCAGGGATTTGATTAGAAAAATCTGTCTCTCTACGGGGTTATTACAGCCAGGAGATTCACGAGATGTAGTTGTGGATATCTTTCAGATTCTTTTAGAAACAAAAACAGAAATGTCTTGTGAGGAAATTCGTGAAGCAGTTGTGGAAAGAAGAAAAGAAGCAAAGCTTCCCTTGAATGGTATTGCTCCTTCCAATATACGAAGACAAGTAAAACGATTGCGTGACCTTTACTTTGTAGAAAAAGTACGAAATAACTACCGT
>SICW01000028.1 GCA_009691355.1 Candidatus Woesearchaeota archaeon
CCATAGCAAGTATCTAACCATAAAAATATTTGTGCAGTCGTTTTCTTTTCGAGAAAATCAAGGATTTCTGTCCCTTGCGGTTTCAGACCGTCACCTAATTGAATGAGAACTGTTTTTGCTTGTGCAGTATTAATTTCTTCTGCTACTCTTTCGAGTTCAAGGTCGTATTCCATTTATTTTTCTTCCTCAACAAGAATTCCATCTAGAGATCGTAATGTTCCAATGTGAGAACGAGGTCCTTTGTATGGATCTTGGCAGTCTTTGACTCTTTCATTATTAGGAGTGTAATCTATCTCTAGGGTAATTTTAGAGCTTCTTAGTGATCTTTTATACTTTGTTCTAAACTCATCAAACATATCGCCGGGTATGATAACTGTGGTTCTTTCTTGGCCCACAAAAGGATAGGCTTCATCATGGGTAAACTTATCTACGATTGTACTTCCATATATTGTGACTCTATGTATTACCATCGTTTTTTTGAGCTAGAATGGGTTTTTAAGGCTTTCTTTACTGGATTTGTTGGGTAAGTTCTATGGCTTCTTCGTTTTTATCCAGGACTATGCTCCCTTTTCTCCAACCATCTTGTTTTACTAGAGATTCTAAATCTTTTCCTATTCCTCTTCCAGTTATCTCTATTGTAGTTGCACCATACGTTGTACTTGATTCAGAAGTAATTATTGCTAGACCAACAGCCGTTTCTATATAATCCAGGCTACGGTAATGCTTTGCTTGAAATCTTACATAGGCCACATATTTCATAGAAAAGAGAATTTTTAGGGTTTATTTAAGAGTTATGGGCCTTCGTGGCATGCTTGAAGTTTTCTTTGTTTCTTGAGTGCTTCTGTTCTCCAATTTTCTGGTATAGGAGAAGTATAAAGATCATATGCCTCTGCGTTTTCTTCTGTTCTTTGTGAGACATCAATTTCTAGTTGTAATTTTCCACGTTCTTGATCATTTATTTCCATACTCATTCTTTTTTCTTTTGTACCACATTCTAGCGGAATTTTAATATCTATTAAGGTCTTTAATGTTTTTGGATCTTCACTCCATCTCATAGTCCAAAATCCACTATCACAAGAATCCATAGCATTATGGGAAAAATATATACTGGGATTAGGGCCTGTACTAACACTTTCTCCTTCAACCATGCTAACATTCCATTCAGTTGCGCAATATTCTAATGTGGGTATTCCTTTGATTGATTTTTGTGCTTCTTTGAAATATCCTGGAACTTTTTGTTTTATTTTTTGTGTTTCTTGCTCTATTTCTTCTTGAAGAAGTGGTTGTGCGGCTATAAGTAATGGGTGAATTCTTCTGGCTTCTGTTTTGAAATCCTCTGCGGCTTGTTGATATTGAATACAAAAAGTATCTTGAGTATCACAGCTTGACGGTATAGCATATACTTGTCCTTCAGAAGATCCCATCCATGGTCCTCCAAAATCTATTTTTTCGGATGCACTATGATATGTTGCAGTTACTGTTCCATAATTCCAAGCTTTTGTAGGATCTAAAACCGAGAGAGTTATTTCCTCTAGACCAATTCCTAATACATATTCCTCAGTATTTTTTTGTGTGCCTACTTTGCTTTGTAATGTTCTAAAATGTGCAAATTCTTGTGCTCCTTGATAGGTTCTTAATTCTTGAGTTGCTATTTGTAAAGCCTTTAGCCCTTTTTTTTGTTCAGGGGAAGTGAAGAATACTCTTGGTTTAGGGGCTGGTGTTTCTACTGTCCTTGGTTGTGTTATGATTTTTGGTTCTTCAGGTTGACAGCTTGTTAAATAGGCTACACCTAGAAATGCTAAAAGGCCATTTTCCATATTCTTCTGAAGGTGCCCTTTCTTTATAAACCTTCGGTTTTGTTACTCCTCTACAGGGATAATTTTAACCCGTAAAGATCATTGATATTTAACTCAAAAGCACATACAGGAAACTCTAAAGAAAAGTTTTTAAGAACTTGGGGGTTTATTTCTCCTAGGATACCATATTTTTTTCCATTAATGAGAATTTGTGCGGATCTTCCTGATATAAAAATAGGGTTTTCTTCTTCTAGGGTTTCGTATTTTAATCCTAAACCTGTTAGAATGAAATCTACCACTTGTTTTGCCCTTGTGAAATTTGCTTCTTTATCGGCAAGTGCCCAAGAAAGATGTTTTATTGTTTGTGATCCCGTTTCTGCTTTTTCATCAATAATAACTATCTCTCCTAGCTCGTAGATTTGTTGAGGATATTCTGCGGTTTTATTGTTCTCTAAAAATTCCATGAGTGAAGGGAGAATACTGCTTCTAATGCAGGACCATTTACTTGATACGGGGTTTGCAATTTCTACACAGTCATAGTTTTTTATATTCATCTTCTCGAATAATACTTCTTTGTTTGTTAATGTAAAGTTGAGTAATTCTTGTGCTCCTAAACCTGGGAGTGCATTTCGAAGACTTTCACAAAACAGTTCAAATTCAGATAATTCTCCGCGTGTTGCAATTTTTGGAATGACTGGTTCTATGTTGTTAAATCCGTAGGAAATAAGAATATCTTCAATAACATCTACAGGATGGAGGATGTCTTGACGGTAAGAAGGATATTCTACTTCTAGGCAATCTTTTGCTTTTTTTACATCATAACAAAAACGCTCTAAAAGTTCTTTGAGTTCTTTTAAAGTGAGTTTTAATCCAGTTATACGTTCAATATCTTCGAATTTTACCTTGATTCTTTTTGGTGAGAAATTTGGTGTAAGGATCTTTTCTTTGCCATAATCGAGAGTTACTGAGTGTATTTTTCCTCCACGATCTGCTAAAGCACAAGCCATGACATTGAGTGCAACTTTACAGTCTTCAAGGTTTGTTCCAGTTACTTCTAGGAAAAGATTCTTTGTTTTTTCTGTGACTTTTCCTGTCGTTTCTGAGTTTGTAATTGGAGGCATAGAGGCAATGATATTGTTTTTATCAATAATTACAGGGTAGCGTTCATGTCCTTTTAAAAGATGGGCGTACTCTATTCCCTTTGGATGCTTTTCTAGTACTTCTTTTAAAGTCATTTCTTTTGTGAAACCTAATGGAACATATTTTAGTTCAGTGGGTTTGTATGCTTTGTATGCTAGTGGGTAGGTTAATTTATCATTATCATAAATGCCGAGACCCACTGTTTTTCGTTTTCTTCCAAACGTCATAGATACTTTTTCTTGCAGTTGAATGAGCTGTTTGAGTAAATCTTCTGTTATCGTTAGATTTGTAATTACGGCTGCTGTAATGAATGGCCTAACATCATCTACAGTGCGATCAACGTGGATGTAGAACTCAGATGGCTCAGCAGTGTATTTTCTCATTCCTCTTTCTTTTGTATAGAAAGGAGAAAGTGCACGTGCCATTCCTTCTGTTGACCAGAGATCTGGGCGATTGCTTTCTTTACAGTCTATCTTTAATGTGTCACCATCTTCTCCATCAATTTCTCCTTTTACCCAGAGTAGGGCTTCTGGTTCTAGGTTTTCTCTTGTCACTTCTTTTCCAACAAGCTTGCTTATGTCCTTTAATGAAATATCAATGGTTGGCATCTTAGATTACCCTTGGCTCTCGAAGCCATTTGAGATCTTGACTGAATAAATATCGAATATCTTTGATTCCTAATTTGAACATTGCTAAACGATCAATGCCAAGACCCCAAGCCATGACTGGAGTGTCGATGTTTAGAGTTTGTGTAATTTCTGGGCGGAATATTCCTGCACCACCAAGTTCTACCCAGCCTAGTTGTGGATGCTTTGCAGAAATTTGTACGGAAGGTTCTGTGAAAGGATAATAGTCTGCAAAGAATTTTACCTCTTCTGCACCTGCAATTTCCGTTGCAAAAAGTTTGAGCATCCCTAATAGAGTTCTAAAACTAATTGAAGGATCTGTGACAAAGCCATCAAGCTGGTTAAATTCTATAAGATGAGTTGCATCAAGAACGTCTGGCCTGTATACACGTGAGATCGTGAAATATTTGGAGGGTATTTCAATGCCTTTTACCATCTGTCTTGCGGATACTGCTGTTGCGTGTGCGCGTGGCATGAGTTGCATTGCAATTTCAGAATCCCATTTGTAGCCCCAGCCTGTTGAACCTGTACGACCTCCTTCTTCATGAGCGATTTTTACTCTGTTCACTACGAGATCATTGAGAAGTTTTCCATGTGTAGGATGTTTTAAGTGATAGGTATCTGTCCAGGTACGTGCGGGATGATCTTGTGGTTGGAAGAGAACATCAAAATTATAAAATTCAGTTTCAATGAGGGGCCCATTCATCTCTTTGAAACCTAGTTGTACAAGTTGGAGTTTGATCTTGTTTAAAAATTCCATATAGGGTTGTCTTCGTCCACCATAGGTTTTTGGAACGTTAATTTTAACATCGTATTTTCGAAATTGCTTCCCTTTCCAGGATTCTTGTCTGAGCATATCTGGGGTGAGCGTTTCTATGAGGTCAAAGTCTAACTTTTCTTTTATAAGTTTCTTTCCTAGATCTGTAAGAATGATTGTTTTTGTTTTTATTACTTCTATTTGGATAATTTCTTTTCTTTTTTTTAGGTTTTCAAAGGCTAATTTTTCTTCTTCTGTGAGATCCTTTGTTTCTTTTGGGAGTACTTTTAGTAATTTTTCTTCTAAAAATTCTTTTTCTAGGAGTTTTCTTCCTTGTTCAGTAAGTTCAATGTCTTTCCCCATAGAAATTGCTGCCTTTTTCTTTAGTTCACCTATGGCAATATTTTTTTCTCCTTCCTCTAGTTGTATTTCTTGAAGGCTGAGCTTTTTCTTTTTGAGCTGTTCTAGTAGACGTCTTTCAGGAAGTTTTTCTTCTAAGTATTTTTTTCCTAGTGATCCAAGAATAATCTCTTCTTTGATATCTGTTTTGATCTTGAGTACTTCTTTATTTTCCAGCCATTGTACTGCTCTCATACACTCTGCTTCTTGTAATTTTGTTTTTTCTAGAAGTTCTTCAAAGAGTATGCTATTCTTTAGAAAAGGAATAACTTTTCTTTCTAATGGGTGGAGACTGCGTACTAGGTCTTGCATAATTATATAGAGAAAATAGATGTTTTTAAGGCTTTTGGGCTTGTCTAGACTTGAAGTTTTGCTAAGTTTTCCGCTACTTCTCGGAAGCTCACTACAGAGTTGTGGGTCCTTTTCATAATTGTGAGTTCAAGATAATTGACTGTACTTCTTCGTTGTTCTCTCCATCCATATGTGCTCCCTACTATTCCTAGACCTGTAGCTACTACACCAAGAGTTGTGCCAAGCCCATTTCCATAGTAGGTTTCTAATAGCCCAGCTCCGAATGCTAGTCCAGAAGTCCATAATATTGCTGAGTCTCTTGTTTTAGATCCCTTTTTTCTTGTACAAATTGCACAGGAAATGTTTTCTGTGTGAAAATGAATATCTGCCCCTTCAAATTGAGGGTGCGTTTTGGCGTGCCTTGTTAAATCTTCCAGACTATGTAGTTCAGTCCCTCTCAGATGGGCTTTAATATCTGGCTGAATTCTTTCTCCAGACTGACTTACAATATCCATGAATTTTCGGTTTACTCCTAAAAACTCTTCTAAGGATATTTCTTTTGGCCAAGAAAGTGGGCCATAAATCTCGATCTTTCTTCTGTAGCTTCTATTCATAGAAATAAAAAAGAAAAAGTTTCTTTAAAAGAATTTAGTTTTTTCAAACGCGTTTTAGACCTTTCCATCCAAGTTCAAACATTTGATTTAATGCTTGTGCAAAGTAGGGTGTTTTTACCCAGATGCCCATATCATATGCTTCATGTACATCTTGGTCATCTGCAAGCATGAAAAGAAGTTCTTTTCCATCAACAACAACGAAGCGCGCCTTTGTTGAATCATCAGCTGCTCTTAGCTCTATAGATTCTCTTATCTCTTTTGGTATGAAGGAAAGTTCTCTTACTGGAGCAACAATTTTAATTTTTACTCCATTACTTCGTGCTTTCTTAATAACCGATTTGAGAAGGTCAACTTTTCGTACAAGACCTTTTTCTGTTGTTACAATACAAACAGACTTTTCTGCGTTTGCAATAATTGTTTTTAGATGATCATAGACGTTTTTTCTTCCTTTGAGTACTCCAGAAAGTTCTGAAGGTTCGATTTTATCAATGCCTTGTTTGTACAGTAGTTCAATTTCTCGGTAAATATCAGTATCATTTACTTTTTCTAGCATTGCAAGTTGGCTGTCAGCATCTTCTTGAACTTTTTTACGGATTCTCTTGAGAATTTCTTCTGGTCTTACTGCAATGTATTTTATTGGCTTTCCAAGTTTCATAACGATAAACCCTTTTTTTTCTAGGTTTTCTAGAACATCATAGGATCTGCTTCTTGGTACCCCAGAAATGTCAGCAAGTTCTCCAGCAGCAGCAACGCCTCTGGATAGTAAGGCTGTCCAAACTTTGACTTCGTAAATGTTTAAATCGAAAGATGACCTTAATTTTTTTAAAAATTCCTCGTTTACGATCATATATATCTCCTACACCACATATATGGGATCAAGAAGTCCTTTATAAATCTTTCTCTTTAGTTACGAGGTGTAAGTAGTAACTTTTAGCCTGTATTGAAGTATTTCTTAGAGAAACTTCTTGCAAGAATTGCTCCCACAAGAACAGCAAAACTAAAGCCTAGAAGTAAGTATAGAGGTTCTGTAATTCCTGAGAAAGTAGCTCCAAAAAGGAGGATTTTCTTTAAGAGTAGTTCGGAGATAATAAAGGGGTTATATTGAACAATATTTCTGGTATAACTCGATAAAGTTTCTAGGGGGAGGATTGCATTTGAGAAGAAGAGCATGATCATTGCTGCTGAAATTGTTGCTAAAGTGACTGTTGATTTTGTATTGAAAATGTAGCCAAAGAGCATTCCTAGGAGGATAAAAAATGATCCTATAACTAGTAGACAAAGGCCGGTAAGCGCAAAGGCTTGTCCTGTGAGTGTATCACTAAAGAAATAGTAGAGAACTGCTATTAATATGGAGGTTTGTAGCACTAAAATAATAAAATTACTTACAAATTCTCCGGTCATAAATAGGAATTCATTTGTAGGAGTAATAAAATTTCTAAAGTAGGCTCTGGACTCTTTTTCAGTAATAATGCTTGAGGCGCTTTGTAGTAAGCTTACAAGCATAATGAGGAGAACAAGAATTGTTGGAAGAATGTAGAGTAAGTAGCTGTTTATTGCACTAATGGGCTCAACTGTTGTTTTTATTGGGGAAACAATACTCGCTACGTTGGTGATTGCTATTGCGTTTATTGTCTCAGATATTTCTTGTAGTTGAGTGTTGGCTTCTTTTAGTTGACTTTCTTGGGAGTTGAGTGAGCTGGTTATGCTTGTGCTACTTGTACCTGCTGTTGTTATGGACTCTTTTCCTGTATCAATTTTTGCTCCAAGAGCGGCATAATCAGATTCTAGACTAGAAATCAGACTTGTCATTGATGAAATATCACTGTCTGTCACGTTATACTCTGTTTTTAGGCTGTTTATTTCTGAGGTTAATTCGGTGGTGTCTAAACTATCATAACTAAGGTCTATTCCTTCTAATGTTGAACTTAAGCTGCTTGTGCTTTCTTGTGCCCCTATATTACTTGAGAGAATTTTTGTGATTGTTGCTTGCGTTTCTACTGTTTTTGTGTTTGAAGAGTCAAGTACGGTAAGGATTTGAGTTACAAGATCTGAACTGAGTGCAGAGGCTTCTACAGATACTTTTGTTGAAATTTGACTTGAAATAAGGTTTGCGATATTAATCCTAGAGTTATCCACATAAATCTTTACAATGTTATTTGCACTATTATCTAAAAGCATATCTGGTGGAAAAATAACACAGACTTGAAAATCACTGGATTTTACCGCATCGATACATTCCTCTTCTGATTCAATTTTTAAGATATTATATTGGCTATCTGAGAGATTTTCAATAATTGAGTTTGAAAGTGGAGAGTAGGAACTGGAATATGTAGCGATATTTAGATCGAATAGTGTTGAAGTATTAAATGCAAGTGCAACTAAGGTAATTATGATCAAAGGGCCAAAGAGAAAAATAAGTGCAGAGAATTTTGAACGAATCAGTAGTTTGAGGTTTTTCATGACTGTATAAAATAGTTTTATAGCAGGATTAATTGGAGGACGTTCTACGAAAAAGTTCTGATTAATAGACTCTGTTTTTACTTCTATGCTGCTTGCTTTTTTAAATAATGCCATCATTTTCTCGTTGCCGCTTCGAAAACTTCTTCTATAGAAGGTTTGTTTACTTCTACACTGAGCAATTGGTCTCCCTTTGTTTTTATATATGATAAAATAGTAATTAATATCTTGTCTGTTTCTCTGGTATAAATGTAGACATAGCGATCCTTCTGGAAAATATTCTTTCCTCCTGCCTTTTTTAAGATAGGGATTAAGACATCATAATTCTTCTTTTTTGTTTCTATCTTAATGATTTGATCCCGGGTGTATTTGTCCTTGAGTTGATCTGGACTTCCGATTTCTAAGATTTTTCCATGATGAATAATTGCAAGAGTATCACAAATTTTCTCTATTTCTCCAAGAAGGTGAGAAGTGATAATTACTTTTGTTCCACTATCGTCAATTCTTTTTATCAGTGCCATAAGTTTTTTTCTTAGAACTGGGTCTAAATTTCCTGTTGGTTCGTCTAAAATTAGAACTTTTGGGTTATGAATCATAGAACAAGCAATATCTAATCTTCGATACATTCCCGTAGAAAGCTCCTCAGCGAGTACATGGCGTGAGGCTTCTAATTCCATAAGGTTAAGAACTTCTCCTATTCTGATTGTAATATCATTCCTTTTCATGTTGTAAAGCCTTGCAAAGTATCTGAGATTTTCTTCTACTGTAAGTTTGGGGTAAACGGACCCGGCTTGTGTTGCAAAACCAAATAATTGGTTCATGACTCTTTGATGTTCACGAATATTTAATCCATTATAATATACTGTCCCAGCTTCTGGTTGCCAAAAGCCAATAATAATATTCAGCAGGGTAGTTTTTCCACATCCTGAAAGGCCCATAATGCCAAAAATACCTTCACGAGGGATAGAAAGGCTGAGGTTACTTAGAACAGTTTGGTTCCCAAAACTCTTTGAGATATTGTCAACTCTAATAAAATCCTCTTTTCCCATTATAACCTTTAGGAGCCTTATTTCTTTAAATAACTTTTTGTTTGCATGAAGATTACTGTGTATTATATCCCTGAAGAAAAGTTTAGGATTTTCTTCTTTCTAAATACATGCAATGAGGCCCATATTTTCTAAAGATACCCTCTGTAGAATCAATACCTTGTGAGCTATAACCTTCTGAAGCAAAGATAGCCCCTGTTTCTTTATCTAGACATGTAAGTCCAAACTGTGGAAGCAAGGCTTTTTTTGTTGCTTCTTCTAGTAATGCATTATTATAACTCAGAAAAGCTGGTTCAGAATCTAATTGCACTAGAGCAAAAGGAATTCTGTTTACTTTGTAAAAACGTGAAAGATACTCCGCTGCCTGATCAAGAACTTCTTTGAATGGTCTTTTGAATTCTGGATCAACATCTCTCACTCTTATTGGTCCTTGTTTAGGGGCATATAGTCCAACTTTTTTTTCTAGAGATGCTTCAAACTCTCTAATTGTTGAAGAATTTTCACCAGAAAGAATCTCATCTGCAAGACCAATATCCCCAACAAGAATAGTG
>SICW01000029.1 GCA_009691355.1 Candidatus Woesearchaeota archaeon
AATATGTTCCTGTTGCACCAGCTACACCTGCAGCAGTTATCACTGCAGCTTTTGTTCCAATGAGACCAATCGCAAGCTCTGAACCCGCTACAATTGCAGAAACTCCAGAAATACCCCCAGTATACACAGCTACTCCAGCCCCAGCTGTTGCTGCTGCAACAACTACAGCACCCGCTGCAACTACTGTTGCAATTCCTACTTCTTTCCAGTACCCTGCATCAAAGTTTGGATTTGCAGTTATAAGAATTTTATCTCCTTCTTCAGATGGAACTTGATCATCATAATATAAGATATAATACAACTCTCCGCCCTCTAACTTTAAATTTGAAATTGCAGAATTCTCATTGGATTTATCAAAACAAATACTTTGTCCTTCTGTACTTGTTTCTAAGTAAGCATAATCTGATTTTTCTCCACTCACAGATTGGCCCCTACTATGTGTTAAGGTATATGCAATGAAATCTGGTATGGCAATATCATCCTTAGGTGTGAAAGAATATACAGGATAGATCTCATCACCAGAAACACCCATATCACAGGAGTTCTCTTTGAACATCCACCAGGTATCACGTGTAAGATCAGCTAATTGGGGTGTATCAACTGCATCTTCTAAAGTTTCTAAGCTACACAATGAAGGCATTGCTTGGAAGACTCCCCCCGTACATTTTACTGTGTTTGTTAACCAGCATCCAGTTTGTACAGCTGTTTCTTTCGTGAGCAAATCTCCTTGCAATGCAATAATAATACCTATAAACATAGCTAGGAAAACTAGCCCTAGAACTGATGCAAAGATTGCTCCCCATGGAGAACCTTCCTCCCCTTTTTTATATAAACGCATTTTTTAACCCTACTATGAAAAGCATGACCACTACCAGTAATACAATTGCTGCAATAAAAATAACTATTGTTTTTAATGCCATTTTTTAGACCTTCCCTACTGCAAGCGCAAGCAAGTTGAATGCAAAGATGGTAATTCCTGCAATGAGTAGGTATAACATCGTGCCCCTAAATAAGTTTTTCCCTAATGTATACTCTTCGTTGAGTTTGTCTACACCATTTTCAATGCCATTTGCATGGATGGTTAAAACATAGCCCATCTCCACTACATAGAGACCTACAATAATTTGTAAGAAGTATGGTGAGATGAGTTTTTCTAAGGGAAAAATATTTGCAATACCCGACGCACCTGATAATAATGAGCCACCAGCATCCCCACTCGTTGCAGTCCCAAGAGAAGTGGACAAAGAACCAATAATTGTAGTGATCATTGCACCAATACCTACGACAATTCCTGCAATGAGAGGAGTAAGAAAAGAGACCTGGGATTTTATCGAAGAAGTTATTTCTGAAAGAAGATCTTTTAATCTCTCGGAAACTTTGTAAATTCTATCTAGATATTCTGCAATACTTAACAAAGCTTTAGAAACAACCTGTGGACCTTTTCGTGCGGACTCTACCAACACCTTCATCGTGCTTTCAATTAAAGATGAGGGATATGCCACAATCGCTCCGTTCTTTTCATTAAAAATTGCATCCTGTAAGTTCATTCCTAACCTTCGAATGTTATTGTCTACAATGGATAGAAATTTTCCTGTGGGGGTACCAACAAGTCCTTGCGAAACTTTTCCAAAGGCCATCTCTGCAGGCATACCACCCCCAATACGATTTCCAAGTTGAAAAATTGCACCACGAAACTCTGTTTCTAACTTTTGCGTTTCTTCTCGAATCTTAATGAGCTTATTTGATTTTGTTTGGTAAAAAATACTGAGTGCTAAAGCAAAACCTAAGGGTACAAACAAACTCAGCATCGTAGCACCTAAGCCAAATGGACCAACTACTAAGCCTGTATCTGTTTCTCTATAATCTAGGAGAAGAATATTATCTGTAATATACACTTCTGCTGTAGGATCTATCCAATGAATAATAAGGGGAGAAAAGCCTATGATCATGAAAATAAAGAATACTACAATAGCAATAAATTTTGGTTCTACAAGCATGTTTCCTACTTTGAATTTTCTCATATCTTCAAACTGAGGTAATGCACTTATGTCTGCCTGTGCATACCCAATGGGACGCTTTGCAAGAAGGACATAACCAAAATAAAAAACAACAAAGGGCAGGAGAAGATTATAGAGAAGAGCAATGTGATACCACTTGACCCCTAAGAAGGAACCCATCAAGGGCAGAACAATTAAGCCTAGTATGGGAAGAATAACTCCCAACATGTGCAAGGTCGTAATAGGAGACTTTACATCTTGTGCATAATGCAACATACTATCGTAGGTGCCTTCAAGAATAACTTCTAAAGATTTTTCAAGCAGTTCTACACGCCGTTCTTCGGAAGACTCATATAAAGAAGATTCAATGAGATGAAAAGACTCTACGAATGCAAGGTTATAATCTTTCCAGCCAAGCAAATAATTTTCTATAGATATTTGAATGGTAGGGAAATGATTTGTTTCTACGTCCCAATAGATTTTTCGTAAGTCCAGAGCTAAAGGATTTCCCACATGTTCGCCTGCAAATTTAATTGCATGCTCTAAGTTGGAAGTATGCCTCATGTAAATAACAATGTAGAGAATACAGAGAACCATCTGATTGGATGCTTGAAGGCGACGTTTCTGTGCAAGATGAATAGGATAGTTAGAAAGGGGTTTGAGTAATACAATGCCCACTACGATGAGAAAAATCGCGGTAAATATCTGAGGAGCACCAAAGAGAAAGGAAACAAAGCCAACAAAAAAACCAAGAAAGATGAAGGTGAACATCACTAAAATGGAAAGAGTATATGCTGCTGCAGGAGCAATGTCTAGATGCGTTGCTGCAATTGCTTCTTCAGTTTTTCTTTGATATTCTTTGTTTGTGGGTGCAAAATCAATAATAGAATGGGCAAACCTACATGCACGTTCATACATGGTGTTTTCTAAACGAAGAGCTTCATTTCTAAAGGTGTGATAATCTTTAGTAAAAACGCCTGCAGAAGGCTGGTCCATAGAAGATTCAAACTGAGAGCCGAGCTTTGCTCCGTACTTATCCATTACCTTTTGAAATCGAGGATCTATCTTCACCATCTTTTGTGCTTTTTATATGAAAAGAAGTTTATTAATTTATGGGGAGAAACGGTTATAAATAGAATGTTTCTTTCTTTTTTATGAATACGTCACAGTTCTTTGCAAATACGCCCATTTTTGCTATGCTTCATCTTGCAGGAGAAGATCCGGTTACACGAGCGCTTGATGAACTCACTCTTTTTGAAGAAGAAGGTATTGATGGAGTTATTGTTGAGAACTATCATGGAAGTGTAGATGATGTTATAAGTACTCTTGGAGCAATACAAGAAAGAAGAACAACTTTGCAGGTGGGGGTGAATATACTTCCAAATAATTATCTTCAAGCTTTTACCTTGGCCAATAAATATGGTGGTTCATTTATTCAACAAGACTATGTTGCAGGCAGATATGCAAGTGAGCCAAGAATAATGTATCCGAGTGAGCATGGAGTCACGAGGGCTCTGTATTCTCAAACTATAGTTTTAGGGGGAGTTTGGCCAAAATATTATACTCCTATACCTGGATCAGACCTAGAAACAGATTTACAGGAAGGAATGAAACGAGCAGATGCTATCGTTGTTACAGGTGAAGCAACAGGCAGGGAAACGCCCTTAGAAAAGATTAGGGGATTTAGAAGAGTTCTAGGAGATTATCCTTTGGTTATTGGTGCAGGACTCACTCCCCATAATGCACGAGAACAACTTCTCATTGCTGATGGTGCAATTGTTGGGAGCTGCTTTAAGCTAAATTATAAGACTGGTAATCCCGTTGATAGAGCAAAGGTTCGTGTATTTATGGATGTTGTGAGAAGTGTACGAGAAGAAAAAAAGAGACTATAATTTCTTTATTTCCTCAAGAAGAGCTGGATTCGTCATTTGTATATCGTAGTGTGCTTTGTTATGCTCTATAATTGTTTTCGCTGCGAGATTTTTTTCAAAGAGTTTTGCATCACTTAGAGGCACAAATGAGTCATCATCAGAGAATAATGCGGTAAAGCTTTTACAATTTTCTTTTATTTTTTTGAAGTCTATATTCTTTTCTAACCAAGGCCTGGCTATTTCCTGTGACTCTCCACTTTCTTCATCAATAGAGTCTAGGTGAAACCAGCCTGCAACAAAGAATACTGCTTGTACTTTTCTCTGAGGTTTTTCTAAGTAACGCATAATTGTTTGACAGCCAATACTATGACCGATAAGAATTGTTTCTTGACTAGGCTTGATTTCTTTCTCTAACGTTGCTACCCAATCTTTGATAGTGGGAGTTACTGGGTGAGGCATTTTTAGTGCTTTTACCTTATAGCCCAACTTTTCTAATTCTTTAATTATCCACGGAAACCAACAGTTTGTTGGAGAACCATCCCAGCCATGTACGAGGTATGCTTGTTTCATTGTATTTTTCTCTCCAAGACAATTTGGTCATCCCAACCTTTTACTCGTGCTTTTTTGTATAATACCCTTTCAAAACCATTCTTGTAATAAAACTTTCTGGTTCGTTCATAAGGTTCATACACATCCTCTTCAGGAAGCGTTTCTACTTCTATGGAATATAATTTCAGACGTTTTGATTCTTTGACTAACCAATCTACTAACTCTTTTCCCACACCTTTTCTTTGTGTACCCCTTTTGACTCCCATCCACATAAGAAGCATTTTTCCAGAATAGGTGGTGTAAGATAAAAATCCTAAGACCTTTTCTTCTTCTACAGCTATAATAAGGTGATTCATCTTAAAGTCAAGAGCCATGCTTTTTAGTCCATCTTTATTGAACCATTCTTTCAAAGATTTTGCAATAGTCATTGCATCAGTTTTATCTTTCTTTGTTGCTTGACGTATTTTCATTCTACACCAGTTGTTTTTTTCGGATCTCTTTCTTTAACCATTCTTCCCAATCAACCTTAATTCTTTTGGAATCTAGTGAGCCAACTTCATTATGAACCGTTTCGGATATTCTATGGAACATATCATTTCCCTGCAAACAAAATTCTGCTTCTAAAAGCTGAGGCATCTTTGTTTTGGTTGAATAATCCACGATCATTTGTTTGAGCTCACCACGCAGAACAATATTATCCCATATTCCATCCCAATTCCCCACCCACTCTCGAACGTTTGCACCAATATTTTTTAGAATTTCTGATTCTCCGTTAATGAGCTCGGGTGTAGGTTCTAATTTGTCTGTCTTTGCATTATATTTCATCAAGTCAACAAAACCACGCTCTGCTACTGGATCCTCTTCCCACTCTTTTCGTACCTCAGTAATTTCTAAAACACGGCGAACTTTTTTTAGTCCGTCTGCTGTACGAATAGGATTACAAATAATAATAATATCTGTTGCCTTGAAAGAAGTTTTAGGAACTTTTAGATCGTTTGCAATTCTGTCAAAAACCCCATAAGGAGAATCTGCGTGAATTGTCCCTGCAACCACATTTGCAGAAGCACCAATACGCATTGCCTCGAAAAGTGCAATCGCTTCTGTCGAACGAACCTCTCCGATGATAAGTGCAGAGTCTCCAAGTCGTAATGATGTTCTAATTCCTTCATCTGCAGGAACTTCTGAACCACCCTTGACTAAAGCAGAACGAACTTTTAATGGTTGAATATTATATCCTAGCTTTCTCATTGCATCAGATGGAAGCTCGAGGGTGTCCTCTATGGTTAATACTCTATATTTTCTCATGATCTCTAGAAGAAGAGAGGATAAAAATGACGTCTTTCCTGAACTTCTCGTTCCGGCTATCAAATGTGCTCGTGCACCATCAATGGTGAAAGATAATAAGCCTGCACCAAGAGAGGAGATCATTCCATTTTTAATAAAAAGTGGAAG
Source organism: Candidatus Woesearchaeota archaeon (assembly GCA_009691355.1). GTDB lineage: Archaea > Nanobdellota > Nanobdellia > SCGC-AAA011-G17 > GW2011-AR17 > JAGVZZ01. The sequence goes on from SICW01000029.1 coordinate 5,870, forward strand.
CGTCCAAGGAACATCTCTGTGACGACGAAAAGACATACCATAGCCATAAGGATTCAAAGGTTTTCCAATGACTGAAAGCCTTGAACGAGACTTGGGTAAAATTATCTCAGTATCAAGAATAGGATTTGCTTCATCAAGAGGACGACCAGAAATCAAACGGAATTTTGTGGCCCAAGATTCAAAATCTGCACTGCTGGGCGTGATATTTGTTGTACACTCATTGTGTTCTTCGTGAAGAAGAAAGATTGGAACTTCTCCCATGGGTGAGTTAATAGTTAAGTCCTGTACTTTTTCATCTTCGAGAAGAAGTTCTATTATGCCAAAACCAATAGTGTGGCGTACAAGAATTTCTGCCATCTCTGCAATTTCTTCAGGAGAAAGAAACATGCCCTTCTGTTCTGATAACTCACGCAGGAGATCTTTGCCTATATTTGTGAATGTTGACCTCATTTTTGTTGGATCAAGGAACTCTTCTGCACGAGGCTGATGCTCAGAAAGAACTTTTTTTGCAAGATCGATTAAATCAAATTTATCCTCAGACATTTTGAATTCTGGAGGATTAATATGATAGGTATTTTTTATTTCTGTAGGAGTTCTATAGATAGTAACATCTGTATTCTGTCCTACACGGTAAATTTCTAACTGCTCTCCATCAAGGGGTGGTGAAGCTGCAATTTTGGTATACATAAAATCAGGAGTAATAGTTGGCCTAAACAAAAGCTTGTACACTTCCCTATCCCCTGGAGTGTAACCTGCAATATACTCTCTTGCTTGAGAAATAAGAATGGTTTTATCTAATTGAAGGAGGATATCAGCTAAAATTTTGATAAATACAGAAAGAGAATCTTTTGTGTTTTGTTCTACTGTTACTTTAAGCGTAATTGTTTCCCTTCTTATTGTTCTTTTTAATTCTGCATACGCCGCTAAAGGATCTTGTTTGAGTAATGTAAACATAATATACTGTATTGCAGATAATCTCTGACCTAGGGTTTCTGGAGAGTCTGATTGTAAACCTAGGTTTTGTAAAGATGTTGCACGTCTACTTTTTATGAAATACGCATAAATATTTGCAATCTCTACAAGCATTTTTGTTTGGTCATAAGTATACCCATAATTTCTTCTTTGTGAGAAAACAATTCGCGCTGCAGAAGGATTTTCTAATAGTTTATCAATGGCATCCATCATTACCAAAGGATTATCTTCAATAGAGGGAATAAAGGAGACAGACTCGTAGTTTAATTTTAGGACTTCTTCTCCACCTTCTGTGAGAAGCTCGACAAGCTTCAACTCTTTTGTATACACCACAGACACCCTTTATGTCTTTCACTTAAAATAGCTTTCTTTTGTAGAGTATACTATTGTGTAAATAAAAAAGGTTACACAAATAGTTATAAACTTCTAAACTAAGATAAATAGAATATGACGGAAGATTTGAATATCATTTTAAAACTTTTAGATGACATATAAATAGAACTAAGTAAATACCCAGGGAATTTAATAGATTTGTCTCGTACAAATATCTCTCTAGAATTCTTTGAAACGACCCTACGTAACCTAACTTCAGACCAACAAGCTTTAGTACTTCTTCAAGAATTTATAATCAGTATTCGGACAGGCAATAAAACAAAAGCAATGAGTCTTATACAAGAACTTAGAAAACGAATGTACGAACTTGGAGCCATTAGAGTTAGAAAGAAAAAAAGATAAAATAGTCTATACGAGTAGGGAATATTTATTAAGTGAGGCAACCATAACAAAGCTATGGCCCAAGACCAAATGCAAGTAGATTTCACACAGATTGTCAATGAGCTTGCAAATAGACTTCGTATTCTTGAATCCAAGCAGAGTCTTCTTTCCGAAAAGATGCTTGTCATGAACCAAAACATGATTGAAGAATACAAGAAAGTCATAAAAGAAATAAAAGTCATGGATATGGATACAAAGGAGATTAAAAAAGATCTTTCCAACGTGAAAAATATTGTGAAACATCTCACAGAAGAAGCGGGAAAGTTTGCACAGCAAAAAGATGTCAAAGTACTAGAAAAGTATATTAAGCTCTGGAGCCCTATGAATTTTGTTACAGAAAAGCAAGTGGAAGACATGATTCATGCTGCTCTGAAAGCTCAAGAGCCCACCCAAAAACGAGTGAAAAACGAGGATGGCAGCAACAGAGATACCAGTTAATGAAGCTCTAAACTTGCTTAAGAAAGGATTTAGGCCAGAAGAGATTACACGAAATCTAGAAAGTAAAGGATACACTTTACAACAAATCTCTGATGGGATAAATCAAGCACAAATAAAACAAGGTGTTGAAGGAAATATGCCCCCACAAGAAATGCAAGAATCGGTTATGGATCAAGATTTTGATATTCCTTTACCTGATCAAGGGCAGTCTGCACAACAAGTAGCACCACAACAACAGTACCAACAATACCAAATGCCTGCAGCGCAAGCAGCAGTGAATTATGATGAGGTTCAAGCACTAGTTGAACAAATTGTTGAAGAAAAGTGGAAAGAAATGATGCGAAGTGTTGGAGATATTAATGTTTTTAAAGCACGTGTAAGCGATGATATGGAAGCAGTCAAACAAGAATTGCTTCGTACACAAAAAAGACTTGAAGATTTACAAGTAGCCGTTCTTGGAAAAGTTAAAGAATATAATGAAGGAGTTCTAGGAATAAGCAATGATATGAAAGCTCTTGAAGCAGTCTTTGGAAAAATCATGGAACCACTTGTCAGCAATGTAAAAGAGCTGGGAAGAATTACTGAAGAACTGAAGAAAAAATAGAGTTCTAGAATATAAATAAATACTTTCATATTGATTGGAGATATTCTTTTGTAATCTCAAAAAAGAGAACCAGAGAGCCCTTTCTTATTAGAGAACAAGTTCTTGCTTTAGATTGAACGGAAGAAAAAAGACATTATTTTTTATAAAAAAAGATTAGGGTGGGCCTGCTGGACCAGAGATAAATCTCACTACGAAGACCGCTATAAGCAAGAGAAAGAACATGCCCATAACCTTGGGTGTGAAAAGAATCTCTCCCACACTTTGCACTAACTGATCACTTCCTTCTTCAGAAGAGCTTCCCGCAGTAATATCATGAATTTGTTCTCCATATACTTGTGTAAAGGCATAGCCAAAAATGCCAAGGAATAAAACAATGATTGCCCAAACAACCACTAAATTGGGTTTGTCCCCGCCAAAAACACTACCTATAAACTTAGGGTCAACACCCATAAAGATAAAGGTGAGTATCAAAAGCAAGAGGAAAACGATTAAGATAACAAACCAAGGAGTTACTAAAGAAATTACTGTGGTTAACTCAGGGATAAGAATAAAAAGCACACCTAAAAGGAAGGCAATAAGAAGATTTGCCGCGGGACTCTTTGGGAAGAACTGAACTTTCTCCAATAATGCCCACATAATAATCATGACGAACATAAACACGAATATGGGAACGAAGTATTCTAAAATCCCTACATCTAAAACTGTTGCCATTATTTTTTACCTATGTCTCCTGGGAGTTCCTTAATCCATTTGAGAATGCCATTTTCTTTTTTATCATCAGAGTCTGAGGTAATGTACATGAAGAAGAGGAAGAAGATCAAGAGGCCAATAATAAAATTCCAATCTCCACTAGAGTAATTTAACCATGAAGGTACTTCAAAGCCTAATGCACCTGAAGAACTCAAGAACGCAAAAACCACTCCGCCTATGGTGAGAAGAATACCAATTCCTCCAAGCGTTCCCGTAAAGGAAGTGTTTTCTTTGTTGAGTAAAATCCCT
>SICW01000030.1 GCA_009691355.1 Candidatus Woesearchaeota archaeon
TAAAGATAGCCCTTCTGCCTCACAATCAACAACTTCAGCATGATGTCCATGTTTATTCAAATACGTAGCAATATAGAGAAGACTAAGCGGTTCAGATTTAGGTCCAACTTTCTTTCCTAATTTTCTCCAGTATCCTGTATCTAAAGCAGGCATGACAAAAAGGATTTTCATAGGCTTTCCCACAGAAATATTACCCAAGAAAACGTTTATAAGCATTATGCTTGTTTACTCTATCCATCATGAATACCATAACAGAAGCAAAAGTAAAGAAATATTTCCAAGTAACAAAAGAAGCCTATTCCATGGCAAAGGCTTCAGGAAATAGACTACCCCAATTCAAAGAGCAAAGAGAAGACTTCCTAGATATGATCGAACGCTATATCAAAGATGCAGAACACTTTGAAAAGAAAGGGGAAATTGTAGATGCTTTTGCAGCATTGAACTATGCCCATGGATGGTTAGACGCAGGTGCACGCTTAGGATTATTTGATGTGCATGATTCTAAACTATTTACTGTAGATTAGATTAACGCTTCAAGGCTCAGTTCTTCTAATAACTTACTTCTTCCTTTTTCATGAAGCAACCTTCTACTCAAAGTATTTGTTGCACAATTAATTTTCCCTCCAGGATTTGAAACACGTATACAAGGAACACCAAGATAAGGGACAGCATAATCATCTAGGAGCGATCGTAATTGAAAACAAGCTTCATCTAAAACCACGAGCTCACCACCTTGTTCGCAAGGAAGAACAGCAGAATTTAGTGGCCACCAAACCCTATCTTTTAAACTATCGTACCAGACCAAGGAAAGATCTTCTTGAACTGCAAGTTCCTCAAATATTTTCCTTGCTACATCAACATGGAAAAGAGAGGAGGGATTTTCTCTTCTCAAATTAAAAGCATCAACAACAAGTAATCTTGCTTGAGGAAGATAAAGCGTAAACATATCTAAATGTGCATGCATTTCTCCACTATGAAAATACCCAGTAGGAAGAACATATACCCTTTTTTCAGGATATTTTTCTTCAAGTTTTGCTTTAGTTACAGCAACAATATTAGAATAATGAGATGTGGAACTGACCCGATCTGGCATCAAACAAAGATCAGATGCAAGAACAACATCTCTTCCCCAACGAAAATATCCCCCCTCCGCAGCCCAATCCATTTCACCATCTTTATATCTAGCATGTGGGGTTAATGGAGAAGAAAGAACATAATGATCCCTTGGCCAAGAATCTTTAACAAGAAGAACAGAATATCCTTTATCTAAAAGAGCTTTTCTTAACTCATACTGATTTCCTGCACCAGTTCCTACAACAACAACACAATCTTTAAAATTCATAAAAAAATGACTCTAAGAGGTGTTTATAAAGCTTACAGTCTTAATACAAGCAGGTTTAAGGTATTGTGCACAAGGTAAAGACTGATTTCATCAAAGGGGGTAAATAAGCTTAGTCCAACCATGAAATAAAGAAATTTTAAATCTCATTCCTAAACCTTTGCAAAGCAAACTATTCTCTACGCATATATGGTATACATTCCATTCCTGTAGAAACTCTCTCAAACCCTAAACTTTGATAAAAGGCAATATTTCCTGGATTATATTCCCAAGCAAAAAGTCCTAAAGATGCATATCCACTATCTCGAACTTTATCAAGAAGCTTAGTCATAAGAGTTCTTCCTACTCCCTTTCTTTGATGAGCAGGATGAACACCAATATCATAAAACATCCCCATAGTACCATCACCCACAAATCTCCCAAAACCAACAAGGGCTGTGTCTATACGAGCATATGCACAATAACGAGAGTGATCTAGCGCTTCCCTCCATTTTGCTTCTCCACGTTCCCTCCAACCAATAGAACTCCAAAGACTATCCAGCAAAGAGAAAAGCCTTTCACCAGAAGGATAAGGGTGGGGGATATTCCTATTTGGAAGAACATCAACAGTATAAGGTTGTACCATAAAAACAAAAATAAAACTATACTATAAAAATCTTTCTCAGAACATTTAAAAACTATAAAGGCTCATAAAAGTAAATGAAAAGTGTGGTTATTTCCATTGGCGGTTCTCTCATTAATCCAGAAAAACTAAATACACGTTTTCTCAAGGATCTTAAAAAAATCATTTCAAAACAAAAGAACAGAAAAATAGTTTTAGTAACGGGTGGCGGGTATATTGCACGGGAATACATGCATCCTTTTCCAAAAGCAAGAGAAGAAAGTCTCATTGGTATTCAATGTACACAACTCCATGCTCGTCTTCTTTCACTCCTACTTAAAGATACGGAAGAAATATCCGAAACATGGAAGCAACTCAAGAAAGAAGTAAAGAAAGAAAGGCTTGTGATTTGTGGAGGCTTTAAAGAAGGAATAGGCATGACCTCTGATGGCACCTCTGCAGAGATTGCAAAGCTTATCAAGGCAGATCTTTTCATTAACATGACAAACGTCGCAGGATTATACACCAAAGATCCGAGAAAGCACAAAGATGCAGAACTAATTTCCTATATCTCTCACAAAGCTTTCAAAGAAATGATTGATAAGCACCACGAAAAGCCAGGCCAACATTTTGTCTTAGATCAGCACGCTGCAAAAGTTTGTAAAGAAGAAAATATCCCCGTCATTATTCTTACAGGAACAAAGAATCTAGAAAAAGTATTGAAAGAAAAAACCTTTAAAGGAACACTTATTTCCTAGATTTTTTTCGCTTCTTTCCTTCTTTCTCAGTTTTCCATTCAAGATAACCAACAATAGCTAAAAACATAAGAAGAACAAGACCAAGTGCAACTGCGATATAACTACGTTCAGCAACTTCCCCTATAGAAGGAGCCTGTTCCATAGAACTACCCTGTGAAAGTAAACTTGCACATTCAGATTCCTGGCCACAAATTCCATAATCCTTCCCAGTAAGAGGACAACAAACAGAATAAGAACAATCACTATCTTCAATACAAAGAGAGTGCTCAGAAGGGTCTATTGCATAAAAACCAGTAATACCATATCCTAAGAAAAATAAAGTTGCAAACGCAAGGATTAAAGTCAGAGTCTTTTGAAACATTAAGACATCATGAAGCAAAGAAGTTTTTAAATGTTTCGTCAAAGAAAAAGGAAGATATATTAAAAGATAAAACAACAAAATCATATGATCATCATAGTCACAGGCACTCCTGGCACAGGAAAAACCTCCCTAGCAAAAGCCATAGCAAAAAAACTAAAAATGACTTACCTAGATGTAAACACAGTCATTCAAGACTATAAACTCAGAGAAAAATACGAAAGAAAAAGGCAAACCTATGTTGTGGATGAAAAGAAGCTAAGTAAAATCTTAATAAAACTCATCAAAGTGCACAAAGACCTCATCATTGATTCACATCTCTCACATTTTATCCCGAAAAAACATGTAGATATCTGTATAATCACAAAAACAGACCTCAAAGTCTTAAAAAAACGCCTAGAAAAGAGGAAATACAATAAAGCAAAAGTAAAGGAAAATCTGGATGCAGAAATTTTTGAGATTTGCCATACAGAAGCTCAAGACCAAGGCCACAATATTATTCTTGTAGATACAACCAAAAACTCTATAAACAAGTGCCTAAGCCTCTTAAAAGATGAAATTAATGAAAACAAAAGATGATTCCTACACCTTCTTTAATGAAAAATACCAAGAAGCATATCACTCTCTTACTGGCGCTATTGAAGAAGCAAAAAAGAAGTACATTGAGCCTCTTGAAGTAAAAGAAGGGGATGTTATCTTAGACATCTGTTTCGGTCTAGGATATAATACCTTTGCAGCAGTAGAACACACCAAAAACATCAAGGTTATAGGCCTAGAAATAGATGAAGAAATTCTTAAAGATTTGCAAGAATTACAAATCAATGAAAAATATGAAATAATCAAACAACTTGCAAAAGAAAAGAGATACAAGGACAAAGACTACGACCTCACTCTCATCATGGGACCCGCACAAGAAACAATAAAAACACTACAAGAACAATTCGACATTGTTTTCTTAGATCCTTTTTCTCCAAGAAAGAACCCAGAACTTTGGACAAAAGAGTTTTTTCAGGACATTTTTCAAAGAATGAAACCTGGAGCAAAACTTGCAACCTATTCTTGTGCACGTGCAATACGTGAAAACTTAAGAGCTGTTGGATTCATAGTAAAGGATGGACCATCTGTCAAACGTCGTGGTCCAAGCACAAATGCTCTCAAATCTTTGTAGGTTTTTTACGAAGATTCTTGGCTTTAATAAAAGCATATTTTCCTAAGTAACGAAAGAAAAGAATAACACCGGTAGTTTCAAACGTAAAAGGAGCAACAATATATACCGTTGTTAAGAAATATGCCAGTTTATTTTCTTTAGGGTGTGCCATAATATACTCTACTTTCTTTTTTATAGCTGTAATATCCCGTTGAACAAACTCATAGATCTCCGCGCTTTGAATTTGAGAAATAAGAACAAGAGCTTTATCTCCATGTTTCTTTACCAAAGCTGTATCACCTAAAGCATACCCCAAACGATGAAGCTCATTTTGTAATTGTAAAACTAACTTCCAAGAGCTACGAACATCTTGTTCACTAACCCTATACTTTTCAGGGAGTTTTTGAGAAAGATCAAAAAATATTTGATGTAAGGCCAGTTCCTTATCCGTTAGTTTTTGAAATTCTCGTAATTGAACGTGAAAAGCGCTTTGCTTACCAGTAATGGTTCTCTGAAGAGAAGCATATCCATAACTAAAGATATGAACTTGAGAAAGAATAACTCTTTCACGAGAAAGAACAGCATTTATTTCTTGAAGACGGACACATATAGGTGTAACAAAAGTCTTTTGAATATTTTTAGGAAATTCTTCTTTTTGAAGAACACGAATAAGTGTAAGATTCACCTGAATTTCTGTTTGTAACAGACCATAAATCACACGAATAGTTCGAGCTGATCGGAGATAATTTTTCAAATCTAAATGTTGTAAGAGTTCAAACCGTTTAGAATGAAGAGCATATCTTCGATACAGAAGCTTCTCTATCTCTTTTTGCATAACAAGAGGAGAGAAAGAAAATATTTAAAGATACCGCAAAAGGTAATCCCAACTATAATCACAATATAAACCTACAATTAGAGAAACAAGATCCAGTCGCAAACTCTCACCAAAGAGACTTATTCCACCACCTGAAGCACTCAGAGTATAAGCCTTAATCTAAAAGTTCAATAGAAATATTCACATTTTCAGGGATATGTACTCTCATAATAAGACGTAAACTTCTCTCATCAACACCTAAGTCAATAAGTCTTTTATGAACCCTCATTTCAAAATTATCCCAACTAGCTTTTCCTTCCCCATCTGGACTCTTTCGTGTAGTAATCTTAAGTTTTTTTGTAGGTAAAGGAATAGGACCAGAAATTTTTACTTTCGTTTTTTCAACAATATCTTTGATAGACCCAATAATTTCATTCATCTTATCGATATTATTACTTGATAATTTAATACGTGCTCTTTGCATATGAATCTGGTTTTCTCCAAGGTTTATAAAGTTTTTGGCAAGCTACATATAAGAAGAAAGAAGCCTTCTCTGAGGCTGTAAATCTTCAACTTTATCCCAAAGGGTAAATTTTCTTGATCCACTTCGAAGTGCATGAGCAAACTTTCGTAATTTTGTATGAGGATACTCATCTCAACGCATAGCAGGGACATGAGGAAGGAAAAAGAAGATTTAAAGCTCTGGATCTAGAGAGACACATTAGACTCAAAAGGAAGACTTCCAGTTGGATGGTACTGAGGTATACATCCTTTCTTAACTAAAGCACGATATGCTAATGTAAGACAAGCTCCTAAATATGCTCCATAAAGTATAATCTCTTCTCCTGAAGAAAAAAAACGAGCAACACCCTCCGGATCAGGATCATCATAAACGACACACGCAGGATCCTGACGAAGAATATCTTCAATATCAAAAAGAGCAGCTTGAGCAAGGTTTCTATAGGAAAGAGAAGCTTGATCATTTCGTGCTTGAGCAAAAACAAAAACACGGTGGACTACACAATTTCTCATAGAAGAAAAAACAAGGAGGTCATATAAAAAAGTATCGAAAAAAAGAAAAAAAGAGTAAGAAAAGCTATTTACATAACTTTCTTAACAGAAGATATACATCGTCCAGCAGCAACAGTTTGCCCTGCATCCCTAATAGCAAATGAAGACATTTGAGGAATAGTTCCTTGTGTCTCAATAACTAAAGGTTTCAAAGGCTTTAAGCGAACAATTGCTGCATCCCCATTCTTGATAAAGTCTGGGTTCTCTTGAATTGTCTCTCCAGTAGATGGATTTATTTTCTTCTCAATTGCAATAAATTGACATGCAATTTGAGCAGTGTGTACATGGAAGACTGGTGTATATCCTGCCGTAATAACAGTTGGGTGATTCAATACAATAATTTGTGCGGTGAATTCACTAACAACAGTTGGCGGATTATCTGTATGTCCAAGAACATCTCCACGAGCAATATCTTTCTTACCAATTCCTCGTACAGAAAAACCAATGTTATCTCCTGGGATTGCTTCAGTTACTTGTTCGTGATGCATTTCAATGGACTTACACTCTCCAATAACACCTTTACCTTCTCTTCCTGGTACAACAATAATTTTGTCTCCAATCTTCATAACACCAGTTTCAACTTTTCCTACCGGAACAACTCCAATACCTGTAATGTTATAGACATCTTGTAATGGGATTCGTAAAGGTAATCCTGTTGGTTTTTCTGGCTCTTTAAATAGATCCATTTGTTCATACAATGTTGGTCCTGTATACCATGCCATGTTCTCGGATTTTTTAAAAACGTTATCTCCTTTCCATGCACTGATAGGGATAAAAGGGACTTCATCAACTTTGTATCCAACTTGCTTGAGCAATTGAGACACTTCTGTTTTAACACCTTCAAACTTTGCTTTATCATAGTTCACAGTATCCATTTTGTTAACCAAAATTGCGATTTGTCTAACATTCATGGTTCTACAAAGGAAAACGTGCTCTTTTGTTTGAGCCATAATCCCTTCAGCTGCAGCAACAACAAGGAATGCAATATCAGCTTGAGAAGCTCCTGTAATCATATTTTTGATAAAGTCTTTGTGACCAGGTGCATCAATAACAGTGTATTCAAACTTTTTGGTAACCAATTTCTTATGCATAAGGTCGATAGTAACTCCTCGTTCTCTTTCTTCCTTAAGGTTATCCATGATAAAAGCGAACTCGAATCCAGCCTTTCCTAATTCTTGAGCCTTCTCTTTTAACTTTTTCATAGTTTGCTCATCAATAACTCCAGAGTCGTAGAATAGTCTACCAACTGTAGTACTTTTTCCGTGATCAACATGTCCAACAAAGACGATGTTTATGTGTGGTTTTTCTTTTGCCATTTTAGTAGTCTTTCCTCCTTAACTATATGTTAAAATGTAAATTCTAAGGAAAAGGAGGTCATTTATATACATTCCGGTTACATTTGGAGAGGAGAGGAAGTTTTAAATAGGATATATTATTCACCCCTCTTATGTTTGAATCGCTGGAAAGATCCTGGAAACTCATTAAAGGAAGTTTCAAGCTTATAGCAGATAACCCTATTCTCTTTGTTTTTCCGATTCTTAGTTTTCTTAGCTTTATGATCTTTCTTGTCGCAATGGTCATGCTCTTCACTCCGGTCTTATTTATAGGATCCGAAGAACAAATTGGACAGAACTTCCAAGTCATTATCATCCTTGGAGCACTCCTATTACTCTTCGCAGGTCCATTTTTTGGAACATTTTTTGCAGTAGCTCTATCCTTTGAAACAGGAGAAGTTTTGAAAGGACAAAAAGCATCTATCAGTCGAGGAATAAAACATGCAATAAAAAATATCAAAGAAATTCTTCTCTGGGCACTTACTTTATTCGCAATCAATATTATTCAAATGATCTTAAGAAGGATGGCAGAAAAATACGGTGGTCGTATTGGTGGAGCTGTAGGAAACACAGTCATCAGTATTCTCATGGCAGGTTGGGGTTTTGCAACTGCTTTTGTTGTTCCCATTATGGCATTTGAAGATACAAATCCCTTCGCTTCCATTAAAAAATCTGTACAACTCTTGAAACATACTTGGGGTGAAACATTGGTAGGAAACGTAGGTGCAGGTTCCGCTCTAGGTTTACTAATTATTCCCTTATTCCTCTTACTTTTCGTACCTTTTATTGGGATCTTCTTCCTTCCAATCTTTATTCTAGGCATTATTGCAATTTCTTTGCTCACACAAGTCTTTAACACCGTTTTCATGACAGCCTTATACTTGTATGCAACAGAAAAAGATTCAAAGAAAGCAGAAAAGTATTTCGACAAGGATTTGATTGCTCATGGATTCTACTAAAAAAGGAAAAATTATTGGATATTCATTTTTAATCCTATTAGGACTTTACTTTATCTATGCATTTTACTAAACTTTTTTCCTAAAAAATCCCAGTCCATATTCAGTAATAACAACTGTATTATTATTAATAATCCTCAGTGGAATAATCCTATTAATTGTTTTAGAAAAGATATCCTTAATTATTCCTAAAAATAAAATACTTAAAAAGATCGCAAAAAACTTTGAAAACATTTGGGGTAAAATCCTAGATAGTATTTTAAGGATGTAAAAAATTATTCCAAGATCCGAGAACTAAATTCCCCTCGAATATTTTCAGCCATTTTTTCTTTCACTTCCTTAGGATAGTTCGATAACACCCAAGCTAATTTCAAATACGCAGTTTCAGGATGCATATCCGAATAATTTCCCAAAACACCTATATCTATTAATGTTCTCCCAGGACCATAAACATTCATATCTATTCTTCCAGAAATGGTCTGCGTACTCATAAATACAGGCATTTTCTTACAGAGTTTCTTTAACTCCTGGAAAATCCTTTCATGTTCCCCATGTTTTCCTATTGGCATATGCCCCAAGCCTGTTCCTTCTAAAAGCAAAGCATCATATTTTGCAAAGATCTTTAGTTCAGAGGCAAACATTTCTGGTCGTGAGCGAAGCCAGCCTATTTTGACATCTTTGAAAAGTTTTAATTGTAATTGTTTTTTAGAATCCCTTTTTCGAAAAGAAGAATCAATAAACGCAATGTTTCTATGAACAAAATCAACGTTTGCATAAGGTCGTGCATTAATTGTTTGGAAAGCATCTCTTCGAGAACTATGCATTTTTCGTGCTTTTAGTGCAGGAAGAATAGAGCAGAAATCATCACTCATGCCACTATGCATACAAATACCTACTTCTGCAAAGTCAGAGTGCAACATAAAATGTACTGCACAGAGAAGATTCATTCCTCCATCAGAACTTCCCCTATCACTAGAACGTTGGGACCCAACAAGAAGCACAGGTATAGGAAGATCTTCAAGAATAAAAGAGAGAGCTGCAGAAGTG
>SICW01000031.1 GCA_009691355.1 Candidatus Woesearchaeota archaeon
GATACTACTCATGATGATGATTGTACTGCTGCAAGAGATAATAAAGAAGCTGAATGTACAGCTAATACTTATTGTGTTAGTACCTATGAGGCAGGTTATAGTTGTGGTGCTACTGGAGACTGTATAACGGCCACTTCTTTAGTGAGCCATTCTTCTAGCACGACTACGAATGTAGCAAATGGATATGCTTGTGCTTCTGCTTCAGAATGTAGAAGTGGTTTTTGTATTTCTTGGGTTTGTGTTGCAGAGTGTAATGATAGAATTTGTGATACTGGCTATATATGTGATACCACTACGGATATGACAAGTGCTAGGTATAATCTTTGTTTTACCTCCTGTACGGATGATAGTGCTTGTGATACTGCTTCTAGTTATTCTTGTTCTACTACTGATGGTACTGAGGGTACTTGTGGACTTACCATTCCAGTTGCGGATATTTCTGTAGGAAGAGTGTCGGCAATAGAAAAAGAGAATGCTGCTTCTATTGCTACTGTAGCCCCTACTCTTGTTAATCAAAACCCTGCTGATACTATATCTGCTGCAGCTTCTTCTCCTCAAGCTGCAAAGAAAAAAACTATTGAAGTTTCAACACCTGATTTTGGTGCTCCTCTAGAGGAAGATGAAAAAAATGTCCTTGTTCGTTTTTTTAACTGGCTCGCTTTTCGGGATTAGTTCTTTCAGGAAAGCTCTATAATTATTGAACTCTTCTTTTTTTAAAAAGAGGAAGATATATTTGGATTCTAAAGCCGCACAAAAAATTAAAGGGTATGTTATTCCTGTTGATATGAATGGAGCATGTCTTAAAATTGATGGGAATTCTATTAATTGCTTGGGTATAGGTTACTCTGTCACTGCGTGTAATAGTGCCTGTGTTAATTTAGCTGGAACGTATTATGCAAAAGATTCAGCATGTGCTTCTTGGACGAATACCAGTGAAGGAGCTACTGGATCTAGGGCGCCTGCGTATATAGATGAAAAAGAAAATTTTTGGGTTAGTTTTTTTTCATGGCTATTTATGTTTGAGTGGGGCTAGAGAGAAAGATTTATAAGTTTGTAGGATCTTGATTGTCTTTATGGTGGGGAAAAAGAGTTTTGTGATTTTGCTTGTGTTTAGTGTGTTATTTTCTTTTTCTGTGGTGAGTACTTGTATTACTGATGAAGATTGTAGTGGGTATGCTTGTGGCTCTATTAATAATTGTGCAACGTCATGTTCTTATTATCTGATTGAAAATGAGCATACTACTTCTGCAACATATTGTGATGATGAAGGACTTACGGTGTATGCTTGTGATACTAATGATGAATGTACTATTGATAGTGATGCTGATGGGGTTGCGGATATAGATCAAGATTTAAACTCTTGTTCAACTGATGATGATTGTGATCCTGATTCAGCTTGTTATAGTGCTGATTATTGTATTACTTGTGTTGATGAAGATGGTTATGATCCTTATACTCAAGATACAAATGTTGCTGGTGTTGATGAATCAAGCCAGTCTGCGAAATATGAGATTTCTGCGGGAGCTTGTTATGGGTCTAGTGCTACTTATGAATATACTTGTATTATAGAGGAGGGTGATAGTGGTGTAGACCATACCTTTGTTGATGTTAATACTATTGATTGTTTAAGTGGGCCTTGTGCTAATGGTGCGTGTAATGGTTCTGCAGGTTGTAGTACTTCTAGCACTTCTTGTGTTGAAGGTTATCTCTGTGATACTGATATGAGTTCGGGTACTTATGATACTTGTGTTGCCTATTGTGGCTTTACTGAAACTGAATGTAATGATGGTGTTGATAATGATGGGAATGGTGTAGCTGATTACTTTGGATCATGTGAATTGAGTGATGGGACATTTATTAATTGTTTTGATACTTTTGAAACTTGGTATACAGATATACTGGGCAATGATTCTTCTGATGGTGATCAATATCTTAGTGGAGAAGATTATGTCTATTACCTCATTGATATTGCTGGTATAGAAACTATTCCTAATTATTGTAGTGATGTTTGTCTAGGAGAAGATTTAGTTGATGGTATTGATGGTTTAGGGGGGACATATTATAGTTCAGATGATTCTCATTGTGTAAGTCCATTAGACCCTTATGAAGGGACGGGTACAGGAACGTATGCTCCGGAAGTTGCAAGTGAAGAAGGTTTCTTTGCTCGTATTTGGAACTGGATTATTTTCTGGAATTAATTTTTACTCCTAGAATGTTGTTGCAAAAAACGTATTCTCTTCTTTCTATTTGTTCTTGAGTTTTTCTTTTTTCTGATTTACTTCTGTTGCTAGAACATTAGGATCTGTTTCTGTAAAGATACAAAAAGAGTAAGATAAGAAATTGATTTTTGCATTAGGCTTGTAATAAAATCTAAAGAACGTATTTTTCTTCTTTTACTGGTGCAGTGAAGATAAGTATTTAAAGTAAAAATGCCTTGGTCTACCGTATGTATAAAAGGGGGCAGTTGACGTTATTGATCATTCTAGGACTCTTGGTGGTGAGTTCGGTAGGCTTAGTGTATTACTATAAAGACCAAATTTTTCTTTCAGAATGGGAAAGAGAACGAACGCAGTCTCTTCTTATCCCTACTGAAGCAGAAGAGCTACATGATCAAATTGGTAATTGTGTGAGTAGCCTTGCAAGTGCCGGAATAACTCTTCTTGGTCAGCAAGGAGGGTATATTACTTTGCCTGAAGACCCCATTGGCCAAGGCTCTCAAAATCCTTTTTCTAATTCTTTAGAAATTTTTGCCGCAAGTGATTTCAAAACGGTGTACTGGTTTTATCAAGCTGCAAATGGGGTAGATCACTCACAAGTTCCAACTATTAGTGATATGGAGTATGATCTATCTCAGTTTATGAATAATAATCTTGCTACTTGTGCAAATGATTTTGATCTTTTCACAAGGTATAATGCTACAGCTGCAGAAATATCTACGGAAGTTGAAATACTAGATGATACAGTCCTTTTTACGGTGAATTATCCTGTACATATTGCTCAAGATGATTTTACCTTTGATTTTGATGCATTTTATGTTTCTCAAGATGTTCCCTTAGGCTCTCTCTATCAAGCTGCTACAGAAATTATGGATACAGAAAATGAAGAGTTTGTTTTTGAAGATTTGAGTTATGATTCTTTGGTATTATACCCCGATCAAGTCCCTCTTTCCTGGGCTGAGTTTGATTGTGAACAAAAAAGCTGGGATGTTACAGAAGTAGAGAATAATCTTAAGAGTATTCTTTCTGAAAATATTCTTGCAGTCAAAGTACGTGGGACAAAGTATGATGTTAATACAGAAAGTGATACAAACTATTTTGAATGGGATCTCATAGAGAGTAGTGTTCCTGAAGAAACGTCGGTGAATATTTTTTATTCTACGAACTGGCCATTTTCTATGCAGGTGTATCCCACACAAGGAAGTACTTTGCAAGAAGATACCCTCACTGGAAGTCCTGCCACTGCTTTTCTCTCTGGACTTTTTTGTTTGAATACCTATAGTTTTATTTATGATATTAAATATCCTGTACTGATTACATTATATGATGAAGATAGTGATTTTCGATTTCAATTTGCAAGTATGGTGATTTTAGATAATAATCAAGCAAGGGAAAATACGCAAGGACTTCTGGATTTGAATCCTGTGGAAACAACGATTTGTTCTGATACACAAAGTGAACTTACGGTGAATGTTGTGGAAGTTGCAGAGGATGGAAGTTTGGTTGACCTTTCTGGAGCTGAAGTAAGTTTTCAATGTATCAATAATCTTTGTCCTTTAGGGAGTACACGAAGTTACGATTCTGTGTTTGCTGTTCCACCTTGTGTGAATGGACAAGTGATTGCAGAAAAAGAAGGTTATCAGGATGGCATGTCGATTGTGACTACAACTGAAGATGCATCTACTACTGTTGTGCTTGAAAAATATTACAACTTGAGCTATGATATTCAGATTGTTGATGCAGAGGGGAATGTGCGTGATCCTACTAGTGATGATGTTTTGTTTGTTACATTAACCGAAGAAGAGACAGGGTATACGACTACCTTAAGTTATCCTTATCAAGGGGAAAGTGTTCTTCTTATTCCTGGAACTTATACTGTAGATGGGAAACTCATTAGTGATGTTCCTTTTGATATTAGCATTGATCCGAGTTCTTATACCAAATGTACCAGTGTTCCTCAGATTAGCCTTGGTGGCCTGTTTGGATTAGGTGATGATACAAGCTGTACAGATGTTGAAATTAGTGAAGTGGATCTTCAAAGTGTGCTTACTGGAGGAGTAGAACACAGCTGGGATGCTGATAGATACGAATTACAAGATGCTTCCCATATTACTTTTTATGTGACTTCTCCTGGAATGCCTGAAAGTGCGGAGGATCTTGAGGATGTGTATACTTATATTGATTCAGGCTTAGGATATAGGGAGCCGGAGTTTACATGAGATCGCCACTTATTGCATTGTTTTGTATTTTTCTGTTTGTGAGTTTTCCTATTGCTCAAGGTGCGGAAATTGTTGAACCGGAAGATGAAGCGGATACAGGGGCGAGTATTGCAGTGAATGTGAAATCGTACGAGCCTACGATACTTACATCTAATCTTCTTGAAGATGGGTCTGTGCCTGTGTATGCTTTCCTTGCAGGCAGTACGGTTGGGACACTTTTGAATTCTAAAACAAATATTGAAACAGAAGATTTTCTTGCTGGTGACCCACAATGGTTTGCACCAAATAAATTGGATCCTGATAATTTAGGATATCTTACGGTAACTTTAAAACAATTTGATCCTGATAATTTTGAGATTTGCTCTAGCGATAGTGCGTGTGATTCTGGATATACCTGTGAAACTGGTGCCTGTATTCCTACGCAAATTAATTTGTCTTTTACTGCAGATATTTGGTTTACTGAAGCTGAAAGGCTGTATAGTCTTTCTAAAAGTGCCTTGATCTTGCCTTTAGATACTGATGAAGATAGCTGGGCAGAAAATTTAGAGACGTCTAGTGCGCAATATGCTTTTTATGGAGGGCGAGGTTTAGTACGGGTAAAGGATATTACTGGCAATACAGTGAGCCTTACCATTTATAGCAATAAAGATTTGTATTTTCCCATTATTGGCTCTCCACGAGCAATTGCAGATTTAACTTTGACAAAAGGAGAAACTTCTGATTATATTGATCTAGGGTATACTGATGAACAGGTTATGGGGAATGCTAAATTTCGTGTGACTTTGAATGATATTAAAGACCCTGCACAAAAGAGAGCAGTTATCTCTGTGACTGTTAATGGTGCACGTTCGGATCTTGTGGTGACAGAAGGGCAAACACTTTTCCCTGGATCTGTGTGGACTGTGAAAAGTATTTCTACTGTTGAAGGAAGAACGGGAACGGAGTCTACTTTGATATTGAAAGATTCTAAAGGAAATGTAGAAACCATAACCAGTAGTCAGAGTGGTGGTTTGAGTGAAGGAGAGTCTTTACTTTTGAATAAAAAGTTTTATGAAATAACTACGAAAGTTGAAGATAAAACAAAAGCACTCTTTTTTGATACTGGTTCCAAGATTCTTAATCCTACGAGTATTGATGCTTTAACTCCTATCTTTCGAAATCTGGGTGTGAATCTGGACGTTTCTGACCTTGAAGGAGATAGTACGAAAACAAATTTACTCACTCTTGTTGAGGGAATGACTTTGAAAGAAGCACTGGTGAAGCTTCTCCCTGCAGGATATTATTATTCTGTCGAAAGTGATGATGTTCTTTCTCTAAAACAGTTTGCGTCTACAGATCCTTGCATGGATGCAGAAATTTATACTGTGGATGGAATTGAAGAGACATTACAGGAAGTGAGTGCTGAAGAAAAGTTAAGTAATGATTTGAAACTCAGTATGCTTTGCACTGGAATAAGTGAGTTTACTACTATTGTTACAGATTTTGATAGAGAGACTGTTGTTGATACTGGTGATTCTGTGGTTGAAGCTGCGTACTTTAAGATTGGTCAATCTTATGATGCGATTGCTTTAATTGATGATTTGAGTGCAGAAGAAAAGAAAGGTGCGCAAGAAAAGGCGTTGAAAGCATACCAAGAGCTGATCACAGGAGAAAGTTCTTTTGCTGATGCTTCTGTTCAGTTGAGGGTAGAACAGTTGATGAATTCTCTTGTAGGTGATGTGACTTATGGAAGTGCTTCGCTAGAAGATAATGGAAGGTTTGTGTATGTGCAATTGAATTCTATACAACAATTGACTGACGATCAACAATCTTCTGCTGTTTTAACAAAAGATGGTATTGATAGCACGTATTATGTGGGAGATAGATTATTTGGGACTGATCGTAATACTGAGAAAACAACTACCGCATATAATTGGTATGTATATACTATTAGTGAAGATACTGTGCAAGTACGAAGTGTGTATACTTCTTCTGGGAAATCTATTAGCTCGAAGATTATGAGTGTCGGAGGAAGTGCGTTGGTTCTTGATGAAAGTTCTTCTTTTAAAGCGAAAAGTGTGAATTTGAAAAAGGAAGCATACTTAACTATTACTCCTGGAACTGGAGAAGCATTGCATTCTACGTCTAATTTTAGTATTCATATTCCTATTGAGAGCAGAGCCTTTGATTTAAACCCTGATAAGATTGATGATCAGATTGCTTTTGCGAAAGCTTTACAGGAACAATTGGATAATACTGTGGAGTGGCTGACACAAGTAGTGAAGACGTGGAATTATGTTTGTCTAGGGGTCTTTGCTTTTGTTTCTTTGAAGAGTAGTTTTGCAAGTGCGTCTGCGCAAGCAAGACACGATGCTGTGCATGGTGTGGATGATGAAAGTGGATGGAGTGCATATTGTGAAGAGAATGGTGGCTATGGGAAACAATACAATACCTACGATAATTGTATGCTTTCCAATGCTCAAGCAATTAATACTGATATTCAAACTGCACAAAGTGCAAAAGAAAGTGTTGAAGCAATGAGTGATGAAGAGTTACGTACATCTTTGAGTGGTATTAGTACTGGCTATGATAATTTAGAACAATGCCAGAGTCTTTTGGGAAGTGATGTTTTCTTGGATGAAGCAAGTCAAGCAGATTATGTGTATTTGAAACAGTTACAGGCAAGTGGTGCTTCTGATATGATGGCTGTGGATGATCAACTTGAAACGTATACTGGAAAGAATGATGTGTATCAAGATGCAAAACAGAGTGGATGTAATACTGTTACAAAAGCTCTTGCTGATCAGGATAAAGTTGGTGGTGCACTTTATGATTCTAAAGGTATTAGGCTTACTGGAGATGAACTTTTGAATAAACAAAAGGAAATTGCTTCAGGTGTGTATGATACTGTGTATGAACAAGAGCTTCTTGCAGGCGAAGTTGAAGGTGTGGAAATTCCTACGGTGAAAACATTCCCTTCACTTGCTGAGAAGTATCTTGGTACTGGAAATGTGATTTCTGTAGGGAGAGTTTTCCAAGGTGGAACAAGTACAACCTTTACTGTCTATTCTACTTCTGGAAGTGCTTCAGGAAGTTCTATTGAACTTACGAAATTGACTATTGAAGATTATCAAAATATCCTTGAGAAAAAAGTTACAGATATTAAAGGAGTTGTTTCAAAAGATCCAACTACTGGACTCATTAGTGTGGTTACAACTAACTGTACTGAACCAGTTAATTGTACAAAGTATGAAAAAGATTTAACGAGAAGTTATACTAGGAATGAAGAAATTACACAGATTGTTGCAGATAATGGTGCAGAATATTATCAAGATAGTTCTGGTAAAATTTATGTAGGCCAGGCGGCATATAGTTCTGGTTCTTTAAGTGAAACATATGCGAGTGGAGCAAAACTAGAAGTGTATGATTCTGGAGAATACAAAGGCTTGCCATATTGCTTACCGTATAAAGATGGAAATTTTATCAAACTTACAGGATATACTTCAAATAATGAAATTGATGTTCTTCAATTATGGAATGTAGGAAGTGATGGACAGTTATGTACAGGTGATGATGTACTTGTCGAACATGAAAGTGAATTGCATTATACCACTGCAAGTCCGAGCTATAATACTCTAGTGAGTTTTGCAAATAAATGGGTAAAGAAAACATATTATGATAAAGAAACTGTTGAAATTGATGGACATGATTTCACGGTGAGTTATGGAAAGTCTAAAGCGACTATGGATGGAGCTACTGCAAGTTGTTTTGATGTGATGGATCCGCAAGATTGTAAACTTTTGTTTAATACTTGTGACCCTGTGATGTGCCCACCATCTAGATTTAATTTAGGTGGGAGGTGGCAAGTAAGTAGTGTTGTTGAGAGTGGGATTATCGGGTCGGTTGTTCTTCCACAAGGGTCCGGAGATCCTGTCCCTCTTTGTCTTACTGGAATACTTGCAAGTTTGAATTTCTGGAAGTCTATGCTTGATGGATATGTTGATTGTTTAGAAGCAGCAAAGTATGAAGGAAAAAGTGTGGGTATTTGTGATAAAATACGAAGTGTGTATATGTGTGAATTGCTTGTACGTGAAGCTGCTGCGATAATGGATAATAATAAAGATGGATTACTTGATTTCCTTGCAAATAAAGCATATGGGCAAAAAGATAGTGGTGGAGGAGAATATTTCCAGTTT
>SICW01000032.1 GCA_009691355.1 Candidatus Woesearchaeota archaeon
CCATGAATATACCTACACTATGGGCAAAAGGGGCATCTCTTGAAGAAGAAGTAAGCCCATTAGGAGAGTGGGAAGCAGAATCTAACCAAAATACCTGCACAATTATTCTCGCACATGAAACTCCAGAGCCCACTTCTCCAAAAGAGATTTTATCTTTATATCACTGGTTTTATTTTGATCATGATACAGAAAGGATATACCATAAAAGAAGATATCTCCTTGGCTTTATTCGTTTTAAAAGAGAAAACCCTAGTTCAGAACTCATATATACCCCACCAGGATTTGGACTAGAAGATCCAAACTATGAAAGAAGAATCCAAGAGACTGGTGAAAATATTGCGGGTTACCTCAGAAGAAAGTTTTCAAAAGTTGAAGCCTATTGTAAAGAAGGAGAAACATTTAAAGCGTTAAGACTAAGAGAATGCACCCCTCTTCATACACCTAGAGAAACAATCACTAATTTTAGCTCAATAGAAGATACAATTGAAACAATAAAAAGGTTCAAGCCTTAAGCACAGACTTATACACTCTATAACCACCCTTCTTACAAAGAGTTTCTACATTCCCAAATACTTCTTTCATATGCTCACTCAAAACTCCACCACCTTTATTATGACGAGCAACAATTTGTAAACTTCCTTTAGGTGACAAATAGTTCTTTGCATCTTCAATCATCTGAAAACAAAGTTTCTTCCCCGCAGACTGTGGTGGGTTCAAAAGAATAACATCAAACGCTTTTCCAATACATTTCTCAAAGGAATTCCCTTGAACAACTTGAGCCTGCTTCACATGTACAGTATTTTTTTTTGCTAATTGAACGGCACGTGCATTCACATCAACAAGAAGTATATTTCCTTCAGTAAGCGTAGCTGCAACACATCCAATAACCCCAATACCACAACCAAGATCTAACACCTTATCTTTCTTTCCAACCTGCATAAAGTTTGCAAGAACGCTACTACCAAAATCCACCTTATCCTTAGAAAAGACACCCCCCCCAGTAAAAAAAGAAAAACGTTTCCCACGAAGAACTGCATGTATTTGTTTCAACGCTAAAGCAGACTCTTGTTTTTCAGAATAATAATGATTTGTCATTTTTCTACCATGTTCTTTGTAGTAATTGAGTTATATAAACTCAAGGTATATACACATCAACTAGGAGTTTACATACCTTTCTAAAAGAAAAATCAGACCATGATTCCAAGTAACTGATACACAAATCTATCTGCTGCCCTAATAATTTCATCTTCATTTGTACCCACAATGATAATACAATAATTCTCAGTATACACCTGCGTTTCCGAACCTAGAGTAAGCCAAATAATAGTCGTAGTATCCGTACCACTACTACAGCTTTTAATAGGGTACCCCAAAGTATTAGGCATGGTCATTGCACTAGACACAGGAATGTTGTAAAGAAGTTCATTATCTATGATCTTATCAATTTCTAGTGCAGCAATAGTTGTTTTAGAGCTAAGATTTGCTTCAGGATTAATAGTAATATACACTTCACTATCTCCATAAATACGGGTATTGACCGCCCCATAGACAGGAATGTCTTCCAAAGACAAGGGATCATTTCGCAGTCCAATAGCATAAGCTTGTTCATTTTGCCCAACATAAAGGGTGATATACGTCTCTATATCATTTACTTTCGTCACATTAAAGATAGTTTCTCCATTAGAATATTGATAGTTATCATCTACAGCAGTAATGGGATCATGAAAAAAGACATAAATACCTGCAGCAATAAGAATGCCTATGAACACAAAGAGTACATATCCCAAATTATCTTTTTTTTCAGACATACGAATCAACTACCAGTTTATCTGTGAGGATTAATAAGTTTTTCCCCTCTACAACAAGACAATTTCCATCAAGAGTAACTGTACTTGTATTTCCATCTTTAAATATGACTACTCCAGTTGTTAGAGTTGCATCATCACAGTCTTTAATCGGCAATTGTATACAGGCATCACTTGCCTCATAACAAGAAGCAACAAGAACTGCACTTCCGGGCATATTTTGTTGAAAGTCTACTAAAGCAGAAGAAACATCACTATAAGGATTAAAACTAACATATACTTTTTGTAGCCCTTCCAGAAAAGAAAAATCAGCCGAACCCGTAATAATTTCAGAATCTAAAGTACTAGGATCACTTTGAATAAGAATTCTTTGATTCTCCTCAGTATAAGCTTGCCATCCTACACTCGTCTCAGTAAAAGTAAGGCCCTTATATTCCACTTCTTTTTGATCCGTTCTATCAAGACCATAATAGAGAACACTAAAAACCATAATCGAAATAATAAAAAGCCCCATAAGAAGCGTCAGAAATTTCTTACTTTTCCAGAAGGATTCTTTTTTCTCTCCATAACGAACTGCTTTCATAATGAATAAAGAAAAATTTGACCTTAAAATACTTTTTGTATGAGAAAAAGAAAAAAAAGAAAAAAAGAAGGGCTATGCCCTTAAGCTGTAGAGCTTACATCAATATCAGTGTCGCTTGTTCCACTAACTAAAGCTTCTGTTCCACTGAAAGTGTAGTCTTCATAGTTTGCAACAGCTTTAGCAGCTCTTCTTGTATCATCTGCAGTTGTACCTGCTACAAGCATTGCTACTTTCTCACCATTAGCAACTAACTTAACTACTGCTTCACCTTCTTCAAAGCTCCATCCGTCACAACTGTAACCGAAAAGATCTTCTACTAAGCTGTTTGCACATGGTCCTCCAACAAGGATCAAGTTGTAGTCAGAAGCAGAACTTACTTCAGAAGCTAATTTTGTTACAGGAGTAACTTCAACTGCTTCGTAGGTTGTTCCATCACTACTAGAGTCTGTCGTAGTAGACGTTCCCTGGATAACGATGTTTGCTTTAACTTGGTCTTCTGGAATGCTTAACTCAACTTGGTCACTAGCACCATTAGATTTAGGGTTTGAAATGATAATACCATAAGCCATTCTATGGTTTTCATCTTTAGTTCCAATAGTTAATGCTGCAACTCCCCATTTAAGCTCATCTGCTTCTTCAGTACTTCGAGTATTTCCTAAGCTATCAAGCTGAAGATTTGTTGCAGAAACTGTACCCCACATCATAGACAAGTTATCATATCCTGCTGGGATATCACTACTTGTATCTGGTGTAATTGCCAAAGATAAGTTCAAAGCTAAACCTGAAGATCCAGCATTACCAACCATTCCTGTTCTAAGAACAACATTTGTGTCTTTAGTGTTTCCATAGTTGATACGCAAAATTTCTAGTCCAGATACGTTTGTGGTAACCTGTCCAAAGTACTTCGTCTTAGAGGTAGATGTGTCTTTATAGAAGATACCAATAGTTAATGCTGATGAAGAAATATTTCCAAAGTCAGAGATAGTTCCGTTACTTGGTGTATATAACCAAACATCTTTTACTCTCTGAACACTAGAAACGTTCCCATAAGTCAAGGTACTATTAGCCGTTGTAAGAGGTCTTAACTCTATTCCTTCTGTTGTTGATGTACTGATATGCAATGCAGGAACACTTGAGTTTCCAGACCCAAAAGAATCCGCAAAATCTACAGAACTTTCCCACTCAAAGGTATATGAAGCATAATCTTCATCTGCTACAGACAAACTGTCAAAACAAATTTGGACATAGTCATTTGGTAAGTCTATACATTCTCCTACAGCTAATGCACCTGCGTCTAGATCGTTGTAAAGGAAATCATTCTCAATGGAAAGATTCATAGCGGTTCCGTTATTCTGAAGTCCTTCAATATTCCAGACCCACATAGGATCTTCTTCATCTTCACCAATGAATGCTTCACCATCAGTATATGTTTCTGCTGACTGAGCACCAATGATCAAGTTTGCAGAAGATTCTGCTCTTTCAGTTCTACTGAAAACACTATCAACAGTGACTTCAACACCATTTACAGTTGTTGTAGATCCATCACTGATAATTTTACTTTCACCATCAACATCTACAACTGCAGAGGTAGAGGAAACATCAGTTAAAGTAACTACTCTTGTTTCACCATCAACTTCTACTTCTACACTTTCACCAGCAGCTAAATAGTGTTCATCACCAATATAAGCTGTAAATTGAGCACCTGCAGAGTCAATTGCAGTCAATTTTAATGGCTTTCCTAGAAAATCAATTTCTAGAGGATCTGTTGTAGATGCAGCTCGTAGATTGATTGTCTCGTCAAACTTATAGTTAAACTTGATAGAGTCTCTATTTTTTACTTCCAAGTAAACATTAGATTCATAGTCATCATCAGAAGATGTTAAACTTGTTTCTACTGAAGGATCTGTTCTATCTAAAATCTGAAGTTCTTCAGAAGTATCGTAACTTGATCCTTGGAAATCAATAGTTCCATCAAACAAATTTGCTATGTCATCATCTTGTAGAGTTGTATCAAATAAGGTTGTGTTACTCAATCCAAGATGTGCAGATACTTGTTCTGTAGTTCCACCAGTAACGGAAACAGATCCATCATCATTACTCGTTTCTATAGCTACTCTAGATTCATATTGTAATCCTGAAGAGATATCAATAAGCCCTAAAGTATCTGCTGCGTCTGCATCATCTCCAACAACATATGCGTTGGAATCATCATATACACCATCCATAACGAATGGAGAAGGGTATTCACTTAAGTCTAAAGCCATTGCACCTGTCAATGTAGCTCCTACCATAGCAACACCAGTCCCAATTGCTGCGACTTTTTTCATTGTTTTTCTAATAAATTTTTCTTGCATTTTCCACAACACCTCCCTGTGCGTGATTATAATTAACTGTTTTTGTACAGAGGCTATAACCCCTGCGAATGTCATCACTGTTTTTAGCAAAGTTACTTTCAGTTAACTTCATTTGTAAGACTATTTCACCAACAGGCATTTATAAATATTTATCGCTTGAGGAACCTATGTTAATGCTAATTCCTAAGAATTCTAGCACTACAAGCCACAAATTTGAGCTATAGAGCAGAGATCCTGAGGAGGAAAAGTTACTACTCTTCAAGTTACAAGACTCAAAAAAGCCTAAAAGGCAGAAATTCTGGAAAGAAAAGGCATTGTACGGAAACTACGCCCTAGTAACAATAAACCAATCTAACATCAATCCCAGCTGTAGTATAGCCTTCTGCAAGAGTATTCCCTGCACAAGTGCGAGAAGAATACAACACATCCCCGATATAAAACATATACGAAGTCTCTTCCCAGCCATCAAGAGAAGTAATCTGTGCTACTTCCTGCTGCACAGTATCACATGCATCAACATCACACACAAACCCTCCTCCCTGCGCACAAGTTTTAATTGCATCCCCCAAGGAAACTCCCTCGCAAAGACTATACTGCTTGATCACCGTCAGGAGATTAGAAACTTCCAAACTCAGTTCTGTTTCCCCCAGAAAATCCGTATCATCCGAAGCAGAAAACTTAAAATAAAAAATCAAAGCAAAAAAGAGGAGCAGTATAATAACCATAAACCCAATAATTTCTGTCTGCCCTTTTTTCATTGCAATACCTCAACAACCAATTTTCCAAAATGATACTCATCGGTAAGAGGATAATACAAACTCACTGGAGTAGAAATAAGAATAGAAGCACTATAGGTCACATTCGGATCATAATATGTATACAATGCACATTCAGGATAAGTCCCCTGCGTACACACTTCTTCAATATCTTCTGGCACAGGATACAGTTCTGTAAAATATACTTTCTGCTTACAGTTAGAAGTAAAGAAATCTGAATATTCTCTACTCGCATCAAAGACAAGCAATTTCGTCGTATCAATACATTGTTCTCGTACACCATTAAGACTGCATTGTATTTCAGGCATAGAAGCAATGGAAGATAACAAAACAGTATTAGAAATAAGACAAGCCGTATTTCCAACTTCTTCCGTATTCTGTAAAGAAAACTTAAAATAAAAAGCTAAGGCAACGACCAAAACAACCATAAATATCATGGCAACCATAATCGTCTCCATCATCTGGATATCTCCCTTTCTATTAATAGACCTCAGGGCAATCACCCCCTAAGTTACTATTTGCATCTTCAACTAAAGCAAGCTTTGCAAGAAGGGAACTATACGAATCATAGTTCTCAGGGTCTCCTACAAAGGTCTGGTAATTATTCAAAGCAGTTTTAATCGGAGCATAATCACACTCAGGCAGCCGTGCAGAAAGAAACTTTGCTTTATCATAATACACTCCCGAAACCCGGGATAATTTCTCAAAGACAAGGTTGAAATTATAACTATAACTTGCTGCATCGAAAGAAACCATTGCTCCAATAAGCAGAGGATAGCTAATATACACAATGGAAGTACCATCCGCAAATTCCACTTCTCCAGAAGAGTAATCCTCTAAAGTAGAACTAACTTGGAGAATATCATAATCGGGAAAGATTTCTGCAATAGAATCAATATAATCTTCAGAATCACTAAAGAAAATAAAACGAACATGATCATAGGATGCAGTAAGCTCATACAAAGTCTGTAAGTCTGTAGAAAGCTGGGTCGTAGAAACTATTTCTACAGGAAAACTGCTTGGTAAAGAATTATACGAGCTTTGCAAGCTTTCCACAACTTCTTGGCTCGTTTCATCATACACGAGAATATAGACTGTATGATCATCAGTGATATAAAATAGATTTCCTACCCTATACGGAACTTCCAAGGATTTTGTCGCTATATATATATGGTCACCTTCTAATTCAAAAGGGGAGAAGATGGCATGGTCAATGTTTTTTGACTGGCCTTCACTCATTAATTGCCCTTCATAGACACGAAAGGTGATAGAAGAAGAAAACTCTAAAGCCTTCTCTGCAGAGTCCGACACACTAAATGCAGCAAACTCATCATCAAGTGAACTCACAAGCTCTGCAGCAGAAAGAGAACCTGCAAAGTCAAGGTACTGATACGCAAAACCTACAAAAAACATAAAGACAATACTTCCTATAATCAAAGCAAAAATATAATTAAACCCACTAGAAAGCTGCCCTTTATGGTGTGTCATAGTATGCGACACCTACAAAATCTTTTTGAGACTGGATCGTGATACTTCCCCCATTGGAAACACACACAGGATTTCCTTCAAGACTTTGGAAAGAAGTAATAGTAAACCTCGTTCGCTCATAGAGACCTGAAGGAAGCACAAAGATATTATATTCTGAACTTTCTAAAAGAATCAATTCTCCTTCTAGTTCTGCCGAACAGACCTCTCCATCCAGGGTACAAGAATCTGTTTGCGTGGAATCATAAAAGCAAAGCATTTCTACAGCATCAGGAAATTCTAAAGCATATACTTTCGAAGAACCAACATCATATGCCTCAAAGGTTTGAATATTTGTATCAAGATCATCAAGGGTATCAAGAAAATCAACATAATTTGCTTCTTGTGTTAAATCATAAATGACTTTTGCTCCATAGAGCATAATAAATGCCCCCACAATTAAAGCAAAGACGAGAAGTAAAGGTAATCCTAATAGTTGTCCTCTTTTGTTCATAAAAATATTCTAAGAGAAGAGAGTATTTAAATCTTTTTGAGAATTTCTGAAAATCTTTCCGAAAAGGAGACCAAAGATATTTAAGGAAAGCAACACCCCTAAGAAATATGAAACAAGATACAATAATGGTAGAGAAAGAAAAGAAAAATGCAAAAAACAAATCTAAGATTGATCCCAATCTCTTTCAACAACTAGTAAGTTCTCTTTCAGATATAAAAGCAGGAAGAATCAGAAAGGTACGTTAAACCTCTTTTTATTTAATCAATTCTTTAATTTCCCTTTCAAAAATATCCAACAACAAAAAAACAGTATTAATTGTTCTTTTTTGATCTTTCTTTTCACTTATTGCTACAAGAAAAACAACTTGCAAAGAATCATAAATCAAATAATAAACTCTAAACTTATCATGCTTTTTTTCACGAAACCAAGGAACTCTTAATGGATCACCAACATAAGGGTTTTCTAAAAGTTGGTCCTCGATCTTTTCAAGCCAGATATGAAACTCTTTTGGGAATTTTTTCAATTGTTTATCAAAAGTTTCAGAGTGGTACACTTCATAGGCCATGAGAAAAGAAGAGAAAGGGCAATTAAAAAAGCTTAACAAAGAATTTCTGAAAATCCTTCAGGATTCACAAGCATCATCTTTGTATTCTAATGTAAAGAAAAAATCTACACCCACGCACTCAAATCAATAAAATAGCTCGCTTCATTATTATACAAGTCATGACAAACCACATAGTATTGGTATGCATCAAGATTTGCCTCATGCTCAGTCGTGGTATTTACTCCTGTCATCACACTTCCATCACCATAGCTAAAACTTTCTGGAGCATATTCACACGCAGAATCTTCATCTGTGCTTAAAGAAAGGATAGAATACACAGTATCGACATACAAAGAAGAAATACTGGGTCCACTAATATCGATTTCTACAGTAAAGCTGGTAGAGTTAGTGACTTG
>SICW01000033.1 GCA_009691355.1 Candidatus Woesearchaeota archaeon
TGTGTTTTCCACCCCAACAGCCATTGTTTGCCATCACATTCAGGAACAAAGCCACGTATCTGGAAGGTTCCATGATACGGCACCTCCATGTGGTTTTGTCCCCACCTTGTGGGACATAGAAATAGTGTACCTTTGTCCTTATATACTTTCCGATTTATCGGAATATAATCCCTATGGTGGGAAAAAAAGTCCCGTTAACTTAACAATGCAGCTCCAGAGGAAGGCTTAAAAAAGAAGATATTTTCTATACTTGCATGCCAATCAACGCAGGTCCAGAGTATTTCAAAGCTGAAGGGAAATATAATGCAGCAACCACGATCCCAGAAAAGATTGCAGGCCTAGAAGAGATGCTCCGTGTCGGACCCAATCACAAAGGAACAGAAACCCTTCGTGCGGAACTCAAATCTAAGATTGCAAAGCTTCGTGCACAGTTAGAAAAGAACCGTACGACAAGTAAGGGAAAAGGTTCCAAATATGCAGTGAAGCGAGAAGGTGCAGCACAGGTTATTTTAGCATCCATGACAAACGCAGGAAAATCAGCATTGCTTGGTGCAGTGACAAATGCCAAGCCTGTAGTTGCTGATTACAAATTTACGACAACAAAACCAGAAATAGGGATTATGGATTACAAAGGAGTCCAAATTCAAATGATCGAGCTTCCACCAATCTTTGAAGACTTTGCATACAAAGGAGATGGGCCAACCTTTTTTAGTATTGTAAGGGGTTCAGATCTGGTGATTTTTCTTATAGATAATACTCAAAATGAAAAAGCACAGTTAGACATATTACACAAAGAATTTGAAAATGCACAAATTAAACTGAACGAAAAACGTTCAACCTTAACCTTAAAAAAACAAGGAGAGGGAGGAATAGAATATATTGGAAAAAAGTATCTCAATTTTGATATAAAAGAAGCAACCAAGATGCTTACGGAGCATGGCTATCATAATGCAGTTATTACGGCATACGAATATGTAACACTTGAAGACCTTGCAGATGTCTTAAACGAGTCTGTCATCTATCTCCCCTTGGTTATTGTACACACAAAAGCAGATATAATTGGGGATGGTATTTCTGCTGAAACAGGTTATAATCTTGACAAAATGAAAGAACAAATTCTCAAAGCTTTACACTTGATCAAGGTTTACACAAAAACACCTGGAAAAGACAAAGATTGGCCTCCTGTTGCAATGCACGAAGGTGATACCATAAAAACACTTGCACGTATTATCCACAAGGATTTCTTAAAAAAATTTAAGTATGCAAGAATTTGGGGTCCAAGTGCAAAGCATCCTGGGCAAGTAGTTGGTCTTGAGCATGATTTGGAAGATGAAGATGTTATTGAAATTCATGTAAAATAAAAAAAGAAAAAATTAACCTAAGTCTTCACTAATTTCACTTAAAGAATCAGATAGATCTGAAACATCATCTCCTACATCATTAATCGCTTCAGACGCTTCTTCTTCACTACCTATATCTACTTCTTGTTCTTCATCATCTTCACTAGAGCAAGAACTCAAAGTAAAAAGAAGGAGAAAAAGGCAAAGAAGAGAAACAATTTTTTTCAACATCTAGACCACCTCACTTTCTTCTATAACTTCTTCTTCTTCTACAGGTTCTTCAGGGACTTCCTCAACTTCATCACAAGTTCCATCTCCATCACTGTCTGTACAAGTTTCTTCTATTTCTTCTTCTAAGGGTTCTACGGCATCTACTATACTTTCAGTTTCATCGTTTTTTTCATACTGTTCAAACATACTTTGTAAGGTGTCATCACAGTAGGGTTTAATTGCTTCTTCAGAAAGCAGTGCATATCTATAGTCGGGTACAGTACAAGTTCCAGAACCCATTGGGGTAGACATACTCAGTGTACATTCATCATTTTCTGTTGTTCCATCAATAGTTACAGTTACAGATGAGTCTGAGTTAAACGTAGCCCCTGCTGCGCAACTTCTAAAATACTCTTCAAAACAGAGAGTATTTGATCCACAATCAGAACCAGATGCAGCTTCTTCTGCAATACCTGTATAATCTATTCCAAGAAGTGCACTAATAACTTGATTGAGAAGCTCATCAACAGAATACTTCAGTTCGGATCGTATTTGATAAATAGTTTCATAGTCTAAAGTCCCAGCTTCAACGGCTTCTTTCAATGCCGTTTTTTGTTCATCAATTTTTGTTGCAACTTGATCTAGAATTTCTGCCCCTTCTTTATAGTTATCTGCACTTTCGCTATCACCTTGTTCTTCATAATATGCTGCAATTGCATTCATCTTTTCCTGCAATCCACTCAACTGAATTTTGATAGAGTCCATTTTAAGAATAACTTCTAGCACTTGAGCAGAACCCAGTTCTCCACTTTCAAATTTTTCCTGTCCCTCTTGGTATTCATCGTAACTATAATACCCAGAACCATATCCTTGTCCACTTTGGGCACAAACAATTTTAGGGGCACATCCAGGTGGAGAAGGAACAGCAATAGCTTCAGATCCTAACTCTTCACAAATCGAGGATTGTTCGCTAGCTTCTTCTTCACTTTGACATCCTTGTTTACCAAAGATACCTTCAGCCTGAGAGCCTTCTCCCTTTGAATTTCCATCAAAGAAACATTCTGAGATAGTACAACCACTATTGGGGTCAGTTCTTTCTGTGACTAAGCCACCATAGTCTTCACACTTTGCACTCATTTCTGCAAGCATGGTTTCATCTGGGCATTCCTGAGAATAGTCTCCATAATAGTCTTGATCATAACCTTTTGATTGTCTATACTCATCTTGTGTTTGATCTTCAGTACAGTCATCTGGACACCAGGAGTATTGTTCTCCATCTTCTAAGTCACAATTTCCATCACCACAGTATGTTCCCTCAGAATTTTGAGAGTTCTCTTCATACTTTCCCTCATTATAAGAAGGTGCTTGATCTTTTCCAGAAGAGTAATCCCTTTTATATTCTTCATATTCTTTTTCACTATAAGGTGGCTCTTGGTATTGATCTTTGTTAGGCGTATATTGTTCAGTAGGAGGACTTTCACCATTTGACACTGGTTCCAGGGTCCCAGGTGCTTGCTCCCCTTCAAGGATTTCTGCGCCATTTTCTGCAACAACATTTCCTGTGATCATAAAACCAGAATTATCTGACCAAAAGCCTGCACTTGCAATGCTCATGCTGAGAAGAAAAATAAGTAAGACTGTTCCAATTTTGTTCATATTACACATCCTCCAGAATGAAATCTATTTGTATAAAGAAAAAGAGAATATAAATGTTTTGGAAATTCTTATATACTCATTAGCCTTAAAAGAGAAGATGAGTTTCAAACAAGTCATTCTCGTGCGTATGGATTTGAAGATGGAAAAAGGAAAGCTATCTGTTCAATGTGCGCACGCATCAGTAGAAGCCGTCCTTGGTTCTTCCAAAGAGAAAGTGCATGAGTGGTATGAAGAAGGTATGAAGAAAGTAGCATTAAAAGTTGCAGACTTAAAAGAGCTACAGAAATTTCAAAGAGAAGCACAGAAACAAGGGTTAAAAACAGCAATTATTACTGATGCAGGAAAGACCTTCTTTGATAAACCTACAATAACTTGTGCAGCAATTGGTCCAGATACAGAAGAAAAAATTGATACCGTTACTGGTTCTCTAAAAATGCTGTAGATATCTCTAAAATATTTCTTAGGCCGCTAATTGTTGACTTATAATCGTGATTTCTTTGGTAAGTGTATTTAATTTTGCTTTAAGCATTGTTCTTTGTGCTCGTGCTTGCGTTTTATTCCCACTTGCTTGGTTTAGTAGTGTGAATACATCTTTTCCAATCATTGCTTTTATTTGTTGAAAGATTTCGAGTTTTTTTTCTTTTCTAAAGATTGCTTCAGAATCAACAAAACGGGTATAAGATTTGCCAAATTTCTCCACAGCTCTGGCAAAATCCTTCCAAAAGGGATCACAGTCTCCATCCTTTGCACTCAAGAAAGGAAGGGTTTCGGCTTGAACAACTGTACAGGCCTCTTGTATCTGGTTGATAATTTCTTCACTTTGTCTATTTTTAAGTACCTCTTTTGTTTGTGCTACGCCAAAAAGTGTTTGTAAGAATGAGCTAAATACCCTAGAATATGTAAGAATTCTCTTTAATAAGTTTTTCTAAGTTCTCAAGAAGGGGTTCAAGCATCAGGGATAGCACTGATATAAAACATCATATAACTTCCATCTTCTAATTGTATGACTGCAGGATCCTTCACGAAGTTTTTTTCAAGATCGCTACTTCCATCATAGCTAAGACGAACACCTTCATCTTGTATCCAAGTAAATCCTTCTTCTGTTGTCCAGGAATCAATTTCAAAAGAATATTTTGAATTCTGATTTCCACCATTTCTAAAACCATAGAATCGATAACCTTCATCAAGGCTAATGGAACTAGAAAGAATCATACCTTCTTCAATAGTATCTTGCTTGGTAAAAGTCAATCCATCTAAAGAAGTTGCATGATAAAGTCCATCTGGTCCATACTCATTAAGACCATATAAGTGCCAGGTATCCTCAACGTTCATAACCTTAACATTCACAACATTTGCTCCTTCTTCTGCAGCAGAAATACGACTTCCTTCTTCTAAGGTAAAAGTAATTCCATCCTCAGAGAGTGCAGAAAAGGTTTGAATATCTGAATTTCCTGGTATTTGGCTAGTAAAATAAAGTCGAAAGCTTCCATCATCAAGAAGAACAACATCAGGATCTGTTGGATTTCCTTGGGCATCATTGATTATTATTTTTTTAAAGACCCAACTCTCTCCACCATCATTAGATATAGCCACCGCAATTTTATTTCTGATTTCTTCAGCCCAAGTGACGTGATAGGCAAAAATTCTTCCATCTTTGATAACTGCAGAAGGAACATTTGTCTGGTCTGCGATAAGTTGTTCTGTTCTTGTCCATGTAAGGCCATCAGAGGATGTTGCAAAAAGCAATCTAGAATTCCAAGCATTAAAATCATCAGGACCATCAGCTTTTCCAGTAGGAGGAGTAAAGTCACTTACTGTGTACAGGTCTTCTTCAGAGGAAGCAGTATCTTCTTGGTCGCTACTTTGTTCTGTACTACAAGCAGAAAGTAAGAAGGAGAAAATAAGAAACAGGCCTAAGAGTTTTTTCATCTTTTAGTGTAGAAATTATTTTACTTAATAAAACTATCTCTAAGTCAGTTTATACTCTTTTATTCTCAGATGAATATAAGCAGTCTTTTGATTTATGGTTTCACACTGATCACCCATCTCTTCAATAGAGATAAGAAAATCAAGAGCGAAAAACTGTGGGTCTTCCATAATCAATTCAAGCCTTTTTCTTGGAGATGATACAGAACCTCCTAAATTCCCTAATTGTATTCCTAGATTACAAGTGAAAACCAGCACTTATTAATGCTGGTATGACGCTACACATAACCAAAAGAAGGTATCCCCACGCCCGGACTCGAACCAGGAACCTCTCGGGATCAGCTGCCCTTTGTTCATCCTCTGCGTTGCAGTGTCAAAAGGGGAATTCATCTACAGCCAAGTGCTCAAACCATTAAGCTACGTGGGGCTACTATAGACGAAAAAATAGAACTTTATAAGCTTTCTGGCTATATTCTAGATCACCCAAAACGTAAAAAGGCCATTTCTCCATTAAAATAAAATCTGATCCTCTCCAGTCACGGCCTCAAAGAAAAGTTACTGAACAAAGAAATTATTATCCATCATATTGAAGACCATCAAATACAGCCTGCTTCTATTGACCTTCGTTTAACAGATGAATTCATGATTATCGATGAACATCAGCATGAAATTATTGACATGAAGACCCCCATAAAATATCGAGAAATAAAAGCAGACACCATTGTCATCCCTCCAAAATCTTTCATTCTTGCAAAAACCATGGAATACCTTGAGATTCCTTTGGACCATGTTGCTTTTGTAGAAGGAAGATCTTCCATAGGTCGTTTAGGCTTATTTATCCAAAATGCTGGGTGGATTGACCCTGGGTTTAAGGGCACAATAACTTTAGAACTATTCAATGCCTGTAATGTTCCGATAAAATTAGAAGCAGGAAGAAGAATTTGCCAAATTGTTTTTGTGACTATGGATAAAAAGCTAGAACAGGGCTACACAGGTAAATATTTAGGACAAATATCTGTCACCGGCAGTAGAGCACACCAAGATAATGAAATAAAATAATTATTTTTTCTTATACTTCCCAATCACTTTTGCTTGTTTTTCCATATCAACAGGAGAAGGCTTCGCAATACTCGTTTCAAGCTTCCAGTACTTTCCTGCATGCAACACTATTGGTTCTTTCTCCCCTAGTTTCGTAGCAAGAGCTTCTCCAACAAACATGACATGGTCTCCAAGAACAACTGTTTTCACAAGCTTACACTCTATATTAAGTGCTGCACCTTCAATAAGAAGAACCTTTGTTTTCTTTCCCAGAGAAAAGACAAAACCTAGTTCTTTGAGCACTGCAATTTTATCAACATCTCTTCCACAGTTCGTACCAGAAACACTAGAGATAACATTTTGGTCTACAGCACAAAGAGAAACACCGAATTCTTTTGTCTTCTTAATGTTTGCAGTTGTTGCATGCTCTGGGTCTAAACAGATTGCAATCAATCCTGGCTCGTAGGAGACATGATGTGTCCATTCTGCAGCCATAATATTGTTTCCATGTGGGCCATGACTAGTAATCAGCCCAACATTGGTCACAAACTTCTTACAACGTTCATCACCCCAAGGAAGATCCATTTTATCTCTTCCTTGCAGGTCTATCGCCAGGACTTATTTCTTCTGCAACAATGCCTGAAACAACTTTTGCACTATTGGAACGAATCTGTATGACTCTATTTCCCTTGTTTTTGAATTTCACCGTTGCATTAGGCAAGGAAATATCTCCAATAACCTTGAACTGTGCATCTACTTCATAAGAGATAATACGCTCTTCTCCACTAACCAGTTCTGGGATCTTCCACATCATTCGAATTCCTTTATCTCCTCTTTCAATACCACTAGGGTGTAAGGTACCAAAGTTTGTCTTAGGCTGAATCAACTTAGGAAGCACATCAACAACGCTAATATCTTTGATAGGTTTATTGGTATTGTTTTTCAAATGTAAAAGAACTTTAAATTCAGACACACCATCAGTACTATATTTTAGTTTAAAAGTTTCTTTACGTACAGTAACTCTTTTGATAAAGAGGTAGTATGCAATGAATCCTAAAAGAATAAGGACAATAACTCCAACCAAAAGTGGCCTATAATCTGTTTTGATGACAAGAACAAATTCTTCTTCTGGTGCTAAGGTAAAAGTCCATGTAGGGTTTCCTAGTTCATCATCATAATTTGCATCCAAAGAATAAGAGGTGAACCAGCTTTCAAACATTTCGGGGTCTTCATCATAGAAATCACTAATTTCTGAGTTTCCATTATTGGTGATAGTAACAGTTTCTATAGTATAAAGGAAACCTTTTTCTGTTTCCGTATAGGAGCTAGTGTTTAAATTTTCATCAACAATAAAGCTTCCCTCAGCACTTCCACTCAATTCTCCATCATAATAAATACGAGCGCTGAATGTGTACTCTCCAGCAGCAGCAGTTTTTGCAATAGGGAAAACAAAGTCTAAATCTTTCTCTTGTCCTTCAAACAATTCAACAGTCTGTTTATCATTGAAAAGTTCACTAGAAAGATACACATCAATATTATTCAAATCCTGTGGGAGATTATTCACAATATGTACAGAAAGAGGAATTTCACCACCGGGTCCTACTCTATCTGTCAAATCAGAAAGGGTGACCGTAACAGCATCTTGTGGTGGCATAGCAAAGACTTGTAAATCATACTGCGTAGAAACGGTGTCAACATTTACAGAAGTAAGAGTAACATAAGATTTATATCTTTTTTGTCGAAGAACATCCTCTTTAAGTTTCAATGTAATCGTTACTTCTACAGATTCATGTCCCTCAAGAACAACATAGTTTGGATCGACAAACACATAATCAAAATCATTAGAAGGTAAACCAACATAGGGTTCTGCTTGAATCTGTAATTTTAGTTCAGTTGTTCCTTGATTTTCAATCAAAAGGATATACTCCCCCAATTCACCAGGTTGTAAAATTGTGGTAGAATTAATTTCAGTTATTGATACGCCTTCTTCTGCTGATACAATTCCTACTGTTGCAAGTAGAATAAGTAAAGATATGATGATGCCTCTTCTCATAAAGCCCTAGTGTACTGAGAGATTTAAATAGTTTGTGCTAAGCAGTCGGTATAATCTTAAATCTAGGAGAGAAGATATAGCTATTAAGAAATAACCTTTGTAAT
>SICW01000034.1 GCA_009691355.1 Candidatus Woesearchaeota archaeon
CTCATGCCTTGTTTTGAAATGAGTAATCCATTGTGAAATATGACCCATGTCTGATCTCATATTTCCAAAGGAATTTTTTATAGAACGCTCAAGTTCCTCTACTTTTTTATCACTCTTTTTTTGAAAAAAACCAAACATGTAATTTTATAGAGCAAGGTTATTTATTAAGTTTTTGTTTGTAAAGACGGGGTAAAGATTACGTAAAGATGCATATGCTGATTGTTAATATTAACACCATCTTTACACCATATTAACATGATCTTTACATCATCTTAACAATAATTATCGTCGACTTAGCAAAAATTTTATCTTTTTCTTAAAAAATAAATACCCGTACGATCTTAACTTAATCTTTACATTATATTAACATGATCTTAACAAAAATAGGCTGTCGAAAGAATGTCGCAAGAATAAAAATGAGAGAAAGAAATAACCCAGTAAATAAAAGAGATTGAATAAGACCAAAACTTAAGATAAAATACGCTCAAAAAGAACCCTAAATCTCAAAAGTGAGAGTTCAAAAAAAGGAATCAAACAATGATTTTTGCTCATTAGACATGTTTCTAAAGGCAATGAGCTTAGAAATTAGGTTCAAAGACTTAAATTCAGGCAAAACTGAGACATAAGCAATCCCATTTCGAGACTTTTCTTTCTTTAGAGGAGCCCCTTTTCGCACTAATTCGGAAATATAATCCCTAATAGAAGAGGCTGAAAGATCTAGATTTTGAGCTAGTTCTGCATAGGTCGTAGGAGAACTATGTTGCTCTTGCAGGCTATACACTGCCATGAAGACTTTGAACTCCCTATTTGTTAAAGTTAGAAAGACTTTATTGAGACTCTGCTTAATTTCTTCGATATCCTGAGTGTCAAAATGGGTGCCGGAATCTGTGCCGGAGTGCCGGATGCCTGTCGAAAGACTGTCGAGGTGTCGGCGCGGTGTCGCAAGAAACCCCATCCTTTCCGATGGAGACTCTATTTTTGAGGGACTAAACCTCTCTTTTTTGACTGAAATTGGCTTTTCTTCTTCATTTTCCCTTATATCTTCTTTAATCGTCGTTATAGGACTTATTTCTTTCTCTATTTCCCGTTTTTTCTCTTTTATCTCCTTTAATTGACTTAGAATTTCCCTTTCTAATGCTTCGATACGGCTATTTTGGGCTATAATAAACTCCCTATTTGCCCTCACTTCTCTTTCTAGGGCTAGAATATGTTCTTTTACCCTTCTAAACGACTCTTTTACTGCTTCATCGTCCTTGAGGATACCCATGTCGAAAGAGTATCCTCCTGCTATAAAAGCATAGCTTGTCACAAGAATATATTTTATGGTGCAGGGGTTGTCGAAAGCTTGTCGAAAGAGTGTCGGAATCTGTGCCGGAATAGCATTTAGGCTGTCGAAAGAACTTTTTTTCCATCACTGGTATAGGCAGCACACTTCGCTTTTACTAAACATCTTGCTAACTCAACTATATCCATAGCTTAAGAAATTGAATAAAATGAGAAATATTTATCCTATATAGTCTTCTGCCTTATTCTTCTTGCCGGCTACTGGCTGTAGATGGGGCAAAACTATGTGAGGAGGGATGTTTACTTCTTGCTCAAAGGAAAGAGCCTTGATATTACATCTCATAAAAACACTATTGAGAACGTCCTTGCTCACCTGTGGACTAAACTTCTTTGTTTTCTTCCACTCTTTTAGAATCTTT
This sequence comes from Candidatus Woesearchaeota archaeon, assembly GCA_009691355.1. Taxonomy (GTDB): domain Archaea; phylum Nanobdellota; class Nanobdellia; order SCGC-AAA011-G17; family GW2011-AR17; genus JAGVZZ01. The sequence goes on from SICW01000034.1 coordinate 1,704, forward strand.
TCCAGATCGTCTCTTTTTCCAGAATAAAGCACATTTCCTGCGAGGTGAACAGAAGCTTGGTTTGGCTGATAGTCTACACTATACTCAAATAAAAAACGAAGAAGAAGGTCTTTTCTCCCACCAGCAAGGTTTAATTCCTCTTCTTTAATGTCAAGAACTTTTATAGAAGTCTTTGCCTTCATAGGTGCTTCTAATGGTTTTTTCTTCTCTACAGAAATTTTGTCAAAACTAAAGGATACTATTGCCATACAAGAATATATTTTTTGGGTTTATTTAAATGTTTTGGATCTTGAGTATTACATTTCTTCTGGAGCTTGTATGCCTAAAAGGGAAAGACCCTCTTTTAGTGTAGCCTTTGTTTTTTCCACTACCTTAAGACGAGCAAAGGCGAGGTTTTTGTCCGGTTCTGTTACACAGGGACAGTTTTCATAGAAGTCATTAAACACTTGACAAAGAGTTATAAGATACCTCGCAAGTATAGAAGGCTTATACTGCTCCGCTGCTTTCTCTATAGCCTCTGGGTACATAGATAGTTGTTTCAAGAGCTCTTTTTCTTGTACTTTTACTAACTTTTCGTAGCTTGGTTTTGCTTTTATTCCCTTTGCCTTCCTTAGAATAGAAGCTGCACGTGCATAGGTGTACTGTACATATGGGCCAGTTTCTCCGTTAAAATCCAAGACCTTGTCCCAGGAAAAAGAAATATCGCGGATTCGGTCATGAGAAAGGTCCCAGAACACTATTGCACCAAGACCTACTTGCTCGGCTACTTTCTTTTTGTCTTTTAGTTTAGGATTCTTTTCTTCAATGATTTTTTCTACAGATTCTACAGCTTTATCCAGAACGTCTTCCAAGAAAATAATAATGCCTTTTCTGGTTGACATGACCCCCTCTTCGAACTTCATGGTCCCAAAGGGGATATGCATACAGTCTTTCGCCCAAGGAAATGCTGCAAGTTCGAGGGTTTTGAAGACTTGTTGGAAATGGAGAGATTGACGGATGTCGACTACGTAGAGGTTTTTATAGAAGTTGTACGTCTTTGCACGGTAGATTGCTGCAGCAAGGTCCCGTGTTGCGTAGATCGTTGAGCCATCTGATTTTCTCACAATACAAGGAGTAAGACCATATTTTTCGAGATTGACTATTAATGCACCCTCACTTTCTTCTAGGAGGTGTTTCTTTTGGAGGAACTCTATTGTGGGTTTTAGTTGTGGTTCGTAGAAGGCTTCCCCTGCCCAGGAATCAAAGGTTATGTTTAAGCGCTTGTATGTTTTATTGTAATATTGTAGGGAAAGTTTACTAAATAAGTCCCAATATGCCCTAGCTTTCTTATCTCCCTTTTCTAGCTTTGCAAACCACTCTCTTCCCTTATCTTCTAAAATGGGGCTTGTTTCTGCTTCTTTATGAAATCTCACGTACAAGTCAGTCATGTAATGCATGGGATCTTTCATGAGCCCAGTCTTATTCCCCCAAGCCTCATACGCGTACATCATCTTGCCAAACTGTGTTCCCCAGTCACCCAAATGATTAATTTTTATGACTTTGTAGCCTTCATATGTGAGTATTTGTGAGATGGCATTTCCAATCATTGTCGAACGTAAATGGGCTATACTGAAGGGCTTCATAATGTTTGGCTGAGAGAAATCTAAAGTAATTACTTTATTACTTTTCTTTTTCTTTACCGCTTTTGCTTCAATGATCTCTTTATTGTATTGAGCTTTATTGATGAAGAAATTAAGATAGGGTCCATTTGCAACTATTTTTTCTATGTTCTTACTTGGCTTGAGTTTCTTCTCTAGATCCTTTGCGATTTCTTGAGGGGCTTTTTTGTATTCTTTTGCTAAAGTAAAACAAGGAAGAGCATAGTCCCCCATGTCTGGGTTAGGAGGGGCTTGTAAGAGTTCTTCAGGTATATGTTCTTTCTTGAGAATTTTGATAATTTCCGCTTTGAAATCCATCTTTTCTTTTAAGGTGTAGTAATTTTTAAGTCTTTGTATTATTAGCGGTGAAGCGCCGGAATATTTTTAAAGGAGTTTTGTCTATAATTTAATGTGAGTAAGCTTTCTTCAAAAGGTGTAGAACAATTAAAAACAAATATTTTACGTATCCTTTATGATGAGAGTCCACGAAGTATTAGTGCTCCAGAAATTGCTTGCCTAGAAATTAGAGATAAAGAATTTATTCTTCGGTTGTTGAAAGAGATGGAAAAGAAACACATTGTAAAGAATGCATCTACACATTTTTCTCGAAAAAGTACATGGACAATGACAGACAAGGCATATTCTAAGTATAAAGAATTATTGTGAACTAAAAGAGATAAACTTTTAAGCTTTAAAAGTTTTAGTTAGAATTAATGGTTAAAAATACGACCCTAATATTAGCAAAAGAAGTACGAGACTCTCTCCTTCTTGTTTCTGAAATGACGCATAGGGACAGCTGGGTTTCACGTGAAAATCTACCACTAGCCTTTGAAGCCTTAGAAAAAACTAAAGGGCTCACACAATTTGCTTATGAAGAAGAAAGAGTAGAAGAAATTTTACAAAGAGTCATTGAAAAAAATAGAGCTATTCTTATTGAACTCATTAAACAAGATAACACACTGAAAACAGAAGAACAAAAAGCTATAGCTGCTGTTCAAAAAATAAGTGAGGCTCTAAAAGGAATTGAGACACACTACTCTGACAGGAATAGTTTACACATTGATCCAGTAAGAAAGATCCTGCGCCAAGTAAATGAGATTATATCTCTTTTAGAACAAGATGCAAAAATTGAACAAGCTTTGAGTGTTGTTGCTAGTGATTTAGCCTCTCTTATTGCAATTTTACCTCGTGGAGAAAAATAAAGCTCATTAAAAATTATGATCTTTCTTTTGCTAGAAAAGCCTTCAGAATTTGTTCTTTTCCTTTCCAATCCATAGCTTCTTTGATGACTTCTTCTATTCTTAGAACAGGAATGATTTGGATCTTTGCAAGTCTTTCCTTTGTGATTACTACATCATTTTCGTTGGTTTTAGGAATGATGACACGTTTAATTCCTGCATCAATTGCTGCTTCTATTTTTGCGGAAATACCACCAACAGCCAAGACTTCTCCACGAACAGATAATGAACCAGTCATTGCTGTATCTTGGCGAATGGGGACGTTCTTTAAAGAAGAAATAATAGAGGTTGCTACTGCAATGGAAGCAGAGTCTCCTTCTACTCCTTCTGTGGATTGGACGAATTGGATGTATACATCATATTTCTCTCGAAGATCTTCTCCAAAGTATTTTAAAATTAAGGCAGAAACATTTTTTACTGCTTCTTTCGCAATTTCCCCTAGTTTTCCTGTTGCAACAAACTCTGTCTTTTTTCCACCAGGAGTAACTTCTGATTCAATAGGAAGAACTATTCCAGAATAGGCAGAATCAGAACCCATTACTGCTAAACCATTCACTCGACCTACACGAGTTCCTGTAGTAACGATTACATCATACTTTTTCTTTGCTTCAATATATTTATCTGCAATTTGTTGTTCTAAGGTTTTGGATATTTTTTTTGCTTCGTGAATATGTTTTGGTTCTACAAATTTCGCATTTTCTTCTACTGCAACATCGCCTGCCGCACGGACAAGACCACCCAGCTCTCTCAATCTTGCAGTGAGTTTTCCTGAAGTTGAAGCCATTCTTCGTGCTTCATCAATCATTACTTCTACTGCTTCTCTTGTGAAATGAAGGATCTTTCCATCTTTCTCTACTTCTTGTGCAATAAAAATTGCTAACTTATCTCTATTTTCTGGAGTATCATCCATCGTATTATTCATGTATACTTCATATCCATAGCCACGAATTCTCGATCTTAGTGCTGGGTGCATATGCTGAATGGTTTCTAAATTCCCTGCTGCTACTAAAATAAAGTCTGTTGGAACAGGTTCAGAACGGGTCATTGCACCACTTGAACGTTCAGACTGACCAGTGATAGGATATTTTTTTTCTTGCAAGGCTGTAAGGAGTTCTTGTTGTGAATGAGGTTGTAATGTTGAAATTTCGTCAATGAATAAAACTCCTCCGGATGCTCGGTGGATCATTCCAGGAATCAAACGCTCGTGTGCTGGTGTACCTAAACCTCCAGATTGAAGAGGATCATGAAGTACATCGCCAAGGAGTGCACCCGCATGAGCTCCAGTGGCATCAAAGAAGGGAGATTTTTTTATATCGGAGTTATCTATTAATAATTTTGGGCTAAACCCTGCTCCACCCATCTTTATCATTTTTTTATTTAAATTTAAGAAAAGCATAAGGCCTATAATAAATACAATACTGGTAATCATTGAAGCTGCAAAGACTACGGGAGAATCAAAGGGAAACTCCTTCTTTGCATAAAAATAATATGGAAGAATAATAGATACTAAGGCTAAAATAATAAGAATAATATTTGAGTTTCGGAAAGAACCCATAGCTTCTATCTTTGCCTTTGTGACAATTTCTTTTCCTTGCCCCTTGGGGAGCGTTTTAATTAGTGGAACGTTTTCATCTGAGGGATTGGGGTAAGATAATGTATCAACAAGCTTTTCTTTGGGAAGAAGTTCGGCTAATGCTTGACCTATAAGAGATTTTCCTGTTCCTGGAGAACCTATAAGTAATACATTTCTTCGTTTGAGAGCTGCCTTTTTTACTATATTGACTGCATGCTCTTGACCAATTACTTGATCGACCATAAGTTTTGGTATAGGAATATCTTTTGTCGTCTTATATTCTAATTTAGGCATACATTCAAAAATATAGAAATGGTTTATATAGTTTGCTTATCTAAAAATAAATATAAAAAATTAAAGAATGTCTTCTTCTGCTACAACTACGAAATCACCAACAGCAACAACAGATGAGAATGGTACTAACCATCGTCCTTCTTTATCTTGCTCAATTTCTAAGTGATCAATGTAGGATGTAGGGTTCTGTAGAATAATTTGCATTAATTCTCCAGTCCTTGTTTCAAATGTGATATTTCCAACTTCACCGAATTTTTTGCCTGACTTTGTTACTACAGTTTTTCCTAGAAGAGCTCTAGAATTTCTTTTTTCATCAATTTTATCTGACATGAGTATCCCTCCACTTATTGTGAAATCATTTTAAGAGTTAAAGCCTTTATATAATTTTCCAGTTTCTAATCTACTAATTGTCTGAAGAAGTCCGTTATTTTCTCTCCAATAGCATGAAGGGTATCACTTCCTCCAAGGTCTACATCTTTGAGGTCAGCGCCCACACCATTAGATATTGCCTGTCCTGTATTTGAAAAAGTACTTCCTTGGCCTAAAAAGCTGCCAAAGTCTATGTAGGCAGAAGTAATAAGTAAGATGAATATGAGTATTACAAAGATAATTAAATATTTTATAAGCCCTTTTGTAAAATGATGTTTGAAGAGCTCAAATAAGATAAGGATAGCTATAATCACTACAATTAGCTCTAAAAGTGCCATAGAGAGTATCTAGGGCCCTTCTCTATAAATACTTTTCCCCCTCTCACACCATTGTTTCCACTGGAGAATGTCTTTCTAAAAATAGAAGAGTATCTCTTTTCTTAGTATGGTTATGTTTCTTATGGAACTTTCTCCTTTTTTTTCCCTTTATCGTCAGAAAAAATGAAGAAAAAAGGTGTTAAAAGTTAAATTTTTTTTTATTTTTATGTTTTATTCTAATTTACTATTATATTAGCTATTTAAGCTTTAATTATATATATTATCTTTTTCTTTTTTTATATTATATTATATGTTT
>SICW01000035.1 GCA_009691355.1 Candidatus Woesearchaeota archaeon
TCTGGAATAGGGTCTCTGATTTTTGGAAAAATAAGTGATAGGAAAGGAATGAAATCTACCCTTAGTTTTATTCTTCTCACTTGGGTTATTATATTCCCGCTCTTAGCATTTGCAACAACTCTTACGCAAGCAGCAATACTCTGTCTCATTGCAGGACTCTTCTTTGGACCTGTTTGGGGAATTAGTAGAGCCATGATGGTAGAGTACACTCCTATCGGGCTAGAGGCTCGATCTTTTAGTTATTACACTCTTGCAGAACGATTTGCAACATTTATTGGACCGCTGGTTTGGAGCTTTATTTTACTGAATACAGCAAAAAGTGGGAATGCGAGTTATTCTTATGCTCTTTTAGGAATGGCTGCCTTAATGCTTATAGGATTCTTCATTGTAAGACAAATAGAATCAAAATCTAAAGCAGAAGCTATTTAAATTCTCTCTCCTTAAAAAGAGACTGAGAGTGATATGTTTTCTTCCGTGAAAAAGAGAAGTGGTGAGTTTGAGCGTTTTGATAAGCATAAGCTCCAAAAGTCTATTGCTCAGGCAATGAAAGATGTAAAGCATCTTGATGAAAGCGTGTCCGTTTTTCACAATGTACTCAAAGTCCTAGAAAAACATCCCCATATTGCACCAACAACAGACTATCTGAAGAAACTGGTTGAAGAAGTTCTTCTTGATATGGACCTTGCACAGGTTGCAAAAGAATATGCACTTTTTGATACCAAAACTCAAGATACAAATCACTTTAAACACTTCTTTCATAATGAACATACGGAACTAAGTGCAAATGCACATACTGTTCTTCAAAAAAGATACTTACGAAAAGATGCACAAGGAAAGATTATAGAAACACCGGAACAACTCTTCCAACGTGTTGCGCATCATGTTGCTTGCGCAGAAAAGAAGAAAGACCAAAATAAATGGGAACGGGCGTTTTATGAAAGTCTTTCCTCACTGGATTTTCTTCCAAATACACCTTGCTTAGTAAATGCAGGAAATCCTCTTGGCCAACTTGCTGCATGTTTCGTTCTTGATGTGCCTGACTCCATTGAAGGAATTTATGATACTTTGAAAGACTCTGCACTTATTTTCCAAAGTGGAGGAAGTGTGGGATATTCTTTTTCTGCTTTACGAGCAGCAGGAACTCTTATTGAATCTACACATAAAAATGCCTCTGGACCACTTTCTTTTATGGAAGTATTTGATAAGTCCTGTGAAGTCATGAAATCTGGAGGTGTTCGTAGAGCAGCACATATGGGTGTGCTACGTATAGACCATCCTGATATCTTTTCTTTTATTACAGAGAAAAGCCATGGACGATTACAACATTTTAATGTCTCTGTTGCAGTGACTGATGATTTCATGCATGCAGTTGTCCATAGTCAAAATTATTCCTTACGAGATCATAATGGAAAGAAAGTACGGGATGTGAATGCACGGGAAGTGTTTGATTTTCTTTGTAGTAATGCATGGGAGTCTGGAGACCCAGGCCTGTTATTCATTGATGAGATTAATAGAAAACACTCTTTACGAAAGATTGGAAAAATTGAAGCAGTTAACCCTTGTGGAGAAACCGTACTTCTCCCTAATGAAAGTTGTGTAGTTGGTTCTGTGAATTTGAAACATATGGTACATGAAAAAAGTGTTGACTGGCCAAAGCTTGCAAAAACAGTTGCCCTTGGTGTTCGCTTTCTGGATGATGTTGTTGCTGTGAATAAATATCCCACGAAAGAAATTGAACGAAGGTGCCTTGCACATCGAAAGATTGGACTTGGAGTGATGGGCTTGGCAGACATGCTTCTTGCACTACAGATCCCTTATACGTCAGAAAAAGCATTGCATCTTGCAAAAGAGCTCATACTATTTATACGAAAATATGCCGAAGAGACATCTGAGAAACTTGCTCAAGAAAAGGGGGCTTTTCCTCAGTATAAGAAGAGTAGTTTAAAGAAAAAAAGAAGAAATGCTACTGTGCTTTCGATTGCTCCTACTGGTAGTATTAGTTTGATTGCAGGATGTAATTCTGGCATTGAGCCACTTTTTGGCGTTGCCTATGTACGAGAAGCATTTGGGGGAGTAGAGCTGTTTGAATCAAACTCCTTATTTGAACAGATTGCTCGATATAGAGGGTTCTATAGTACAAAGCTTATGCATACGATTGCTGAACGGGGAAGTGTACAAGGTTTGAAAGATGTTCCTAAAGATGTACAAGCATTATTTGCTACTGCATTAGATATTCCTTTAGAAAGACATGTTGCTATGCAAGCTGTTTTTCAATCAGAAGTTGACAATGCCGTCTCTAAAACGATTAATTTACCACATGACGCTTCTATTGGAGATGTCAAACGAGCATATATGCTTGCATGGAAACAAAAATGTAAGGGAATTACTGTGTATAGATATGGAAGTAAAGATACACAAGTATTGTATTTAGGCCAACATCTGAGTACTGCTTCAAAGTCTACAGAAATGACGAAAGTACATGGAGACTATTCTGGTGGATGTATTGGTGGCGAGTGTCCTTTTTAATTACATAGAAAGATAAATCGTTAAAGTTGCAACATATTCTAAAGGATCTATTTCTTTTTCTACACTCCGCAGAGGAGATAAAGAATTCAGTTGAATGAGATATCCAAGTGTATATGGCTGAGAGGTAATAGGACATACCTCTTCCCCAGAACACAGAGTATTATTTGTATTTTCTTGGAATAAATAGGTATATGCTTCTGTGCTCTTTGTTGAAAGAGATACTTCAGTAAATACAAGATTGTCTTCTTCTACTGGATCTAGAACAATTGTTGCTTCACCTTCCCAGATACATACTGCTTCTATTGGGCATCGTGAATCAGAACGCACTTCTAAAAAAGTAAACTCATGACCTTCAATGCTTGCAGTTTCTCCTACTTTCATTTCGAAAGGAATTTCTACAGATACATTACTCGTTGGGGTAGAGCAAGCGCTCATTGTAAGAAGTAAAAATAATAGTACACTAATGTTCATTATCTTCATATACTTCTAAAGGAGAATTCGGTATATAAAATATTCTAAGGCTTTCATTTAGATTAAACATATAGAATAAAAAAAGAATAAGAAATAAAAAAGAAAAAGATTTATCGTCTTTTCTTAACTGCTTTTTTAACGGTTTTCTTTCGTCCACCACGAGACATGGTTGCAGCTGCTACATTTCCTTGTTTGTCAATGTAGTACAACATTCCAGATTCTCTTTTAATTCCGCATTTTGCGACAACTTCTTGTTTGAAAGATCCTTTCATACCAGGTCTTTTCATTTTAACCCTAGCTGCGTCACCTGTTTTATTTACAAAGTATAAATAGCCAGGTTCCCTTTTAATCCCACACTTTACTAATACTTTTCCCATTTTTTGAGACCACCTCGATTTTTGATAAGGGATTATAGACGAGGGGAGTATATAAACTTTCCGCTCCTCGAGGATAACATTTATATATCTTCGAGAAATTTCCTTGTGTATGTGGACTTATTCTCTTGATCCTGTTCTTGTGAGCTTCTGGGGCTTAGATATACGATGGTATGGGATTATCTATGCCTTTGGCTTTCTTCTTGCACTCTGGTTCATTTTACGATCACGAGAAGAACTAAAACTCAGTAAAGACCAAAGTTATGATCTTCTCTTCTATATTATGATTGGAGACATCATAGGGGCACGATTGTTTTACGTGATCTTTTGGCAACCAGCATATTACTTCGCAAACCCTTTAGAAATTCTCTTCCTTTGGCATGGAGGCCTTGCATTTCATGGAGGGCTTGTAGGGGTTGTTCTTGCAGCATGGCTCTACTGTCGAAAAAATAAGATCGCTTTTCTCAAAGTTGCGGATGTTCTGAGTATCCCTGCTCTTATAGGACTGGGACTTGGAAGGATTGCAAATTTTATTAATGGAGAACTTGTAGGGAGGGTAACGAATGTTTCTTGGTGCGTTAATTTTGGAGATGGACTTTGTCGACATCCTTATGTATTGTATAGTGCAGTAAAACGATTTGCTCTTGCTGGAGTCCTTTACTGGATGAAGAAAAGCTTTGTGCTTGCTGATGGATTTCTCTTTTGGACTATGCTTTTCCTTCTAGGTGTTGGAAGATTCTTCTTAGACTTTGTTCGAGAGGATATCCTTTATTATGGGCTTAGTGTTGGGCAGTGGATGTCTCTGACTATGGTTCTCCTTGCCTTGGTCATCCTTCTTAAAAACTACAAAGAGGATTTAAGAAAGGTATTTAAATAAGTATTTTTGAAGTGAGAATATGATTAAATGTGAAGACTGTAGAGCAGAATGTTGTAGAGAAGTATGTGTAGAGATGGATGCACCAGAGACTATTGAAGACTGGGATATTCTTCGCTGGATGGTTGCGCATGAGAATGTTGCAGTCTATATTGATGATGAAGATGCTTGGCTTGTTGAGTTTAAAACAAAATGTAGAAAGTTAAATGATCAAAACCGTTGCACGATCTATAAAACCAGACCAAAAATCTGTTCTGAACATCCTGTGGATAACTGTGTGGTAAATGCCGATGAACCTGCAGAAAAATTACGATTTGATACTCTTGAACAGGTGGAAAAACACATTGAGGAAGTGATTAAACCCAAGCTTTTAAAAGAATCTCAGAAGCAACTTGAAGACCTTGATAAGTGGAAGTTTTCTTAAGCATAATAATATTTATTTGAGTTTTTCTGTTCTATATCTAACTGAGAGCCAGGCTTGTTAATTCTTGGTCGTTTACTTTCCTTATCCATCCTATAGGTAATTCCAAGCATTTTCAAGACTTCGTTCATTCCTTCTTTCTTACTTAAGGGACCTTTCACTTGTCCTTCTTTTCCAGGAATACCACTAAAGACAAGCATTGCATCTCCCACATAATCTAGGAATTGCACATCGTGATCAACCACAATAGCACAGGTATCATTTTTGTTCATAAAATCACGAATCACTTCTGCGACTTTCAAACGATCCTCTACATCAATAAATGCTGATGGTTCGTCAAAGGCATAGACTTCTGCTTTGAGAGATAAAGTGATAGCAATGTATACTTTTTGTAATTCTCCGCCAGAAAGAGAAGAAATATTATTATTAATGATGCTTTGCAAGTTTAATTTTTCTAAAATATTCTGTTTGAACCAACCACTGTTATGGTCTTTCGCAACTTTGTTTAACCACTCTTGCACGGTTCCTGCTTCTGTTTGTAAATCCTGGGGTTTGTATGCAATCTTAATTTTACTTGTAAGCTCACCCTTATCAGGCTTAATTAACCCTGCAAGCATTTTCAAAAAGGTGGTTTTTCCAAGGCCGTTCGAACCCGTAATGGTAAGAACATCTCCCCTTTGAATAGCACCCTGGTTTATTTTCATGTGAAAGGAGGGGAATTTCTTTTCTAAATCTGGCCACTCAAAGAGAACAGGTTGTTTTCCTTCTTTTTCAATACCTTTGTTAAATACAATTTTGTAATTTCTAAATTTGATATTATCATCAGGGAGGTAACCATCTAAATACTCATTAATCCCTCGACGAATAGGTTTTGTTTGAGAGACGATTCCATAGACTGCTGCCTCTCCGTATACAATTTGTAATTCATCAGAGATATAGTCCAATGTTGCAAGGTCGTGTTCAATCACTAGAATAGTATTTCCTTGTTCTTGCGCAAGAGAACGAATCAGTTTTGCAACTTTCATTCTACTGGTTATGTCTAAAAATGATGCTGGCTCATCAAAGAAATAAAAATTTGCATCTTTCAAATATGTTGCTGCTATTGCAAGACGCTGCATTTCTCCACCAGAAAGATCTTTTACATCACGATCAAGAATATTTTGCATTTCCAAAATCTCGACTACTTCAGACATTTTTCCTTTTTGATCTACTTTTTTTAAAAGATCTTTCACTTTTCCTTCTGCTTTTTTTGCAACAAGATCCACGGCTTGAGGTTTGTAGGCTACTTTCACTGTACCTGCTTTTACCTGTTCTAGAAATTTTTGCATCTCCGTTCCTTTAAACATTTTAATTAATTCTGTAATGTCGCCAGGTTTTTCTGGATCTCCTAAATTAGGTTTTAGTGTGCCTGAAAGAATTTTTAATGCTGTACTTTTTCCAATCCCATTTCTTCCAAGAATTCCGACCACTTTTCCGGGCATTGGCACGGGAAGGTTGAAGAGCACAAAGGAATCTTTTCCATATCTATGAATAGGACGTTGTGTAAGCTGGTCAGGAAGCTTGACCATATGAATCGCTCCAAAGGGGCAAATATTTACACAGACTTGGCAAGCATCGGTTGCAATGTCTTCATTTATCTGTGCTTTTCCATCTGGACCTTTTACTATTGCTTCTTTGCCTGCACGGTTTAATGGGCACATACGAATACATAAGAAATCCCCACAAGCAATAGGATTACATTTTTCCTTATCAACAACAGCTATTCTTCGTGACATGCTCTTTTCTTTTTTTATCTACTTTTTAACCTTTTCTAGTACAAGTCTCTTATAGCTATATCTAATGCACCCATTTCAGGAGGGAGTAAAGGCTCAACAAGCTCTGCAAAGGGCTCTTCAATTGCAAGTTTCTGCCTAAGATTCCATTTGACTGTAAAAGAGTTTATAACTGAGCCTACCACTGCAACTTTAAAATTTGTTCCAGAAATGTCTAGGAGTGTCGCAACAGAAGAGATATTTGTACTGACTTGAGTTGCTGTTCCTCGAAGAATGACACGAGCAACTGGACTTCCTTTTTCTGCAGCAGCATCAACATATTGCGCAAGGCTTGCAAGGTCTTCTCTTGCAAGTAAAAGCATTTTTTCTCTTTTGAAACAACGTATGGCATCTTCCAATATCTCCTGTAATGTCCTTTTCCCTTGATACCTTTTCCAAAGTGCCCCACTTTCAAAAGCATTCTGTATTATTTTAAGAAGAACTGAATCTGACCTATTTTCATTTAAATCCTTCAGACAAAACTTTGCACCATAAAGTCCAATATGAAATCCACCACCACGTAGCAAAGCTACTCGCTCTTTCATATTTGCACTAGATACTTCTTTGCTTCCTACTTTCCCATAGGTTAGTGCTCCTGTCCCAGAAAGAACTACAACTCCAGATTCCCCCCTAAAAGCACCATGCCAGGCTATTAACGCATCTGAATATACTTTTAGTTTTGCACAGTCTATACTGAATGTTTCAAAATATTTGAGAAATATTCTTTTAATTTCTGCACGATTATTTGCGCCTGCACCAGATAATCCAATACATATACACGCAAATTTTACATTATGAACATCTTCATGCATTACATCTAATGCTTTTTTAAGAGATAGAAGAACGGAACTACATGCAAAATAGAGCCCTTTGAAATTGGGATTTGAAGACCCAGAAAAACCTACTGCAAGGACATTTCCACTAGAGTCAGCGAT
>SICW01000036.1 GCA_009691355.1 Candidatus Woesearchaeota archaeon
TTATACCTGGTAAAAAGAAATAATTAAATAGAAGTTCTTCCCTTTGTTTTCTTTCCGGAAGCTTTTTCTAACTCTTTCATCATATAGATGTTTTCTGTTTGCAGTTTTGTGAGAACAAGAGAGTATTTGTGTAACTTTGTGAGCATATCATTGAGTAAATCTGCAACATCGTTTGTATCCATTTCTATACCTGCTGGGTCGAGAATCTCTACTGTGGATGGCATGTAGTCGAAGCAAATGCCTAAAACTATCTTCAGTTCTTTGCTTTCAAATTCAATGTCTGCAAAGGTGCTCCAGAGTTTATTATCCATTTGTTTGCATTCAAACATTTGAACTTTAGTGACTTTGATATTATCATCAGCTTTCAGCTTCTCTATAACATTTCTCAGAGCCTTTTCTACATGCTCCTTGGGGGAGCCTAGGACTTCTACTGTTATTCTTGTGACGATATTTTTCATAGATGTATATTCCTAGCCCTGTAATCAGGGTTAGTGCATAAAATGGTAAGATGTAGCTTTGTTCTGTATTGTCAAATAAAATGTTTTGATTTATTAGGTTTTCGATCACTTTTTTCTTTTAGAAATCTTTGTTTAAAACTCTTTTTGCCCTTTTCTTGAAAATCTTTCCCTATTTTTGAAATATTTTCGGATTAATGAGAAGATTTACAGGCTTGGTAGAGATAATCGTACACTTCTGGAATGTTTCTTTCTGGTACAGCGGAAAGCGCTATTCTGATGAGATTTTTATATATCGGATCGCTTAGAGAAAGTACTCCTGTAGAATACTGCTCTCTAAGAACTCTTCGTACTTTTTCTGGGTCTGCCTTTTTTAATTGTGTACACATAAAATATCCTGAATTAAATGGAAGTTCTTTAAACTCCTCTTCCCATTCTGGATGTTGTGCAAGTGTTCTTTGGATAGTTTGTGCTCTTGCTTTGAGAATGCTTCTTTGATTCTCTACTTGTTCTTGGAAGTGAGAATCTTGTATGCCATGAAGAACCATATATTGTGATTGAGTTGTTACTCCGGAAATTGTTCCTCGTACTCGCCCGGCAGTTTTATCTTCTAATGCTTTTGCTGCTTCTTCGCTCATTGCTTGAAATCCATACGTTAAGAAACCCACTCTTCCTCCCCAGAAAAAACATTCTTTTGTTGGGCCATCAACTTTTACTGCAAGAATATTTGGATGTGCATGCGCGAGTTTTCCAAAAAAAGATTCGATGAGTAATCCTCTTTTGTAGACTAGGCCATTATAGGCATCATCTGTAATGACGCAAAGAGCATTATCTCGGTCTGCAGCATCTTTGAGAATACTTACAAGTTGATCTGCTTCACTTACTGTTGGAGTATAGCCAGTAGGATTACTTGGAAAGGTTAAACAGATAATCCGTTTTTTTCCCGAACCGAGTAAGGATTCTTCTAGACTGTCTAGGTCTAAACCTTCTCCTTTGTACATAGAGAGCTCAGTTATGTTTGTACGCCCATTTTCTCCTTGGAAGTGTAAATTATAATTTCCCCAGTATGGTCTGTAGAGTATGACTTCATCTCTTTCTCCAATAAAAAGTTCACGTGCAAGTGTTAGTCCACCAGCAAGTCCTGCAGTTGCTACGGGAAGAGATATTCTGCCGTCTAAAGAGGGATTTTTTCTTTGTATTTCTCTTTGCCAAAGTTCTCGTAGTGCTTTTATTCCATGTGTGGGAGGGTAAGGAAAAACTTCTCTTATGGGAAGTTTTGCTTGTTGTGCGAAACAGTCAAGCACTAAAGGATGTCCATCATCGTTAAAAGCTTGTCCTAAAGTTGCATTGATGCTTGTTCCTTGTGCTTCTCCGGTTTGTCCAGGAATTCCAGAAATGGGGTAATATGCTCTTGTTCCAAGAGGAGAAAGGAGACGCTCAACTATGGTCCCTTTTAGTTGATGATTTAAGTCTTCTGCTTCTCTATGAAGTGTTGCTCCTACTATGCGAATAATTGTCATTTCTGAAAAGAAACTTTTTCTTTTCTTTAAAAGAATTATGGTTTTACTTTTCTTGCTTTAGAATTTTTTCTTTTTGAATGCAATTTTGTATGCGTTTTCAAGAAGATCAGTACCTACGTATCCTGCAATCACAGAGAACTTCACATCAGAGTCAAACATTGCACCTGCAGCAGCACCAATCACTCCGGACGCAAGTATGGTTACTGCTGTATATCCCCATACAATTTCTACATCATTGCGCATTGCTTTGAGAAGACCTACACATGCACGTGCAATTCCACCTAAAAGCCCTAATGCTGCACTTTCCCAGATCATAGATTGTTAATAATGAAAGAAGTATTTAAGGTTTTTTATAAATTAAATAAAAAAAAAGAAAGTTTATTTCATTGTGCATGCTTCGCATTTCTTTTTATGTAAATGCCAGGCAATAATTCCGAATATTGCTCCAATTGCGTAGTGTAACATTCCGTAATACAGGATTCCTGTTGCAAGTTGTAAAATAAACCCTTGTACAAGGAATGCTATACCTAATACTTTACAAGCGAGAATGAGTATTCCCCACACCATAGACATACTTCTAGGTTTTCGACTTTCACCACTGCTGGAGCTTCTAATGACCTTTCTTTTTATAGCCACTTTCAGTCCACCTCCTTTTTATAAAGGTCTTAGAGCTTTACACTATTTAAACTTTTATTGTAACTTTTTAGTCATGACTGTTAGAAAAGAGATAAAGGAAAAAGAATAATAGAACATAGCTTAATTGATGCCTAAAATTTTCTTCACTTTGACTTTATCAAAGCCAATAACGATTTGCCCATCAATATCTGCAACAGGTACACCCATTTGTCCGGATTTTTCTATCATTTCTTCTGCTTTTTTGTGATCCTTAGAAACGTCAATATCGGTGTATTTGAATCCTTTCTCTTTTAAGTAATCCTTTAGCATGACGCAATAAGGGCAGTTTTGTGTGCTGTAGATCGTGATTTTATGTTCTTTTGTAGGCATTTTTTTCTTCTCCTGGGATTTTGAGCCCTAATACAATGCAGAGCAAGGAGAAGATGAGACTATATAAAACTATTTGCACTGTACTCTGGAGAAAGAATTCTTGGGGAAACATTTGTATTAGAGTACTTGATGCTGGTAAGAGCCAATTGTTGTTAGTGAATATTATTTCATGAAACGTTGTGAAGGATGAAGAAAAACTGATCAAGGTTAATGAGAAGAGAATGGTTAGGATAAGGCTATATATTCCTCCCATTAGCATTTGCTTGCGTATATGCTCTTTTTTGTCTTTGAGTAGAGAATATACTAGGGGTATACAAAGGAGAACTATGACTACCCATGATAGCCAAATCAGATTTCTTACATCATTCAAATGGGAGACTTCCTTTTCTGAGTAGTATTCTGTATCTAAAGAATTACCTTTAAAGTAGTCTAGAAGGTTGTTTACTGGGTTTTGATATTGTTCATAGTTAGCCATTTCCTGTTTGTAGAAGTCTTGGTTGAAAACCATAAGATTAAGGGATAGGAATATAATAATCAAGGGGATCAGAAAGGAGAATTTCATTACTCTGGTTCTATGTACAGAAGCTTTAAATATTTTCGTGCTCTCTTCTTTTTTGGAGGGGATAGATATGAGTATTATTTATAATAGGTTAAAAGATTTGAATGTAGTAGAGACGCAGGAAGTTAAAAGATTAAGTGAACAAACTTTTGAGAAAGTCAAAAGGGATTTATTTGATTGTAAGCTCATTGTTGATATACATAAGTTTGAAAAGGCTGGTGCCCGTGCAAAATATTCTATTCATTATCGTGTAGAACATCCCAGTACCTTGCTTACTGCAGAAGAAACAGACTGGGACTTAGCTAAAGCTTTGCATAAAGCCAGTGATAATCTCTTAGAAGAAGTGCGGAAAAAAGCGAAGAAGGAAACACGAAAGACTGGGCCAAAACCTTTTCCTGTTTGATTTTTTCTTTTTTACCATAGTTTTATAAGTTTTCTTTCTTTGTTTTTATTTATGCCTTTTTATCAGCAGGATATTAAAGAAATTTTTAAAGAATTGAACAGTACTGAAAAAGGACTGTCTTCTCTTGAAGCAAAAAAGCGTCTCCAGCATTATGGATTAAATACTTTAAAAAGTGGAAAAAAAATCTCTCTCTTTCAATTATTTTTTCATCAAATACATGACCCCTTGGTTTATGTGCTTCTTTTTGCTGGGCTGGTTTCGTTTTGGATAGGTAATATTATTGATGGAGTGATTATCTTGGTTGTTATTCTTTTTAATGCGAGTTTTGGGATGTTTCAGGAGTATAAGGCAGAAAAAGCAATTCAGCTTCTCCAAAAATTACGGCAGTATACTTCTCGTGTTTTACGTGATGGAAAGGATGTTCTTGTTGATAGTGATACGCTCGTTCCGGGAGATGTTCTTATTCTTGAAGAAGGAGATAAGGTTCCTGCTGATTGCCGTATTTTTTCGGTTGTAGACTGCGAAATAGATGAAGCTTCTCTTACGGGGGAGTCAAAAGCAGTAAAAAAAACAATTGAAATTTTGAAGAAAGACAAACTGATTTTAGGTGATCAAAAGAATATGCTTTTTGCTGGGACTATGCTTGTACGTGGAAAAGCAAAAGCTCTTGTTGTTGCTACAGCAATGCAAACAGAACTTGGAAAGATTGCAAAAGCATTAGATACAATACAGGAAGAACAAACTCCTCTACAGAAAAAGTTGAAGGAAATAGGGAAAGTTCTCACTTTTATGGTTTTAGGTATTTGTGTTATTATTTTTGGTATTGGAATCTATGAAGGTTTTCCTGTTCTTGAGATGTTTCTTCTTGCTGTGAGTCTAGCTGTTGCTGCAATTCCTGAGGGTTTACCTGCAGTAGTGATTATTACTTTAGCTTTGGGACTACGAAGAATGCTCAAAAAGAAGGCATTGATACGTCAGCTAAAATCTGTTGAAACTTTAGGAAGTGTGAGTGTTATTTGTAGTGATAAGACCGGGACTTTAACGAAGAATGAAATGACTGTCACCCATTTGTATAGTTCCTTTCAGGAATATACTGTAACAGGATCCGGTTATTCACCTAAAGGGGATATTTTATTGCGAGGAAAAAGAACTGAGAAAGATGTTCGTTCTTTGTTATCTATTGCTACGACTTGTAATAATGCCACACTGGAAATTGGTGATCCTACCGAAAGAGCATTACAAGTGCTTGCTTCTAAGGGAAAGGTTGTTGCTTTGGATAGAGTTTCTGAAATACCTTTCTCTTCAGATGCGAAATTTATGAGTGTTACAGATGCAAATGGAATTGTGTATATGAAAGGAGCATTAGAAGTTGTTCTTGCGAAATGTTCTTTTTTAGAGATAGATGGAAAAAGGAGAAAAATTACAGCTGAAGATAAAAAACTGATTCTTCAGAAGAATAAAGACTTCTCTAGTAAAGCACTTCGTGTTCTTGCCTTTGCGTATGGAAAAAAAGAACTTTGTTTTGTGGGTCTTGCAGGAATGATGGATCCTCCTAGATCAGAAGTCAAAGAAGCTATTGCACTTTGTACAAAGGCTGGGATTCGCTCTATTATGATTACTGGAGATCATGAACTTACTGCTTGTGCTGTTGCTAAACAAGTGGGTATTCTTGGTAATTCTCTCTCTGGAAGTGTTCTTGATACCCTTTCTGATACTGAGTTACGAAAAGTCGTTAGACATGTTTCTATTTATGCACGAGTAAACTCTTTGCATAAATCAAGAATATTGAAAGCTTTACAAGCAAATGGAGAAATTGTTGCTATGACTGGAGATGGAGTGAATGATGCTCCAGCATTAAAACAAGCAAATGTTGGAGTAGCAATGAATATGAAAGGTACTGATGTCTCTAAGGATGTTTCTGATCTTATTCTTTTAGATGATAATTTTGCAACCATTGTTGCTGCTGTTGAAGAAGGGAGAACGATTTATGCCAATATCCGGAAGTTTGTTCAGTTCCTCATTTCTGCGAATCTTGGAGAAGTAGCACTTGTGTTTGTTGCGCTTCTTTTAGGTCTTCCTTTACCTTTGCTTCCCTTACAACTGCTTTGGGTTAATCTTGTTACGGATAGTTTTCCGGCATTGGCTCTTGGTGTTGATCCTGCTGAAAAAGGGATTATGCAGAAAAAGCCTAGAAACTCTCAAGAGAGTTTTTTTCATCGTATGGGATTCTTCTTTTTCTTCTCTACTCTTCTTTCTGTAGCAGTTACGCTTATATTATTTGCATGGTATCTTCAGTATGGGGATTTGGGTAAAGCAAGAACCGTGAGTTTGACTGCTTTGATTCTCTTTGAGCTTTTCCTGGTGTTTGCATGCAGGTCTGAAGAACGCTCTGTTTTTTCTTTGTCTTCTAATTGGTATTTGTATGGCGCAGTATTTTTATCTTTGGCTCTTCAGTTGGTGCTCATATATAGCCCTATTGGCGTTTATTTTTCTCTTGTTCCTTTGACTCTTTATGATTGGCTCTTGATTGTTCCCTTTGCTGCGTCTGGGTTTGTTTTCTTTGAAGTGAAGAAATTTCTTTCGAAATAGTAGCAGATACTCTAAAATGTATATTGTAGGATCGTTTCTTTTAAATATTAAATCTGATTCTTAGTGTATATTCATTCTAAAAAAGGGGTTGATGAAATGAAAAAAAGTATTTTTATATTATTGAGTTTGTTAGTGTTAGGTGTGGGCATGGTGAGTGCGGATTTATGTGTTGATTCTAGTGATTGTCCAACTGATGCAGCTTGTGTCATTAATGATGTTAATGGTTTTAAAGGTCAATGTATTATATGTACTGATAGTGAGCAGGATACTGAAGTTGGTTATGATTATAAAGTTAAAGGAGAAATTAGTGAGGGAGTAGATGATAATACTGGTGAGTTAGTCACAAATCTAGTTGATACTTGTGATGGAGTTTATCTTATAGAATATTATTGCCCTGATAAAGACTTAGGTGCTCCTCATGGAGTTGTTTATGGTTATAGTAGCTCTACTAGAGTTTCTTGTTCCTCTTTATATGCGGGGTATAGTTGTAGTGATGGAGCTTGTACAAAGACTAAAGTAGCTACTACTACTTATAAATCATCTAACACTAAGCTTGGAGCAGCTGAATATGTCTCTGGTAATTCCTTACCTTGGATACTTGGTGGAGTAGGTATCCTTCTTTTAGCTGGAGTAGGATACTGGCACTTTAAAGGAACAAAGACTTCTAAGCGAAGAAAGAAATAGTTTTTTCTTTTTTTTAAGAATATATTTAAACAAGTATATGCTCTTTTAAAGTATGCGTATTCAAAATTTGAAAGCAAAGGTTATTCATAATTCTCGTGGAGAAAAAACAATAGAAGTTTTGGT
>SICW01000037.1 GCA_009691355.1 Candidatus Woesearchaeota archaeon
ATGCCTCAGCACCAAAGGTATTTGCAAAAATATGCAGCTGTTCTAATTCCTCAGCAGAAAAATATTTCTTTTCCCCTTTTACAGACTTACATTCAATAGCAAATGTTTTTTTCCCATTACTTGCCAAGAGATCAGGACTTGGCCGTGATGTACTTCCACTTCCTGCAGCTCGAACAACACCAAAACCTTCTTCCCACAACTGATGGAAAAGTTCTCTCTCTGCACGAGTTCCTTTACTTTTTTTGCTCATAACATAATCAAAGAGAAGATCATATTTAAGTCTGGCGCACACATGCCGGGTGTCCAAGGTCAAAAAAGAGAAAAAATAAAAAAAGGAAAGAACTAAAGATCTCTAGCCTGAATCGTACTTCTTTTGTTTGCTTTTGCTCTTTCACAAGATTTCTTAATTAAAGAGACAACTTCTTCATTTAAGTGTTCTGCAAAATCTCCAGCAACATTCATACCTTCAGCAATTTCTTTTATTTTACTACGTACAACAACCATTTCTGTCATTTTTAGCTACCTCCGCTATAAATCTAAATAGCATCATTCAAAAAGTTCTACTATTTAAAACTTTCCGGCTACTTTTTAAATACAATAACTGCATAATGAAGATTACTTGTTGAAACAGTACGTTCTTCAACAATCTTTAAATTCTGAGCCATTTCTTTAAATAAAGTCAAACTGGGAGCAATAACAACAAGTCTTCCCTTCTTATGAAGAATAAAAGAAACATGGGACAAAAAATCCTTATAGAGAACCTTTACTTCATTTTCTCTTTGAGTTTTAGACACAAAGGGCAGTGCAGTAACCAAAAAATCAATTTCTTCATCCTGAAATTTGGTATCTAACCATTCAGGTTCTATACGGGAGATAGTAATATCTTTACGTACATGCGCAAGTGTTGCGTTAATTTCTACATTTTTTACATGAGGAAAAAGTGCATCATAGGCAATAATTTTCCCTTTTTTATACAATACAGCTTCAATAACAATAACTCCATCCTTTGCAAATGGATCAACAAACATTTTTTTCCCACAATATCCTGAAAGACGAACAAGTCCATAGGCAATACAAGCATTTAATGACTGATTATGAATTTTAATTCGATATTTTCTTCTAGAGAGAAGTTCTGGAGTACAATCCACACCAACAAGAATCCTATCATCAAGTACATCCACAAAAACAATAGTTTTAGGATTTTTAAGATCAACTGTATTACCCTTAGCAAAAAATTCTGCACCAACATCTTTTTCTATCTGTTGAGAAGAAATATCCTCTCCACCTTTATTCGAGCAAACCACACGAAAAGGAGAAACAACCGGAAAAGTTTGAATGTCTTTAAAATTCTTACATTCCTGTTTAAAGGCATATACTTTAATGATACTTTGTGTTTTTGTAATGAGCTTCTGAACTGCATCAGTATCAAATAGAACCCTTCCCGGCATAACCACCTTTGAAGATATTTTCAAGAGTTCTTTAATTTCTTTTTGAGTAATATCCTCCATTCCTTGTGGACAAATAGCAATATATTTCATTCTGCTAAGGAAATATTATTCTTAGACTCTAAGATTTTAACATTTACCAAATCTCCTTCATTTTTTTCACAATGCTGTACAGAAACACACCTTCCTCTTCCCACTGCAATCATTTGTCCTTCAAACCATCCTTTTGCTCTAACTTCCAATTGAACACGTTCTCCCTTCTTAAAAGCTTCTGGAATCCTAGGGGCCCTATGAATCCCCAATTCCTTTGCAGTAACTTGAAGAGGAATTTGAAATTCTTTCTCCCATTTTTTAATTTGTGAATAAAACTGATACCAATTCTGAGCTTTAACTTTTTCATGTTTTCGTGAATGAGCATACACTTCATATTTCTGTATACCTAAAAGAAAACCTGCTTCTTTTGCAAAAAGAATAATTTTAGGAATTTCTTCATCATTCACACCTGGAATCCACACAGGACAAAGACGTACAGTAATTCCTTTTTGTTTGTAAGAAAGACCAAAATCTTTGACTTTTTCAATATCCATACACGGAGAGTTAGCTAATTGCTTCGCTAATTTTGCATCCATTGCATGAAAAGAAAGATTCACAACATCAACAGCAACATCTTTGAGTAAAGTCCCATTTGTTTGTATAGATATTTTTTGTACTCCTTGTATTTCTCTTAATCCCAAAACCAACTTTTCTAAATAAGGATAACAAAATGGCTCACCTACTGAATCAAGATTAATTTCCACATCATTTCCTTTAATCGCAACAATTTTTGCAACTTCTTCTAAAAGATATTCACAGTCTACTTCATAAAATACTTTATGCTGCACAGACAGCGGCCCACCATCCACAGAACAAAAAGTACAGTTAATATTACATACAGAAGTAGGACGAACTTGCAAAAGATTCGTTCCTCTATCTAGTATTCCAAATGCTATACAACCTACAAGAGGAAAGCCCCGTTCTATCTTCACAATCATACTCTTTTCTGCCTTTAGACCATTTATAAACCTTTCTTCAACTTTTTTGAGCTATCAACAACTGGAAAGAATGTATACCATTTGAATATAGAACGAGACAACAAAAAGGAAGATCATTTTTTAGTCTGATGATACGCATAGAAAATCTTATACAACTCTTTTGCATTCAGAACACCATCAAGATTTATTTTGTCCTTAGAAAGAAAGAAAGCCTCATTTTGCTTTCCCCCTACAGAATCATGACTTCCAAAGTGGAAGGATTCAAACGCAACAATTCTTTTTCCATCATAAGCACCATTAATAATAAGATCTCCACAATATTTTATTTGTGCAAAATACTTTAATTGCCTAACGAGCTTTTCTTCATCCCCATACAATCGTAAGAAACGCTCACCTTCAAATGAAACACTTTTATCTTTAAGGATAACTTTCCCCTTGGCATGAATAATCTCAATATTTTTTCCCTGTGTTCCAATCACAAAACCTACTCCAGGATGTTGCACAAGTTTCAAAACAAAACCAGGATACTTTTGTTCAATATCACTCAAGTCTAAATGCTCAGGGCTATGATTAAAATACATATGAGCAAGTGAAGAAGAATACAAGAGCATAATTTGTTCTGTATTTTTCCAATTAATTGCGGGATCTTTCTTTTTCTTTAGAATAGTATGTTTAATCAATTGAGAGAATCCCTTCGCAAGAGCACGAAAGGGGAGGGAAATATTATCATAATAATATTCCAGTTTATAATACAGGTACTTATTCCAATTCCATTCCGTATCATGCCCAGAAAAACCCCGTGCGGAAAGCTTACTTATTCTTTGAACAAAAGAAGCAAATGATTCATAATAGAGTTTCTCAAAGGGTATGGAAGGAATTTGTCCATGATCAGAATAAATATAAAAATCATATCCTTTTTTCTGAGCTTGTTTGTAGAGTTTACGTACATCAGCATCTATCTCTTTCAATATATGAAAACCACTCTCAGATTCTGGTCCGCGATAATGAGCTATCCAGTCATACCCCCCATACGTAACATAAATATACGGCGAATTTCTATCCATCTCCAGAACGCCAGCCTGTGTAGAAATTTCTCTTGCTATAGCATTAATAAAAGCTCGAAAGAAAGGAAAATAAGGATAAAAGAAAGGAGAATTAGAATGCTCCCAATAAAGTATAGAACGAAGAAAATCACGAAGGCTTTCAGAGAGTTCTACAAAGAATTCAGATACAGTAGCAAGAAAAACATGCAAAGTCTGAAGGGGGTTAAGTAAAATCACAATAATAACATCTCTAATTTTTTTCCTGCCAGACTCAGTCCTATAAAGGTGTGCAACCGTAAGAATAGAACGGGAAGCATCACCACAAAAAATTGTTCCAATAGAAGATCCTCCACGAAGAATACCATAGTTTTTCTCTTGTAACTCATTCTCAAGGTATCGTGCATCAGAAGTTATTCCACAATTAAAACTCCGTTGCGTTTTCTTATCCAAAAAACGAAATCCAGGAATAGTACTGTTATCATTATACAAAATCCCAGCCTGAATAAAAGGAGTGGTTGTAGGATAACCAGGGTCATATTTTGTAACATGGTATCCATTTTGAAGCAACCCATGGGTAAAGGGAAGATAACGCGTAGTGCGAAGTTTTTGTAATAAAGAGTAAGAAAGGCCATCAATCTGTACAAGAAGAAATTTTCTCTGCGAACCAGAAGGAAGATCTTGAAGCTTGAGATTTTTTTTCAAGAGCCCTAATCGATTGAATTTATTTTTTTTCATAGTGAGAAAAGACCCAGGAAAAAAGTATTTCTCTATCTTTAAAAAACTTACCCAAAACTATATAAATCGAACAAAAGTCATAAACTTCAGCGGGGTAGGACAGAGATTGAAGCTTGCTTCACATCGTCCAATCAGGAGTGTCCACCGGGCTCATAACCCGGGGGTCGTTGGTTCAAATCCAACCCCCGCTACTATTTTATATTCTACAACCAAAAGCATTATTAAATCTAAAGGACAGATCCTAAGACTATGTGGAAAAGAATTACTCTATTCTTAATCATAGCTGTTACCTTAATTCCTATTATTACTTCTGAAGAAAACTCTATTATTGAACCAGAAGTTTTAGAAAATCTTGAAGAAAATCCAGATGTTCCAGTAATCATAGAACTTCAAACACCAAAAACAAGCATAGAAGGAATAGATCTAGAACATTTCTCAGGAAATGAATATACTGCAAGAGTCAATGAAGAAGAATTACAAGAGTTAGTCAATGACCCCAATGTTCTAAATATCAAAGAAGATGAAGTTTTTCATATCTTATTAACAGATAGCGTTCCTTTAATTAACGCATCTACTATTCAAGCAAGACAATCTGGATCAACAAATATAACTGGTATAGGCCAATCGATATGTGTCATCGATACAGGAATTAATGCTTCTCATGCTGCTTTTGCAGGAAGAATAGTCGCACAAAAATGTTTTTGTGCCGTTTCAAATCAAGGTTCAGGTGGTTGTTGCCCTGGAGGCATAACCGAAAATAATACTGCAACAGACGATCAAGGGCATGGAACACATGTTGCAGGGATTACCGCAGGAAACGGAGGTTCTGTACTAGGTGTTGCACCAGGAGCAAGTCTTGTCATTGTAAAAGTTGCAGACTCAAGTGGGGATGCACTCTTTTCAGATATTACCTCTGCAGTAAACTGGTGTGCAAGCAACTCTTCCCTATATAATATTTCTGTGATCACCATGAGCCTAGGTGGAGGGAGTTACAGTGCTGCTTGCGATTCTTCCTATAGTTCCTTAAGCTCAGAAATTACCACAGCTATAAACAAAAACATTTCCGTTGTTGCTGCTTCTGGGAACTCAGGTTCAACAACAACTATGGCTTCCCCTGCATGTATTGCAAATGTTATTTCTGTATCCTCAACCACAAAGGCAGATGCAATTTCTTCATTCTCAAACAGAAATGCTCTTACAGATCTTTTTGCTCCAGGAAGTTCAATCACTTCTGCAAGTTATACTGGTTCAACAACAAGCTCGTCAGGAACATCCATGTCTGCCCCACACGTCGCAGGAGTCATTGCACTTATGCAACAATATAAAACACTAGTAGAAGGAAGAAACCTTACTGTCTCTGAAGTAAACACAACGCTTGCAACAAATGGAACAAGTATCAATGATCAAAGTGGAAGTGGCAGAACTTTTATTCGTGTAGACACAAGAAAAGCAATTGGAGCAATTGATACCATTTTCCCACAAGTCATAAACCCTAACACAACACAAAGCACCCTGTTTGTATATAACAACATCACCTTTCAAGCAAATTTGACCGATGTAAATAGAGAACAGATTTGGGTAGAAGGAAACTGGTCTGGAGCAGTCGTAAATTATACGATGAGCAGACAAACAGGAGATCTTTACAATTTTACAATAGGAAATAATTCTTTCTCTGCAGGTCAAGTATTCCAATGGAGAATCCATGGTAATGATACGCATAATAATGAAAACACCAGCTCTTGGTATACCGCAACAATTCTCACAGGTGCACCAAGGATTACCCTAAACGGACCTAGTGATAGAACAAATACCAATAATCTTTCTGTAACATTCAATCAAACACCAATAGATGACGTCTCTGGAAATTTTAACTGCAGCCTGTACATCAACAGCATCAGAAACCAAACAAAAACAACTTCAAATAATACACTAACTGAATACAGACTCAATCTCAGTGAAGGGACCACCCTTTGGAATGTAGCATGTACTGATTCTGATAATCTTATAGGAAATTCTTCTTTATACACACTCATTTTTGACCTAACAAAACCTCTTTTTAATGCTGAAGGGTATAGCACTGTAGTAGAACTGGGAAATAACCAATCCTATTCCATAAATATCACAGAAACATACATCAACTATGCCAATTTTTCTTATCTCAATACCAACTACACACTAACAAATAGCTCAACAAATTTTTCCAGAGAATGGACAACCATTTTAAATGGAACACAAAATTTTACAACCTACATCCTAGATAGAGCAGGAAACCTAAATATGAGCACAGCAAACTTCACAGTAAATGATACCATTTCTGGACCAAGAATCATAAATACACTCTATTCTACATCTATAGCAGAAGGTTCTACAATGAATGTAACAACATGGATAGTAAATGGCCTTCCAATTTCTTCAGCACTCATTAATGTAAATGGAACAAACATTTCTATGGGAAATAATACACAATATAATTTCACTTATAATTTTACAGTATCTGGCTGTGGTTCATCATCATTTAAAATCTTCTCAAACGACACAACAAATACAGGCATAACAAACACAAGTAGTTATACTATCACCAGTTGTTGTGGAGACAGTTCTTGTGGCTCTGGAGAAACCTGCTCTTCTTGTGCAACTGATTGTGGTGTCTGTTCTTCTGGCTCTAGTGGAGGCAGTGGAGGAGGCGGGGGAGGAGGAGGTGGCGGTGGTGGAAGTAGTAGTAGTGATTCTACAAGAGCAAATGCCCCAAGTTTAGAGATTGCCCAAGCACAAAGAAGTGTAACGGAAACTATTAAACAAGCAAGCCCAACAGAACCCATAAAGATTTCAATAACCAGCCCAGACATTGCAGTAAGTACAATCT
>SICW01000038.1 GCA_009691355.1 Candidatus Woesearchaeota archaeon
AGTGAAATTCCTGTTCGTTTACGAAGAGTTATGGAAAATGCAGGTGGTGCCTTTGTTAAGGTTGGTCAAATGCTTTCTTTACGTTCTGATCTTATCCCCCAAGAGTATTGTGATGAGTTTGCAAAACTACAGGATAATGTCAAACCTTTTCCGTATATTGAAGTCAAAAAAATACTTGAAACTGAGTTTAAGAGACCATTAAAAGATGTATTCAAAGACTTTGAGGAAAAGCCTATTGCTTCTGCATCCATTGGACAAGTACATAAAGCTCGATTAAAGTCTGGCCAACTTGTTGCAGTAAAAGTACAAAGACCAGATATTAAAAAAACATTTGATGCAGATATTAATCTCCTAGAGTATATTGCAGAGGAAGCAGAGAAGTATCTTTCAGAAGTGCGTGTATTTAAACCGCAAAAAATTGTAGAGGAGTTTAAGAAATATACCGAAAAAGAACTAGATTTTCTTTCTGAAGCCAAAAATATAGAAAAATTTCATGAACATTACAAATACAGCCCCCACATTAAAATCCCTAAAGTGTACTGGGAGTATTGTACGACTAAAGTCATTGTTATGGAGTTTATAGATGGAGAAAAGGTTTCCAATGTTGAGCATCTTACACGTGAAGAAAAGAAAAAAATTGCTCTCACCGTGTACAACTCTTTTATAGAACAGGTCTTTGATATGGGCACCTTTCATGCTGACCCCCATCCAGGAAATATCTTTCTCTTAAAGAATGGGAAAATTGCATTGTTAGATTTTGGTATTGTAGGACATCTGTCTCCAGATTTAAAAGAAAATGTTGAGTTTATGCTTGTGGGTTTAGTGAAAGGAGACTTAGATATTCTTCTAACTAGTTTTGTGAACCTGGGCATGGTAGATGGTGTAGATGAAGAAAAGCTCAAAGAAGATTTATTCGAAGCCTGGGGAGAGTTTCATGGTTCTTCGCTAAAACAAATAAATATGAAACGTTTCTTTAACAGTACCTTTGAACTGGGAAGAAAATATAACATTGATTTCCCTCATAACTTCGTTCTTCTTGTTAAAGCAGTCATTACTACTGAAGGTTTTGCAAAGCAACTCTATCCAGAAGCAAGTTTCATTGAAATTTGTGCACCAAAAGTAGAGCATCTCATCAAAGAAGAGCATGATCCTAAAAAATTATTTCATTCTTTTAAGAAAGGCGCCTTTGAATTTACTACTTCTCTGAGAAAATTTCCACAAGATTTAAGAAGTCTCATACATATATTAAAGACTGGATCAAAAGTCAAGGTTGAGATTGATCATAAAGAGCTCAATGACCTTACGGTAGAGCTGGATCATTCAAGCAATCGAATTACCTTTGGGCTTATCATTGGTGGTTTGATTATTACAACTGGTCTTTTGATTGTCGCAGATCTTGGTCCAAAATACTTTGGTCTCCCTATATCTGCATGGATATCATTAATGGTCATAGTGCTCCTATCCTTAGTATTAGGAGTATCTATACTCACAGAAAAAAGAAGAGGTGAACAAGAATGAAACAAAGAATAAAAGAATTAGGACTTGCTGGTCTGGGATTAGGCGTAACGATTAAAGAAAAGGTACAAGGACTTGTACGAAAGGGAAAGGCAAATGAAAAAGTGCTGAAAGGACCTAGACAAAAACTTGCTGCTGGTGCACATCTTGCTGGAAAAGAAGCTTTAGTGATTTCTAAAAAGAGTTTGCAGATGCTTGAAAGAGAACTAAAAAAACTCGAAGCAGAAGCAAAAAAAAGTGTAAAAAAAGGTATTGCTAAAAGACGCGCAAAAAGCTCTCCGAAGAAAAGGAGGTAATTTTTTCTTTTTATGAAACGACAGAAAAGCCACAGGGAGAATCATAAGGGCGCTTCTCGCTGGAGAGACTTTATTCTGGGTGGGCAAGATGGACTGGTCAATGTTCTGGGTGTAACACTGGGTGTTGCAACAGCAACGCAGGATTTGGGGATTATTCTCACCGCAGCATTTGCAGCGACCTTTGCAGAGTCTATTTCTATGGGGGCAGTTGCATACACATCTTTCAAAGCAGAAAAGGATTTTTATCAATCTCAAGTACAATTAGAAGCTCAAGAGATTAAAGATATTCCTCAAGTGGAAAAAAAGGAAATAAAAAAAATATACTCTCACTTAGGATTCAAAGGTTCATTATTAGCACAAATAGTTAACCACATTACTGCAAATAAGAAACGTTGGAGAGATGTGATGGTTTCTCAAGAATTAAAAATTTCAGCACCAAAGGTAAGTCCAACAAATAGCGCTTGGGTGGTTGGCTTTTCTGCACTTGCTGGGTCTATTGTTCCTATTATTCCCTTTTTTCTTGTCCCTGTACAAACAGCTATGTGGACAAGTGTTCTATTATCTACAATCGTTCTTTTCTCTGTAGGGGCCTATAAAGCAAAGACAACGACTGGAAGTCCTCTTCGTTCAGGATTAGAATTAGCACTTATTGGAATCATTGCTGCACTTGCTGGGTATGCCATTGGTGCTTTTTTAGGAGCTACGGTCATCTAAAAATCCTTTAGGCTCTAGAAAGATTTATAAACCGCCTCTTTTTTATCCAGTCTTAAAACCGATGACAGGTTGGAGGTTTACACGATGGAAGACAAACAATTGATAGAAAAGGCATATGAAGCAATTGAAATTGCAAAAAATTCTGGTAAATTAAAGAGAGGAACAAATGAAGTGACAAAAGCTGTAGAGAAAGCTATTGCAAAACTAGTTGTGGTTGCAAAAGATACTAGCCCTGCAGAGATTATCATGCATCTTGGTCCGCTCTGTAAAGAGAGAAAAGTACCTATGGTCACTGTTCCAAGTAAAGTAGAATTAGGAACCGCAGCAGGTATGCCTATTGGTGCAAGCGCAGTAGCAATTGTACAAGAAGGCGAAGCAAAAAATTTGATCAAACAAATTGCTGATTCTATGAAGGTTGAAGATGGCAGTAGCTAAGAAAGAACTAGCAGTGAAAGAAGAGAAGAAAACTCCTCAAGCTGAAGGAAAGCCAGCGCAAGCCCCAGCTCCACAAACTCAACAACAGGATAAGCCTAGAGGAAATCTTTTCACAGAAGCAGTTCCTGCTCGTGTAGAAGAAATTATTGGTCGAACAGGAACACGAGGAGAAATTATCCAAGTGCGCTGTAAGATTTTAGAGGGAAGGGATGCAAACAAAATTCTCAGTAGAAATGTGAAGGGTCCCGTTCGTTTAAAGGACATTTTAATGCTACGAGAAACAGAAATTGAAGCAAGAAAGCTCAATAAGGGGAAACGATAATGGCAAAATGTAGTTTTTGTGGAATTGAAATCCCTATTGGGACTGGAATGATCTTTGTCTATAAGACTGGAAAAATTGCAAACTTCTGTACTCGAAAATGTGAATTGCATACCTTGAAGCTCAAAAGAAAGCCCCAAAATATGAAATGGGTTACCTCTGCTGGCAAAGATAAGAGTAAAAAACCTTAATTTTTTTTCTTTAGACTTATTTTTCTGAACCCTTAAGAATTTCTCTATAAGCTGGCATCCAATATTCTGAAATCATAATAAGATGTTCTGTATTTCTGATCATATGCGGGAATTGTTTTTTCAAGTCATTCATAATCTGATTAAAATGGGGGTAGTTATCTACAACAAACTCTAGTTCTGCATCCCATGGTGCTAAACTTCGGATATAATACAAAGAGTGGGGATTGCATTTCATCCATTCTCCAAGAGCATGTTCTTCCTTTTGAGAAAGTGAACGAAAGTAGACAATAGCTTTAAAAAACTCTTTATGGAGAAGATTAAAGTCCACAGCGATTCTATAAGCGATAATAATCTCTTTTTCTTCTAATTTTTTAATCCTTGTTCTTACGATGTCTACACTGCTTTTTACTTTTCGAGAAAGTTCAAGAATAGGGATACGCGCATCATTTGCAAGGAGAGTAAGAATTTTTCCATCAAGAGGATCTAATGTGTATGAGAAAATATCTCCTCCAAACGTATGGACTTTGCTATTTTTTTCCTCAAGGAAAAATTTTTTATTGTATTGCTCTGTATCTACCATAGATCCTAAAACTCTCGTCACAATAAGATGTTTCCACCCTGAAAGAAGACTATTCACATTTGAGTAATATTCAGGTATGCTCTTAGAGAGAACTGCAAAAACCAAATCAAATGCTCCGTCAGAAATTCCTATCCAATAAATAGCAGTATCTGTTCGTAGTGTTTGAAGAAATTTTTCCTTTTCTTCAGGGATGTTTTCTAATTTAAGATAAACCTTAAACATATAATACCCTAGTTTATTAGGATTAATAGAAGTGATAAATCCTTGAATAATGCCCTTTTCTTGGAGTTGTTGTATTCGATATTTCACTGTTTCTCGGGACTTATGAACTTTTTTTGCAAGTAGAATAGTAGAAATTCTACAGTTTTTATCTAGCTCAGAGAGAATTTTCCTATCTACCATATCTAGGACGAATTTGGTCATATATGGCCATAAACTGGTAGTAATATATAAATATACCTATAAAACGGTAAAAATAGTAAAATTAGTCTATTATATCTATAGTAACTACCAAGTAGTTATGAAACTAGACCTCATACAACCCAGGCATAATTATGCTGCGAAAGAAGGAGAAGGACATGTATACATGCCAACGTCTCTATTTACTGTTGGATCTAGATTACTCACTGCTGGTCTTGATGTTACCTTTCATGATGAAAATCTAAAACCTAGAGAGATTTCTGCTGATCATGTGGGTTTTAACCTCCTTGGTGCGCCCTATATACCAGAAGTGATAAAGCTCCAAGAGACTATTAAAAAAGAGTCTGGAGAGAAAACATTTTTAGTTGGTGGCAGAGTTATTTCTGGTTTAAATCCGAGTCAATTAGAGAAGTTATTTGGCAATTCTACATATAATGGAAATGATGACACTATATTAACTAAAGTTTTTGGTATTGATGTGAGAGAGTTAGTTCCTTCAGAAAAAACGTCCCTTATTCCTGCGTACGAAAGGTTAGAAGATGAAGTTATGAAAGAATACCTTTCAAGAGAATTTTCCCTGTATGTATCACAGGGTTGCAAATTCGCCTGTGATTTTTGTGCGGCAGTAAGAACCTATAAAGATCCAGAAACGGGAGAAATAGTCAAAGTCAAAGAAGTGTATAGGGATATAGATATAATTAAAACAGATGTAGATTATTTAGTTCGAAAGGCAAAAAATTTTGGTTTAGATCAGCTCCAATTGTATATGTCTAATCTTGATGTATTCCAGACACCCACAAAACTTCTTCAATTTGCGTATGCTATGCAAGAAGTTCAAAAAAATCATCCTGGTTTTAGAATAGACCTTCGTGGTCTAGCTACAGTAGACTCATTTTTACACGCAAGGGAAAGTTTACCTCGAAGTATAGAAGAACTTGTGAATGCTGGTTTTCATACCGTTGGTTTTGGTATTGATGGTTGGACGAAAGATGTGTGGAAGGCAGTAAAGAAAGGGCACAATAGCGAAGAGAAATGTTTAGATGCAATTCGATCAAGTAAACAAGATTTTAGAATGATCCCAGAAATTTTAATGGTTTTTGGACATCCAGCAGCTGATTCTGAAGCATCCCTTAGTGCTGCATATGGTATAACACAAATGGCAATTGAAGCATACGGAGCAATTCCCAGACCTCACGTCTCAAAATCTTTTATTCCTGGAAATAATGGTTGGAGATCAATAGACCATAAAAAGGCAATAGAAAGTATCTTAGAAGATACAGAATCATTCCAGTCATTAGATTTTACAGCACTCCCTTCATCAGTAACCCATCCAAATCCAAGAATAAGAAAATTAGCAACAAAATATTTTTTAGAGATGTGCAAACTTCCTGGAAATACGACGCAATATGTAAAATCAATAACCCCAGATTTAGGACAGAAAGAAAGAGAAGAAGTGAGAAAATTTAATGAAGGTCGTTTTGACCGTTAAAAACTAAGGAAAAGCTGCTCTAGAAGAAATCTCTTGGAATCTAAATCTGTAGGAATCTTTATATAACTTCATTTTTTCTTTATACTTATTTTTATTGGAGGATATACAATGACAACTGAACAAACATTAATTATTCTAAAACCAGACACAATCCAACGTGGATTAGTTGGGGAGATCATTCAAAGGATAGAAAAAACAACTCTCAAGATTGTTGCCATGAAAATGGTGTACGCAAATAAAGCACAAGCTGGTGAACATTATGCTGATGACCAAGAGTGGCTTATAAGCGTAGGACAAAAAACATTACAATCTGCAGAAAAGAAAGGAATAAAACTTTCTCGTACCGCCCTTGAACAAGGACAATGGGTTCGCCAAATGCTCATGGATTATATTACTATGAGCCCTTCTGTATGCCTGGTTATTGAAGGCCATGGTGCAGTAGCAAAGATCCGTATGCTCTGTGGTGGAACAAGTCCGCAAGAAGCAATGCCAGGAACTATTCGTGGTGACTTTGCAGTGGATTCCTATATGCTTGCAGATACCTCTGAAAGACCGGTGCAGAACCTCATTCATGCTTCTGGAACAGTAGAAGAAGCAAAGAGAGAAATTAAAATCTGGTTTACTGAAAAAGAAATTCATGTCTTTAAGCGGGTAGATGAAGATCTTATCTACAGAAAAGGTTCTTTTTAAATTTGTAATTTTTTATCTATTTCTTTCGCTATTTCTTCTAAATTATCATATGCAGAGAGTACATCTTGTTTCATCTTTTTCAATGTAGATGCGAGATTCTTTTCTCGTAGTGCATACTTCCCATCTTCAATAATGACAAGTCCGTTAGAAATCAGTTTTTCTAAATGATGAATGACTGTTGCCCTGCTCAGGTCTAACTTGTATGCTAATTCATCAGAAGACAATAGTTTTTTA